>NZ_LT840184.1:1407349-1725280 GCF_900177425.1 Paenibacillus uliginis N3/975 | reverse complement strand
GAATCAGCATAATCAAACTTATTCATTGAGTGTTCCTTTGTTAATTTTTCTTTTAGTTCTTGATATTTTTTTCTTGCGTTTTCATTTGTTCTTAAATAATCTCTCAACGTCAGTTGCTTATATAGATATTCGCTTCCGGTCTGATACATATGAATTTGATGCGTTCTTGGTTCCCCTTTATTAAAATAATGGCGATCAGGTAATACATCAGTTCCTTTGTAAGAGTATCCAATCTTCTCTAATCCAGGTACACATCTAATCCCCTCTTCAAATGATTTTATTTCTATTGCAATGTCTATTATGGGTTTTGCACTTAACCCCTTTATCGCGGTACTCCCAATGTGATGAATAGCCAAGATGCTGTCATTTATTTCGAACCTTATTTTTTTCTCTTCTTCTTTAAATTCAATTTCCCATTGTTCAGTCCAAGGAACGAGGAAAACCTGACCTTTAGGTAACCCGAGCACTCGTATCATCCTTTGTCATTTTAGGTTTTTGATGCATGCAGTAATTGCGTATAACGTTCCTGTATTTACGAACCCGAGAGCTTAAGGCGCACCGCGCCGGATCCGACGGACTTAGCCTCGCAGGGTTGTCTGCCTGATTCCGCTTCTCTATGCGCTGTATCCTCTTCTTTAAACTAGCTTCAAGTATTCTTAATCCAATATCTCTTAATTACGTTTCCATCTTCTTCTATGTAATCTGTATCGGACTTCCCACCGTTCTTAATAATGGCTCTTTCAGATCCCACATTACAAGCATCACAGACAACTAATACATCTTTTGTTCCTAGTTTCTTGGCCTCAACCAAGGACAGTTCCAATAGTTTTGTCGCATAGCCTTTGAATCTCTCTGACGGGCGGATACCATGACCTATATGCCCACCAGCATTATACAAATGTTCGGTTAATTGATGTCTAATGTTAACCGCACCTAATACTCTATTATGTTTATCGACCAACCAAAACGTTGAATCTGAGACCCAACCTTCGGGTAAGCCAACACCCTCCTCATTATTAGACAGTGACTTCAACATCCCTTGAAAATCACTTGGATCCATACTTATGACCCAAGGAACCATATCCTCACAAGATTCTTTCCATTCTTGATAAAATGATAAATACTCATTTTTAAACTCTATTTGAGGCTTTACTAATCTTAAGTTGTTCATATGTTTCCACGTCCTCTGATGGTTTTTGCGACCTAGGGTATTGCACATAACGTTCTGCATTTACGACGCCCGACGTAGTCGGTGTGTCCCGGCATACGCTTCCTTGCTTCTTAACTTACGGGATCAAGGGATGGCAAAGCCGGACCGCAGCGTAAAGTTATGTTATATGCTGTCGAGTCTTCATAGACTTATCTAATCAAATGTCTTCAATCTTTATAGTCTTATTCATCTTTATAGAGGTTCGGACTTTATCGTGTTTATAGTCTTTCTATGATTTATAGTCTTGTCCGCTCTTGTCATCCTTTCTTTTACTTGTCTCCTTCAAATTTTTCGTATTCCTTTAGTTTTATCTTTATAACCATTCCTAACCAAATAGATAGAGATGGGATAAGTGATGCTATGATAATTGCTTTTGGTGGACTATAGAGAAACTCCGATAATGTAAAATATTCGTATATCTTTAAAATTGGGATAAAGTTTGAATATTGGTAGAAATAATAAATTACCCATACTAAATATGATAAGAATGAGCCATCATCCAATCCTAAACAGAGTAACCATACTACAAATCCTAATAGTGAAACAAAAGAAACAGAAAAAAGATTTTTTATAGAATTACGATAATCTATTAGTGGGAAAAAGTAACCAAAAAGAGAATAAAGAACGCTTATTACCACTAGAATAATAGAAGCACTGACTATGCTAAATTCCACCTTAAGAGAATATATAGGAATAGATAATAAGCAAATTACTAGATGTATTAGTAGAGCCTTAAAATTATTAATAAAAACTCCTCCAATAATATATATGTCTAATCTGCGTGTAAGGCTTTTATGTCTTAAACAATCTAACTGCTCATGGTCTTGATTAGTCTGTTAAGTATTCATGCAAAAATACCACAAACCCTAGTAATTGGTAAAAAATAGTTATGCAGGTCCTCTCGATTGCATATAACGTTGTTGTATTCACGAACCCTCACTGGCTTAAGGCGCATAGCGCCGGGTCCGACGGACTTAGCCAGTGCAGGGTTGTCGCCAGAATGCACTTCCCCAAAATGCCTCTTGACGACCAAGGGCCGTCAGGCCCGCAGCGTGAATACGCTGTTATGTGCAGTACTACGGCTTCTATGAAATACAAAAAAGCCTTATATTAATTCCCTTAGCTTCATTATTTCTGAATTCATATCATCACCTATAAAAGGACAATGCCCCATAAAGTACCAAGATGCAATAAATTCAAGTAATTCATATGCTGATCTATAATATTCTTCTGAATAGTTATTACTTTTTCGAAAACTCTCATGTGATGTCCAATGGGGGATGAAGTTTGTAACGTACCAAATCCCTGCAGATAGCTCCCGTTCCAAGTAATCTCCTGCTTCATTTGTTTTTAAGAATTCGTTCAACAATAATAAAAGATTTTGAAACTTATAATGATCCCAATTCAGTTCAATTCTTATTTCAATTAAAAATGAACCTTCTCCAGCAGTCACTTCGTCCAAAATTTTTTCTTTGATATTTTTCATCTTCTGTTTCCTTTTTTGTTTTTTAAGGTTTGTCGTTGTATTGCATATAACGTTCCTGTATTCACGACGTCCCACCGACTTAGGTCACCATCAGGTGCCTTAAGTCGGTGCGGATGTGTCCGCTGAATCTGCTTCCCTGCCGATCGCTTCTCGCGGACCGAGGAGTAGCTAGGCTCCGAAGCCTGAATATGATGTTATAAGATGTCCCCGCCTTCTTGGAATATTTATACTTCACGTTTCTCTTTTGATCTATAAATAATTCTTTGATAATCCAAATCTTTAGAATCCATATCTCCTAAATACATTCGTTCGTGTTCAGGGACTAGTTCATATTTTTCCTTTAGAGATGCTCTATTGAACTCACTTGGATTAGCGAGATAGTTAAAGTACGCTTCTCTACAAATTTCTAATGTTGTTTTGTCTCCTTTTATTTGTGTATACATGTCTAAGAGTTCTTTTAGTTTTTCATCTAAGTTTGATGCAAACAACACTTCTGAAAAGGTAACCTGACCTAATTCTGAAATAAAAACTTCTGTTGGATGATTAAATTCAGTGAACAATATTCTGTTATTAAACAATTCAACAACTTCTTCTAGTTGATATATTTTTTCGAAACTAGAATTGTAAATACCAACTAAACCATTTTCATAAATCACTAAATTAACCAAATAATTTGTTTCATTATATCTCATGAAAATGAAATAGCCTTCTCCTTCAATCGTTTCGTAGAACATTTCACGCACAACATAAAAATCAACAGCTGTTGGCGAATTTAAGATCTTTCTAGTCTCAAACAACTTTTTTTCTGACTTTGTGATCGTATATATATTTTTAAATTCAGGATTCAGTATTTTTATTCTGTTCTCAATAAATTGGTAATATGTTTTCTTATTAAAATTCCAAATAGCAGACTCAATTTTATACTCCCCTAACCCATGAACCGATAGAGTTTCGCCTGTAGGAACTGTCGGTGTCAACCAACCAGAATTGATTTTTACTTTGAGTCCTTTCAAATCCACAAGTTCCCAACAATTTGACATGCCGTCTTCATAGATATCAACGTTAATATAGAAATAATGGCCACCATTATTTATGATGCCAGGAACTGTAGTTCCTTCTATTTCTTTCTTTCTGCGAATTCTTTGCAAACTTATCACACCTCAGACATTTATATTCTATTTTGCGGGGATTTCTTATAACGTTCTCGTATTCACGAATCCTCACTGGCTTTAAGTGAGTGTTAGCGAACAGGTCCGCCGGACTAGCCAGTGCAGGGTTAGGGCTGGCTGTCTGCTGATTCAACTACCCGAAAATACTTCTGCAGACCAAGGGCGTCAGCCCGCAGCGGAATACGGTGTTCCTTATAAGAAGGACAACCCTCGATCAACATTTCCGTAACCTATTCTTTCTCAATCATCTTTGGATTCACCAACGCTTCTTCTGGTTCAGGCGGACCGAGCGACGAACGTCGCGATGCTGGAAAACGGTGTTATGTGATGCCTCAGACATCTTCGAATTGCATGTATAATTCTTAATTAGTTCTTATTCAACATATTCTTCAATCTTTATTTAATATTGTTTGATAGACCCTTTAATATATAAGGTTTGAATTCTTCTTCTATATTATCATTGTATCCTTCAATAGGTATCCCATCATGGAATGGAGAATTCAAAAAAGTTAATATTATGTCATCCATATGCTCTACTATCTCAACATCACATTGAAATGGAAGTTTCTTATGTAAAACAGATATTAAATTAAACCTTATCTGACATGCCAACTGGTCAAACCACAAATAAAAAATCATTCCATGATTCGAAGTGGAACCTATTATTTGTTCTCGTCTATTCTGGATTACTCTATTAAAAAAATTTTTATAGTCATTTACAGTCTATACTTTTTTAAGTTCTGCATCGAAAGAAATTCGCCACATGTTGTTATCAATCTCTTCATTTAATTCGTCTTCCGAGCTACCAATTAAAATTGGATCTGTGATTATTTCTTCTAGATCCTTAAAATAATACTCTTTACTATTCATACTCATCTTGGATTCACTCCACTTTAAAAATACTTTATAAATTTCTCCGAGGTTTCACATAACGTTCTTGTATTCTCGAACCCGAGAACCTTAAGTGAGCACAGCGAACGGGTCGCTAGACTTAGGCTCGCAGTGGTTGTCCGGCTGATTCTGCTTCCTGGCTTCTTCACTTCGATCCGGACCAAGGAGCGCCAGCGATGCAGCGTGAATACATAGTTATCCGAATTAATTGCCTTCTTTGATTCTTCTATCTATTCTTTGCTTATAAAAATCTACACGTAAAAAATTTCACGTGTAGCTTAACTCTAAAAGATTAATGCTCGGCTATTGTCAATTAGAACATTTCTTGCAATATACTCAAGTAATTGTATGTCGTATTTGATATGTTGTACTTCTGATGAGTATGGCAAAATGATATCTCCTTCTTGACCAGTCACTTTCTTATGAACAATCCTATTCCTTATATCATAAAGACGTTCACATATTTCATTAATGATATCATTACTTTTTGTTTTTACATTAATCTGACAAGGCGATAGTTTCTTACCAAGGTTTTTCTCGTAGTACTCTTTTCTTCCTATGTCTGAGTATATAAAGTCTCTTAGATCATTCTCTTCAAGACATCCTTTAACTGTAGCTTTGAACTGTCCCCTTTCATCAATAACTTCCCCGGATCTTGTAACTTTAATTGATGATACAAGTTTCGTAATATGGGAATCATTATTTGGGTCAAAATTTGGATCTTTTAATAATCTTTTTATTTTTTGTTTTGCATCTAAATTTGAATATACGGGAAAATAATATTCAATACTTTGATAAATGCTTAAATATTGAAACAAAGGTAAATCTGATGAGTTCTTGCCATATAAATAAATGCTCATTGGTTCATTGTCATATTCATACTTCAAAACAGGAACATCAATACTTAATTTATCAGGCAAGCTATTTCTACTTCTATCCCTTCGATTTGGCCTTTCGCTGTTTAAAATCATTGGATAATTAAAGAGTTCATTAAGCTGGAAAAATAATGAATTAGAGACTTTCAATAAATAATTAAAAGCTTTATCATGCGAATCAATGCTTATTCCTTCAATTTGAAGTGTAAATACTCTATTCATAAATCGTTCAACGTCAAAAATCATACTCTTTCTAGAAGCAAATAAAGCAAACTCTAGACTGCACTTCCCAATGCTAACCACAATATTATTATCTCGAAATACTATTTTTCTGCTACTATTTGTCTCTTGTTCGAGACGAATATCACCATCTTCAATTTCATCACTACATTCTTCTTGATCTAATACAGTTTCTCCATCCCTCACTTTAATAAATTGTTCAAGTGCTTTTAATCCAGCAAATTGATGCAAAGTGTTAAATGTCAATTCGCATTCAACTTTACCTTGCATGTGTGACCAAATCCCTTCAAAACCTTTAATATATCTATAGCTAAAAAATTCACTGTTTATAAACCTACCAAGATAACTGTTATTACCTGTAATAGACAGTTTTTCATGTTCCCGTTCTTTTGGTACATAAAATTCAATTCTCTTTATGCCTTTTTCTTCATCGAACACTTCTTCGTATTTCCATCCAGAAGTTTCTATTTTTTTAATGAAAGTATTAATCAACTTAAATCCCCCATAGTATATAAAGTACATGTTTAATTTACTAAAGACGTCTACTAACTTTAGTCAGAATCCTGTTTTATGGTGTTGCAATTATTTCGGATAACGTTTCCGCATTCACGAACCCGAGGGGCTTATGGCGCTCCAACGCCGGGTCGCCAGACTTAGCCTCGCAGGGTTGTCTGCAGCTGTAACTTCCTCGCCTTAGCTTCTACAGACCAAGGGGCCGGCAGGCGCCGCAGCGTGAATGTAATGTTATCGGATGTATCTGCCTTCTTGCAAACACTCACTCAATATATGGTATTTCTCTCAATTTATTATGTTTGCTTGTGAAATAGTTTAACTCATCTTTTGTTATTCTTCTCCTTGGATCAATTTTTGTTTGAAGGCTTCTATAGGCAAGATAGTCAAATTTAGATTGAGAAGGATTAAACAGGTAAAAGTTTTTCTGTTCATCAATAACACTTGCGCCAAATTGTTTAATATAGTTATCAAGCTGTCTTTGACGTTCAAATACATTTACATCCTCTGTCCACCCCATTACTATGAAGGCATATGACCGAATATAAACCATTCTGAATAAATCTGGTCCTCTTTCACCATTGAGAGGGAATAGATATGAAGCCGCAAATATATTAGGTGTAAATAATTCACCATTATATTCACTAGTTTTCATAACATTTCCTAATAGTAAAGTAAAGGGTTGCGGTTTATCTTGTTGCCCCATTATATATGGTAAATATCTTTCGAATTCATGATAAGGAGTTTTATAGGCCCGGGCTGCATTGTAAGAAACTTTTAAAATCCATCTCAATAACAGGTGATAATCATATTGGAACTCAACAGGTTCATTAAAAATAAATTTTCCAAAATACTTATCACAAAGTTGTTTCACATAATTATCTAGATTGGATAGAATTACATTATTACAATTCTTACATACATCTTTGACTTGATCCATTGAAAATGTATGTTTTCCTGTCCCCCCATTAAATCCGAATTTATAGTCAGGGTATTTTTTATACAAAAAATTTGGAAATACATGTTCCTTTGTTAATACTTCCTGCTGTTCTTGCTTACAAAAGCTACAAACCCTCATGTTTTCACTCATTTCTTTGCAGATATTTCCGATAACACGTTCAGGCATTCACGAACCCTCACCGACTTAAGGCCGACAGGCCGGTCGCGACTGTGCTTAGTCGGTGCAGGGTTGTCCGCTGAAATCCCTTCCCCGAAATGCCTCTTGCGGACCGAGGTCGGTAGCAGCCGACCGATGCGTTAATGCAATGTTGGTATTCTCAGTTCATACCCGACTGGTTCGGGGATGAACTTTTTCTTTATACTGGAGAAAACACCGGGCTGAAAAACGTATGCATTGTTAGGACATAGATCCTGTCGCATAAAGTGTTGTAATCCCTAGCCTTTTGTTCATACCCTGATTCAGCTGGCCTTAGTCTAGAACCCGTATCACCGTGCCAACCTGTGGAGAGCGAAAGTGCTTGCCCCGGTTATTTCAAGGAGATTATATGAATCAACCTGTTCTTAGTATCGATGTTGCTAAAGGTAAAAGTGTTGCTGCTGCTTTTCTTTCCTATAACGAATGTTTCTACAAGCCTTTTTCATTCATCCATTCAAATGATGATCTTCACCGACTCTTGCATGTCACGGATCAGGAGCCTAAAGTTTGTCCTCAAAGCCACAGGAAACTATTCAAAACCTCTACCATCTTCTTCGAAACATTTCAGGCATTGGTCCATTAACAGCAGCCATGTTAATCGCTGAAATCGGAGATATAAAAAGGTTCCCCTCCGTGAAACAACTAGCAGCTTTTGCCGGGCTTGACTCAGCTGTTCACGAATCGGGAACCTTCAAATCGAAGAAGAATCGAATATCTAAACGAGGCTCTCAGTACCTACGAACTGCTCTTTATCAGGCCACTGTCGCAGCCATCTCCAAACAAATTCATGGACCAAGAAATTCGACTCTCTTTCAATTTTATCAGCAAAAACGAAACGAAGGCAAACCGGCAAAGTCGCAATTGTTGCAACTTCTCACAAGCTTTTACGCATTATTTTTGGAATGTGGAACTCTGGTAGAGCTTTTCAAGCTGGTTAAACCCCTGAATTGGTAATTAACTTCCAGTGATATCTACTCTTCTGGGTAGGTCTATTTAGGTATCTTACTTTTAATAAACGAAGTTATTTTATTGATAGAGTTGACTTTGATTAGCTGGTTTATGAGATGGTGATGTCTTCTATGGGATACTCTCAAATATCTTACCAGAATATGGTTTTATTAATTGATCTGAAAAATATTCTTTAAAGAATTCATAGGTTGTTCTAGGGAATTTATATGACTTTAATGATTCTTCTGATTCATATACTGTCTTCTTAATTTCATTAATTGGTAACCATTCAATCCCGACCTGTCCAATATCAGCTTGTAAGCTTCTTAATTCATTATTAAGGAATTGAGTGTTGCACTCATAAATAAAATCAATAGAATGAACTTCCTTCATAATGAAAGAGTATTCATGATTGCGAGATATGTATTCCCTTACACAAATTAAATTACTACTCGATATTTCAATACCTAGTTCTTCTATACATTCACGAATTAGTGCCTGTTCTAATGTTTCGTTCGATTCTTGAGCTCCTCCAGGTAGTGCATAATAAAGACCAATATTCGGTCTCTTTTTCTTAATTAATAAAAGCTTATCATCCTGAATAATCAGTGCTCTTACTGTATTTCGAATCATCTAGAATAATCTCCCACTATACAATGTTTTATAAATACATCACTTTCTCATAACGTTCTTGCCATCTGCGAACCCCAGAGGCTTAAGGGAGTGCCAACGACCGGGTCCGACGGACTTAGCCTCACAGGGTTGTGAGCTGAAACCACTTCTCTGTTTACCGCTTCTTGCGAACCAAGGGCAGAGCCCACAGCGTAGATACGGTGTTAACTGATGTTGTGGGCATCACTGAAAATACTTACAAGATTCCTCTTTGTATTAAACAGCTCTTTCCTTTTCTCTTGTACCATCCTATAAAATCATTCGTTACATGCTCGTGCTTAATTACCCCCATATAATCTGTCCCTGGCTTTTTAGGCTTATAATCCGATTCTATTATGTAAATATTAAAATAAACTCTATTCTCTTCTTCTGTTAACTCAATTCCATCAATCATTTGTAACAATTCTTGTACTTCTATGTATTCAAATTCATTCTCTCTTTCAATAATGTAAAATGGATAATTCGTGTTCTGAAGTTCGATTATTAACTGGTGGCTTTTCAAGTCCTTTGGTATCGTACACATGTATTTTTGAACTTCTTTTTCTTCTTTGAATATTCCTGATATCCATTGATATTTCTGATTTGATGCTTTGACAATATACACATCCATCATCCTTAATACAGGTTTTGATATGCTTTTATTCTTTACAGCAATTTCAGTTAACGTTCTTGTATCTACGAACCCGAGAGGCTTAAGGGAGCGTATGCGACCGGGTCCGACGGACTTAGCCTCGCAGGGTTGTTCGCTGGTTCAACTTCTCTGCTTACCGCTTCTTGCGAACCAAGGACAAAGACCGCAGCTTAGATACGGTGTTAACTGATGTTCCTGCCTTCTCTGACTAACTTTCCAACATACTTGTTTGTTTTTGACAACCCTTATTTTTCTGCTTTTTTACGATTTAGTTAACCATCGATTTAACAATGTATTCACGTACAAAACCCAAAGGTTTTACAGTATTATCCAGCGCACTTGTAAACACGACTACAGTTTGCAAACTTGGAATGACAATAATAAATTGTCCGTTCCTTCCCATTGCAAAAAACATTCTGTTATTCAAAGAAAAATCTTTCTGATCGGGATCTAGCTTAGCTACCCACCAATGAGAAGCATAATGACCAATATATTCATAGGTTAATAAGTAAGGCTCCGTAGACTTCCTGACCCATTCTGAAGGTACGATCTGATTTCCTTTCCAGATACCTTTCTGCAAGTACAACTGACCAATTTTGGCTAAATCATACGGGAGAAGCCGAAGACCATCTGAACCATAACTAATGCCTTTGGCATCCTCGAACCACAGATAATCCTTATCTATACCTAACGGATTAAATAAATACTGTTCTGCAAAGTCGGAAGTTTTCATGCCGGTTGCTTTAGTTAAAATCGCGGAAAGCACATGAGAACACCCCGAGTTATAGTTCATTCGTGTTCCCGGATCGTTAACTAGTTCCCTATCGAATACAAACTTTACTACATCGTGGGTAAACATTGGAGGCATATAGTTCCATTCACCGAACTCCGGCCAATCCAACTCAACGCTCATCGTCAGAATGTGTTCAATAGTAATGTCTTTCTTCCGTGAGTCTGCTTGATTGTTCACTATATCAGGAAAATAATGTTCCATAGTCATATTAACCGAAGGTATAAATCCTTCCTTTATCGCAATCCCTATTAGTATGGAAATGATACTTTTGGTACATGAATTAATCCGCTGAAGGTTATCTCTAATTTTATTGCTTTTGTAATATTGATAGACTAATGCACCTTCTCTTAAAATCAGACAACTCTTCACCTTTGTTTACTTTACAGCTTTTTCTAGTTTCTCAATGTATTCCTGATCCATGTTATATTGATCTGGTGTGGAAATAGGCCATGTGTTTTTGTTTTGCATCTAAGCTAATCCTTTCATACTTTATTTGCAGCAATTTCAGTTAACGTTTTTGTATCTGCGAACCCGAGAGGCTTAAGGGAGCGTCAGCGACCGGGTCCGACGGACTTAGCCTCGCAGGGTTGTGAGTTGATTCAACTTCTCCGATTATCACTACTTGCGAACCAAGGGCAACGCCCGCAGCGTAGATACTGTGTTATCCGATGCCACCTCTTCTTCGAAAAAACTCATGTTATTATTTATTATTTCTTTGTTTCTGAATAGATTCTATAATCTTGTATTGACTCATCAAAATCAAAAATTTCTTTAGTTGGATAATCGTTTCCTACAATTGAAATGAATCTTTCTAGCTCCATCAATTCTATATAATATAGTTTTCTATTGCGCATTCGATCTGAACAAAAGAAATAACCATCAATCACGCCTGTTTCATCAGTTGAGATCAGAAAAATATAGCTGTGAATGATTTGATTATATAATTTATCCGCGCTCAACTTCTCAATTTTGGGATTATCTAAATCAAATAATTCATCAATTTTATGCCAGTTCAATTTTGTAACATTTTTTAGGTTTTTATATGATTTTACTTCTAATTGAATTCCTTTTGTACTTGAAGAAAGCTTGCTTGCTTCCTCTAGTTTCCGAACAGAATACAGGGCTAACATTATATCTTTCTCAAATTCTACCGCTGTTTCATCAGAGAAAATTACTTTTCGATACTTATTATTGATCTTCTCTGAAAGTGCCAATAGATCATCTTTCCAGTAGGATGACTCCCATATCATACTTTTAATCTCCTTGGTTTTTAAATAAGGTGGTTTCGGATAACGTTCCCGCATCTACGAGACGACCGGGCCTTAGATAGCTCTTATCTTAGGCCGGGTCGTGTGTCGTCTGAACAGGCTTCTGCGCTTAACTCCTGACAACCAAGGGGCGAATGCCCCGTAGCGTAGATGTATTGTTATATGATGGGGATGCCATCTTTGAGTCACTTTCAATCTTCATGTATAAATCTTTTCAATTTATTTTCGATCTTCCTTTATTTATTCCATGCTTTGATTCATCTTTTCTAATATGATAGTATATATTTAATAAAGACCAAGTGCGCTAACACTTGGTCAGTACAATTGGCTTGGATGGTTATCCCTTCTAGGTCATAAAAGGATTAAAACCCACCTTCGGCTTCCAATCTTAGGGTGGGTTTTACTTTTTCTTGTAGTTATTATTGATGTATGTTAAAAGAGCAAGAATGAACGTTCCAAAAAGGAACATAATCGTTAATGCATCTTTCACTTCCATGGCTTCACCTCCTTTCGAAGGAAAACCATGCCCACCCAAGATTCAATTGTAGTTATATTTTACCTTTATTTACACATACATCGTGAACACAACAACGTTATATGAAAGGGATGCTGATAATAAAACTTTTAAATAAAAAACAAGAGCAATATGAACAATCTATAAGAACGCTTGGAGCGCATGCGACTGGTCGCGATGCGGTTAGGTGGTGCGGATATGTCCGATGAATTTGCATCCTGCTGCTGAAATGCCTCTTCGAAACTTCATCTAACTTCTCTCGGACCGAGGGACGAATGCTCCGACGCGTGAACATGGTGTTATGCGATGATAGTGCCTTCCTGTATTACATTCACACTGTGTTGTAGTTCTTATGATCTTTGATTAATTCTTTAAAGAAATATATTGGTTCCTTGTAATCTATTGGCTTATGAATTAATCTATTCAACCACTTCAATCGTTCAATATTATCATTAAAATCATCTTCGGTAAAAAACGTTACTTCCTTCATCGTTCCTAGTACGCTTCTATTATTTGTCTTTAAAATAACTATTTCCGAGCCATATTCTAAATATGTATTGATCAAATTTTCTTTAACTCCCTCTCGGAGTAAGTACTCCCGAAGAGTCAAAATGAATTTCTCTTTCAATCGTTTTAATTGCCCTGTTCTTATTCCATCAACAATTACAGTTAATCTAGTCAAATCATTCACAAAGACGATGTGTTTTCGTTTGTTTAAGTTATAGATATTTACATGCCAACTTAAAAGCGGAGGCACAATAATCTCTTCAAGTGAAGTTGTTTTCATATCTTTCAGTAAATCTTTAGTCAGTCTTAGAGTAATCAATTTTGTTTTTTCCTTTCTCGCACTGGTTTCGCATAACGTTGTTGTGTTCCTGACGTCCATTCCCATTAGATAACTCTTATCTTAGGGGAATCGATGAGTCTGCCTGACTCTGCTTTCTGAGATTCCTCTGGTAGACCGAGCGGCGGATGCCGCGAAGCAGGAACACGGTCTTATATGATGCCGATGCCTTCTTAGAATAACTTACAAGATTACTGCTTATTTAATTCTTCATATTCTCTTTTCAATATGCTCATATAGATCGTATCTGAATATCGTCCATTAACAAAATTCTTCTCTCTTAATCTTCCTTCTTCTTTGAATCCACACTTTAAATAACATCTATAAGCTCTTTCATTAAAATCATGTACTTCCAGCTGTAATCGATTTAAATTTAATCTATTAAACACAAAATCCTGTAGTATTTTTATTGCTTCAGTGCCATATCCATTGCCAAGGTACTCTTTAATTCCAATCACTATTCCAAGTTCAGTTGATCTATTCTTCCAATCAATTCTAAATAAATCAATTTGTCCAATGTACTCCTCAGTATCTTTGTGTGCAATTACAAATCCTTTCTGCTCTGTATTCCCTTCAAGTATTGAATTTAAATATTGTTCTGTTCCATTTACTGTATGCGGAAATAAGAATATATCTGATAGATTATCAACGATTTCCGGATCATTACACCATTGTCTCATAAACTTTAAATCTTCCTTGCAATACTCTCTTAAAATTATTCGATCACCAATAAGTCGTGGCATTGAGACACATCCTTTAAGTCTTTATTATCATTGCATCGGTTTCATATAACGTTCTTGTATTCACGACGTCCCACCGACTTAAGGCAGCGAAGCTGCCGGCTGCGCTTGCGCAGTTAGTCGGTGCGGATGTGTCCGCTGAATCCACTTCTCCAAAATGCCTCGCGCGGACCGAGGGCTGAATGGCCCGAAGTGTGAATATGGTGTTAGCTGATGCCGGTGTCTTCTTCGAACAACATTCAATGATCCTTAGGTATTTCAATCCAGTATCTCTGTATTTCAATTCCATTGACAACTTCTTCGGAATCTAGAGTCCCTCCATTATTTGTTATGGTTTTTACGGATCCGATGTTGTCCTTATCACATGTAATTAGGGCTTTATATATTCCTAATTCTTTGGCCTTTATTAACGCTTGTCTTAATATTTCTGTTGCATTTCCTTTCCTACGTTCACTTGGTCGTATCCCATATCCAATATGGCCACCTCTAAAAAGGAGGGCATTATTAAGTTTGTGTCTTATATTTACAACACCTATGATTTTCTTGTTTCTATCCACTAGCCAGAAAGTAGAACTGTTTACTTTCGTACTATCTTCTCTTGGGACGTCTCTTAGATTATTCAATTCTTGTATCAGCAAATCAAAATCACCACAGTCAAATTTTAGGACAAACGGAACCATCATCTCTCCGGATTCTTCCCCACTCTCTAATCATTTCTATGTATTCATCTTTGTAATTAATTGACGGTTCTACGAGAATAGATTCTGTCATTTTTGTTTCCCTTCTTTCTTATGCTCTACATCGGTTTCAGCTAACGTCTTATCTACGAACTTCGTGAATACTTCCATACTACGCGTATTCCCGTACTTCGTAAACACTCCATTCATCAGGATATTTACGAACTCCCCCTCCGTAATACCCCGCTTTCAATAATCTAACGTACTCTTAATCCGCCTAGCATCTTTCACAGATACATGAGTATATCGCTCTGTAGTTCGGCTGTTTTGATGTCCGAGTAACACTTGTATATCTGAGAGCCGTACCGCCTTCCTGTAAATGCGTGGCAAAAGAATGTCTGAGTACATGAATGCTCACCTTTTTCGCTACATTGGACCGGTTTAGCGCTTGTTCGAACACCTTCTGCACAGATCGTGACTTCCTAGCGACTGGCCCGGGAAAAGCCATTTCTTCGGTTTATACAACTCCATATATTGTTGAAGCAGTTGATACGCTGTATCGGATAAGATCGTATATCGATCTTTCCGTCCCTTGCCTTGGCGCACTTTAACAACACGCCTTGCGACATCAATATCTGATGGTATTAAGCGTACAACTTCACCCACACGTAATCCGGAGGAATAGGTTAAGTATAGGATGGCTCTGTGCTTCATATTGGGTACCTGGGATAGAATCAGTCTTACTTCCTCTAATGACAATACGTCTGGCAGCTTATTCTCTTTTTTGGGTCTACTGTATCTTAGAGTGAAATAGCCCCACCTGCGCACCTTTCGTTCCTCACCGTATCGCCGGATGTGTCCCAAGTAAGCTTTGATTGTCTTGGAGCTATATCCCCGCAGCGTTAATTGTTCTTTCAATTTTCTCTCTTGCTCGGGATTAAACAAATTAACTTCAATCAAATCCAGCTCACGCATATCTACCTCACTACTCTGCCTTGTCTTAATCCACTCACAAAAAAACTCCCCTTCCTGCTTCAAAAGTGAACTTACATGTAACTTCACTTCAGAGAAGTGTCGGATCAGTTGTTCCACCGCCGCCTGCGTATATGTAATGGATCATTTCCATCCTCCTACCTTCTTCGGTTTATCGTACATGCCATCAAATCAAGCAAAGTTTACAATCCGGCTATCCCCAACCACTACATCCCTCTAATATAAAAAAGAGACCCGCAAGTCACTTTTGTGACCTGCAGGTCTCCGTTCTCCGAAGCCTTTTATTCATATTTCTTTGACTATAACCTTTTAATTCTTTATCTCTAGAAGACATTTATCTTTAGATAATTATCTTATCAATCTCTATCTATTTACCTATTATCTATAAATAATTCCTACCGCTCTTCTCTAACCTTTTCCCCTTAAGAACACTTGCTGTAACCGCAGTTGCTGCATGTTTTGCAGCCTTCGATGTTAATCAGCGAAGCACCACCGCAGGACGGGCACAGGTCACGGGAAGTAGCAACATGGCTACCATGACCGCTTTGGCCGTGGCCACCCAACTGCTCGGCAGGAGCCATCGTAGCGGCTACCGGAGCCGGATCATGTTCATGATCATCGTGGATTCCGCTTGCCACATGGGTTTCCAACGCTTTAGCAACTGCATCCGCAATAGATTCCACACGGTTCGCGCCGAAGCCGATGGCGCCTGATCCGCCAATGCCTTTGAGATGCTTGATCAGCAGCTCCACCTTGTTGCCATGGTCACCGTAACGCAGGAACAGGGAGCACACGCGACCCAATGCTTCAGCCATAGCGAACACATCCGAACCGGCTTTACCCACGTTCAGGAAGATTTCTCCCGGTGTACCGTTCAAATCATTGATCGTGATGTACGCCATACCGAACGGCGTATTGATCTTGTAAGTCGCACCGCGCAGTATTTGCGGACGACTCTTGTACTGCTTATCCAAACCACTCTTGCTGGAAACAGTAGGTGCTGCACTTACCGCAGTGCTCGCGGACTCATTCACCTGTACAACACTTTCTGGTGCAATAGCAGGAGCTTCTGCTTTCTCTTCCTTCTTCTCCGTCTGCAATACTTGAACATCACGGCTGCCGTCACGATAGATCGTTACACCTTTACAGCCCAGATCGAAGGCCAGCTCATACAGACGTTCCGTCTCTTCCACGGTGAAATCAGCCGGGCAGTTCGCTGTCTTCGAAATCGAGCTGTCCACCCAGCGCTGAATAACAGCTTGTGCACGGATATGATCCTCAGCGGACAGATCCATCGCCGTTACGAAATAATCCGGCAGATTCTCGCCTGGATGGCTGTCGAGCCAATCCTGTGCAATCGGTACGAACTGCTCATCGAAGCCAAGACGGCTTTGACGGAAGTATTTAAAGGCGAAGTACGGTTCGATACCGGTAGATGTGCCAACCATTGTACCTGTGCTGCCTGTTGGCGCTTGAGTGATCACCGTTACGTTACGCGCGCCTTTTGAGCGCACCGCTTCTTCTACCTCTGGGAACGTTTCGGACATATTTTTCATAAATCCGCTTTGCAGGTAAAGCTCTGCATCAAACGCTTTGAAGGAACCCTTCTCTTCAGCGATATCCGCAGATGCCAGGTATGCTTCACGAGCGATAAACCCGTACAACTTATCCAGGAATTCCAGCGATTCCGGACTTCCGTAACGGATATTCAGCTTGATCATAAGCTCTGCAAGACCCATCGTACCCAGTCCTACACGGCGTTCTTTTTTCTGATTGGCTTCATTTTCCGGGAAATGATACGGAGTGGTATCAATAACATTATCAAGGAAACGAACAGAATAACGAGTCGTTGTCGCCAGATCGTCCCAAGCCACATCATGATTTTCTTCATCATAAAACTTGGACAGATTCATCGCAGACAGATTGCACACACCCCAACCTGGAAGCCCCTGCTCACCACATGGGTTCGTGCAGATGATCGGGTTGAAATACCAGCTGTTGGACATCTGATTGTAGTATTCCATGAACACTACGCCAGGCTCAGCCGATTTCCACGCTGATTCAATGATCGTATGCCAGATATCACGTGCCTTCACCGTTTTGTAAGTGATGACTTTACGACCTGCTTTTTTCCACTTGTCCAAATCGCCATCCCAGATTTCATCATAATCCGGATCAGAAGTATCCGGGAATACGAGATCCCAATCCAGATCTTCTTTAACGGCCTTCATGAAATCATTGCTCACGCATACCGACAAGTTGGCATTGGTCACCTGACCCATCGTCTGCTTCACAGTGATGAAATCCATCACATCCGGATGCCAGTCGTTCATCATCAGCATGAGCGCGCCACGTCTGCTGCCTCCCTGCTCAATGAGTCCGGTTGTATAACTGAACAATCCGCCCCAGGATACAGCGCCGCTAGAAGATCCATTAACACCTTTAACAATCGAACGACGAGGACGGAGGGATGACAGGTTAATACCTACACCGCCACCGCGGGCCATAATTTCTGTCATCTCAGACAGAGTTTCCATGATGCCGCCACGGCTGTCCTTCGGCGAAGGAATAACATAGCAGTTGAACAGTGTCAGTTCGTCGCTTGCTCCCGCTCCTGCTGCAATACGTCCACCTGGAACCAGTTTCCAGTCATCAAGAATATGACGGAATTTAGCCTTCCACTCTTCCTGCAGTTCTGGCGTTGCTTCTGCCGATGCCATTGCAGCTGCCAAGCGGTCCCACATTTCCTCAGGTGTCTTCTCAATCGTCAGCGTCAGCTTTTCTACATCGGTCTCCACCAGCTCACCCTTGCGGGTCTTCACTGTGGCTATCCGGCCATCACGCTTCACAATCTCTCCAACTTCCTTGGTCGGGAACTTAGGATCATCTTTGGTAAGAACCAGAACCACATCGCCCACCTTGGCGTTATGGGAATTTGCATCTTTCCACGCATACCGGTCCAAAAAGATCTTCTCACTTAAACCTTCTAGCCGCTGATTTTGCATCGTACTCAAGAACAACTACCTCCTATATAAACTATAAATTCTATAAATCTGCGTTTAAGCCGCTATAAGTCCGGTCTATTACAACTTAACCCTATATGTATACCGGTTAAACGAGAAAACATAAGGTTTCACACCACATATTGTGGGCGAGATTCATTATACTACACTACATATGGTAAAACTATGCCTAAGATGTGAAATTTAAGGCTTGTACACCTTTCTGGAGGGCCCAGCCTTCCTTTTTCTTATTTTCTCTCCTTTTTTCGCCCATCTGTCTATGAAAAGAACTTGAAAAATCGCCAAATGTAGCATCCGTGCGACCTCCCGGGTTTTTGGGGACAAGGTAAATATTCGGAAGGTTATGAAGTCTTCTTTTTTCGTCCATACTACACATACACCGTTCGTCTGGAATCGACATCTAGGAGGAGATTTTGTGAACTACCAACCACCCGGCAGCCCGGGTTCTTTAAATGATCCGCGCCTCCCTGTCCCACTCCATGTGGACCGCTCCTGGCTTGAAGATTTAGAGAACCGTCTCGACAAAGGCGGGCCATGGGGAGATTGGACCCTGTCGCGGCTGGCTGTGCAAGGAGAGCAATCCCGTCTTGTTACAAGCTTCGAAGAACTGCAGTGCCTGAAGCATATCGGCAGCCTTTCCCCGCTTCCGCATCAGACGGATACGGCGCGGCGCGTGCTATTCGAAATGTCCGGCAGAGCGATTTTAGCCGATGAGGTTGGCCTGGGAAAAACGATTGAAGCTGGTCTTATTTTAAAAGAATATATCGTACGCGGGCTAGTCTCCAAAGTGCTGATTCTAGTGCCCGCTTCACTTGTGTTGCAATGGGTTCGTGAACTCAATTCCAAATTCGGCATTTCGGCAATCGCGCAAAAAAAAGCCTACTCCTGGGGCAACGATATCGTTGTTGCATCCATGGATACGGCCAAGCGCGATCCGCATCAGGAAATCCTATTAAATGAAGAGTATGACATGCTCATCATCGATGAAGCGCACAAACTGAAAAACAAGAAAACATCCAACTATCAATTCATACAGAAGCTGCGGAAAAAATACTGCCTTCTCCTTACCGCAACTCCCGTGCAGAACGATCTCAGCGAGCTGTTCAATCTCATCACGCTGCTGAAGCCGGGACAGTTGGGACGACAAGGCGATTTCTCGGCCAACTTCGTTGTAGATAAACGCATGCCGAAGAACCAGGACCAGCTTAAGGACGAGCTGTCCAAGGTCATGATCCGCAACCGCCGGGGCGAAGGGCCCGTGAAATTCACCAAACGGACCGTACGCAATGTCGGTCTCGAGCTTTCACCCGAAGAACAGTCATTATACGACGGGGTCACATCTTTCGTCAAAGATCAGTATCAGGCATCCGGGGGAAATTTAAGCAGTATGCTCTCACTGGTCACCCTTCAACGTGAAGTATGCAGCAGCCGGGATGCGGTCTTCGTCACGCTCGTCAACTTATCCAAGAAAATGCCCGAGGACTCCCCACTGCGCGATAAAGTATGGGAGCTTGTCCACCTGATCAAAGCGATCAAGGCCAACACCAAAGCCGAAAAAGCCATTGAGCTGATCAAGCAAATGAACGAGAAAGTGATCGTTTTTACCGAATACCGGGCTACTCAGGAATATCTGCTCAACTATTTCCGGGATCACGGTCTCGTGTCCGTTCCATACCGTGGTGGAATGAACCGTGGCAAGAAGGACTGGATGATGGACCTGTTCCGCGGAAAAGCACAAGTCATGATTGCGACCGAGGCTGGAGGAGAAGGCATCAACCTGCAGTTCTGTCACCATATGATCAACTTCGATCTGCCTTGGAACCCCATGCGGGTCGAGCAGCGGATCGGACGGGTTCACCGTCTCGGCCAGACCAACGATGTACGGATCTTTAACTTGTCCACCGCCGGCACGATCGAGGAACATATTCTGAACCTCCTCCACGAGAAGATCAATATGTTCGAGATGGTCATTGGCGGTCTTGACGTTATTCTGGAACGGTTCGAGAAGAAAGAATCCATTGAAAAGAGTCTGTACAAAATCATGCTTGAATCCGGCAGCGATGACGAAATCCGAAACCGGGTCGGTTCCCTTGGCGACTCGCTTCATCACATTAAGCGGGATCTGGAACAAGAGTCATCCGCAGAAACCTTAAGAGAGGAAGAAGCCTAACATGACCATGACGCCGCAGGAGGTGCAGCAGCATTTCATGGCCTATCTGGAAGCCACCGAATGCACCGTCATTGAAAAATCACCCGAGCACGTTACTGTCAAACTGTCCCCCCAAGCGGACAAAATGCTGACCAACCGCCCTTATTATTGGGGCTTCGTGGAGCGAACCGGAGCACCGGCCGAGACACTGTCGTTCAGCTTTGTGTTTGACCCACCCAAATATGACGAGCGTTTAGCCAAACAAGCTGAATCCATACCAATTTCACAGCCAGGGGGAGGACAAGATCCCCTCCTCTCCCGCTATTATGGCAGCGCTCCGGTTCTCCCGGTCATCGGCCCTGGACGGGTTCAGCGGGAAGATATTATCTATGGCAGCCGCAGACTCTCTCAAATCTGGGACGCCTCCCGTGAGGAAGGTAAATGTGTATACCTGTTCGAGCAGCCCGGTGGAGAACAGCGTCCTAGAACACGCTCTGCTCCATACGAGCAGTGGCTCGCTATCTGTTTTAAGGTTGAGTTCAGCTGCGACTTGAAACGGGAAGAGCTTCATTTTCTCGGCATCTCCCTTTCCCGCAAGACAATTATGGATAACTTTCCTGCACAGCTGGAAGACCGGAACATGACTCCCCGTCTTCCCGAGAATGTCCACGTTCGTCCTGCAGTTTTAACACTGCCTCAAGCCGCTGCAATGCTGGAGGACTATCTAATCAGCAAACTTGGCAAGTTGGATTACACCTGGGCGGAGCAAGCTCAAATCCGGCTACAAGAGGAACTCGCTATCGTGGACAGTTATTACGAGGACTTGCTGAATGAACCCGACGAAGAGAAAAAGACGGCAATTCAAGAGCAGTATCAAAGCCGCCGTTCTGAAATGGAATGGCAGTACTCGCCTAAAGTGAGCTTGTCCGCCATAACTTGCGGGCTGTTCCACCTGTGTTCGTCTAGTAACGGGACCTCTTGACCCGCATCAACAAAACAAGGCAAAAAAAGACCCGTTATTCAAGCCCTGACCGCGACATCTTGTAACAGCCTTTTCAGGGCTTGTCCATTAAAATAAATCTAACTTACAAATTTCATATTTGTTGTTTCTTGGAAAGGCGGTTGCCTATGATAGACTTTTCATCCACATTAAGTATTAAAATAATTCGTGCCACTTTGTCAGCCATTCTGCTTGCAACAACTGCGCTTTCTTATCTTCCATCAAATACAGCATTTGCAGCTTCAGAGCCAACCGACACTACGTCATCTAGTACTACATCATCCACCACAGTGTTACCCAGCACAGCGCCATCAGGTACAGCGTCGCCTAATTCAACATCATCTACATCAACAGCTTCCGTGTCACAGTCCGGATCATCCGAAATATCCCTCAAGCAAACGGCTTCCGCATCAGAGACCATGGTTCCAAGCCGGCTTGAGACATTCGCGGAACAGACGATTGGCGACCTGGCGGACCATTTGCCTTTCAAAAGCTGGCAGGATGCCAGCCTGGATTATACACCGCTTGGACCGGGTACACACAGCTGGCTTGTAACCATTGAAGATGGGGCTAAGCCTCTTGGTTACTTGATCATTACTTCAGACGATCTCGGAGGTTATATCCTAAGTGAGTACGGTATCGGATCCGACCTGCCATATAGTCTCGCTCCATTGGAAAATACACTCGCAGCCGCAGGCATCTTAAAGGGGAAACCGCAAAACGGTAAAGTTCCGCTTAGCTCCCTCCCTCAGGGAAGCCAGGTAGAGGCGTTGTACAGTTCTATTTCTCCCTACTGGAAAGTAACACTCAAAGGGAAGACATCGGTCTATGTTCATGCTGTGACATACGATATTGTCCCTTCCCCACCAAACGCAAAGACTCCGTTTATGTCAGGGAAGAAAAACGTTAAAGCTATGGCCTTAAATTCTTCTGGTACTTGGACAGTCGCCTCCGTCATAACCACCCAAGGTGAACAGGACCCTTACCAAAACCTGATGTGGCTTAGCAAACCGACACTGCCCATTAAAAACGGAAATGATCTGATACATCTGCTCCCAGCAGGAAGCCGAAAATCACTCGTTTTTACGGCGGACAAACAGAACGAAGCCTTCGGCGCCCCATTCAATCTTACGGGATGGCAGCGCTGGTTTCATAATGACAAACTTGAATCCGAAGCGATTTATGTAACCGTACCGCAGCGGAAAACCGACCTGATCCGTTTTGTACCCGCTGATAATCTGATCGGTCCGGGTAAGTTCCATGAGGAATCGAATTCATCAGAATAACAGCCTCCATCCATCATCTCCATTTAGATCACCAAGAACTTATTAAAACATCATCCGACAGGGAGCTGTCCCAGGCGCCCGAGGATTCATCCTTAGGCGGCTTCTCGCTGTTCTTCTTGTTCCATTACTTGAAGCAGCTCGCTCACCTTTTCTTGCAGCCTTGCCTTGTGTTCACCACCGTGTAGGAATGATTCGTTCGCGCAGCGTCTCACAACAGACAATGGGGATGCCCAAGGTCAATTGACCTTTTGGAACATCCCCACTTTTACTGCTTCCGGTTCCTATAATGGTACGCAGCGCTAATTTACTTGGCCCTGCGTTTTTTGCTCTTTTTGGACACCAGATCATCCTTCCACAACGAGACGGAGAACGGGATCATACCAAACCAGCGGACAGTCCACGGTTCCTTTCCCCGCCTTCTTTTCCTGTCTTCCTTCGGTGTATCGATATATGTCACTACACGTTCCGTTATATATTTAATGAGGTCATTACTGTTTGCCATATTAACCCTCCTCAAACGCCAAACTTATCGTATTCCTTATCAGGATGCACCGAATTTCAACATTCTAGACCTCAGCATGTTTTCCCGTTTTTTGCACAAAATATAGCCAATGGTTTATGACTTGAAGACCCACATTATGACGAAAGAGGGCGCATCATGATCAAACGAATATCACTGGCTGTTCTGATGACTTTATCCCTTGCTCTCTGCCTTCCATCCTTTCAGGTATATGCGGACAACCATATGGCTGCTAGGACTCCATCTCCGTCCGATTCGAAGGCTAACAGCATACAGCAGCATAATCCTGCTCTCCAATCCGAAGACCACCTTCATCACGAATTGGGAAACAGGGAAACGCAACAGCACCACCCTTTTCCTCATGATGTCATTCTGATTGATGTCGGACACGGTGGAATTGACGGGGGCACATCCTATGGCGATATTTTGGAAAAAGACATCAATCTGCAGATCTCACGTCGGTTGTTTATGTTATTGCGCAGTGAAGGATATCATGCGGTATTAAACCGGGATGCAGATTATGCACTTAGTGATGATAATCGCTGGCATGCCAGCAGATCCCGTCATCGGAAGGATTTGGCCCAGCGCAAACAACTGAGCAGTGAGATTCCTACAAAAATGGTTGTAAGCATCCACGTGAATTGGGGCAAAAACAAATCCAAAACGGGTGGTATCGTTCTCCATCAAGCAGAGGGGCGAAGTTCCATTCTGGCAGAATCCATACAACGTGAGTTGAACATTCTGTATAAGAACAACCGCCATACTTCAGTTGGCAAACCCTTTTATTTGCTAAACCGGATCGAAGTTCCCGCCGTCATTGTGGAGACCGGCTTTATCAGTAATGCTCATGACCGGGAAAAGCTATGCAGCCGAAACGGCCAGATGGGAATTGCCGAAGCGATTGCAGATGGTATCGCCAATTATCTAACGGCCCTTTAACCAAGGGCCGTTTTGCATTTTTCGCTTATTTCAACTAACTCATTTTTATTTATGCATTAATATCACCTAAAAAGGCGTTTCCACTCATCATATAGAGTGAAACGCCTCTTTTTAGTAGGAAGGCAATGGGTTCGGCTTCCAACTGGATTTGTCCTGTACGAGTTCTTGAATTCCAACGAACTGCACCTGTCTTTGCAACTCGGGGATTGAACCCTTCAATGCGGCAGCTGTCCGTTCACCAAATACTCCTACATGACCAATTGTAATGCATGACTTATTCTGTACCGCCTGCTCTGCGGCTGACTTAAGCTGTTTGGTAACATGTTTGACTGTATGCACATCATCCAGGAAAATCTCATTCCCTATATTCGGCATGCCTTTCTCGGTAGCGAGCTTACTGGTGACAGAATGATAATTGGTCTTGCTATCTATAAAGAACAACCCCCGTTCCTTGCAAACATCGAGCACGATGGACATAATCCGTTCGTCACCTGTAATTTTGGAACCCATATGATTATTCATACCCACAGCAAACGGAAGATGATCAATGGCTTCTTCCATCTGCTTTCGAATCTCTTCGTCCGTCATCTTACTCGTTATAGCTCCGGGCCCGAGCCATTTAGCTCTCCCCTGCTTCGCTTCCATCGGCATATGGATAATTACGTCATGACCAAGCTTATATGCCCGTTCCGCATCACTTTTGCTTGTCGGCAGAAAAGGCATTACAGCAACCGTAATTTTTATCGGCAAGCTCAATATTTCATCGGTACCTTTTTGCCCGTTGCCAAAATCATCAATAATAATGGCTAGCTTGTTATCCGGCGTAGAATCCTTCTTTTCTTGTTCTGACCGTGGTGAATCCTTCTCCTCTTTTTCTGCTGCTTCGGACCGAGCCGAATCCTTTTTCAAGCTACTTCCCGTGTCAGACTTTATATCACCTGCTGAAGTATCAAGCCGCCAAACCTCATGATCCAGACTCTGTACATCATGCGAAGCAGCCTCTACCACCTCAACGGACAGAGCTCCCACCAGCAAAACTGTCAACAAGGCGGACCATACTGCCGTTACATACTTCGACCCCATGTTACGCATGAAATTCTCCTTTCACTGTAGAAACCTGTTCTATAGTGTTTGAGAAAGAAGCAGCAAATATGTAAGAAGAAACAACACGCACAAAAAAGACGTCTCCGCAAGGAAACGTCTTCTTAAGGATGCGGTCGAGAGGACTCGAACCTCCACGGGGGTTAGCCCACACGGACCTGAACCGTGCGCGTCTGCCAATTCCGCCACGACCGCATGTATCTTGCCACTTCGATGAGATATCATCGCGGCGACAAGATATATCATACCATGCTAACTAACTGGAGTCAACATTTTTTTGGATCTTGATTAAACAATCGAAAACGGGTTAAAATAAGAACGTAAGTTCGTATTAATTAACGATTTTCTATATAAAGGCGGTGAGCATCAATGGCAATCACAGGAATTACACCAGAAGAAAGATCCTTGATCAAAAGCTACCTGCTCCTTATGTTCATACACAAAGTTTTCGAAAGAG
Source organism: Paenibacillus uliginis N3/975 (assembly GCF_900177425.1). Lineage (NCBI taxonomy): Bacteria > Bacillati > Bacillota > Bacilli > Caryophanales > Paenibacillaceae > Paenibacillus > Paenibacillus uliginis. The sequence goes on along the minus strand of NZ_LT840184.1, from coordinate 1,699,188 downwards.
ATTGCCGGATTATTCAGGAAAGCGGCGTATTCAAAACGCCTCAGTTGTACGTTGAAGTGGTGGAAAATGGTGCAAAGCGTGCTGCAATTCTGCTAAGGGAGGTTAAACAGGAGTTTGCCTCCCGGACTATCAAAGTATTTGATATACACCGAGGTCACAATGGAATCGAAGCACGTTACGCCTGTCGCGGTTATGTCGGAAGCATGGAAATCTTGTGGCCGTCCTTCCGTGAAGAAATGATGACCCGAATGCGCGTTTATCTTGGTCTATCTCCTTCGAACACCAGACCTCCCCAAGTCGCAGCAGCTGGCCAGTAAGACCATTGCAAAGTCAAATCAATTCACTCTATTTCCCGGCCCGATCCTTCTCGTCACCACGTAAAAAAACCGTCTCCTTTCCAGCACTCAGCCAGTCAAGCGAGACGGTTCATTTACTCATCAGCAGAAATCTAAATTCTACTGAAGGTTGGGCTGCACACGCATTAATCCCTGAGCCAATGCATGTCCTGCGCCTGCTGCTGACGCAACAGCCACAGCTTCCATAATCTGCGTGTCGGTAGCGCCCTTTGAGCGCGCTTCTTCCATATGATAGAACGTGCATAATTCGTTGTTTGCGAACAACCCGATACCAAGCGCAATGAGTTGTTTCGTCATTTCGTCAAGCTCGCCGTCTTGGAAACAGGCCCCTGTAAAATGATGATAAGACTCAGCCACTTTCGGCATGGCTTCTTTGAGATGAAGGATCTCATTTTTGTATGAGCTGATTTTATCATTGGATAAATCCATCGCGCAAAACACCTCACTGGTTCATCTGATTTCCTGATTAAGGTGTCCCTATTGATGAGGATCTATGCTTCTAAGCCAGTGGGCTTGTCCGCGGTTCTCCAAAAAGTTGAAAGCTATAGTTGCGGTCCAGCTTCACCACACGGCGGTTTCGGCGGCGGATAAGCACATGTTGCGAATCCCATGCAACCACGATGCCTACAACATCATTGCTTTCTAGATCGTCCCGTACAACCCGGACTCTCTCACCCGATAATCGCAGTGCATCCAACTGTTCGTCACTTATCATAGTCCTTATCTCCTTCTATTCGGCAGTATAATACCCATAATAATGATCCTGTGTCGATATATACGACAAGAATCGGTGTCTGCGGGAAATATATCATATTTCAAAAAGAGACCTAAATGGAATCATTTAGGTCTCTTGAGTGTGATATGGTTTAACATCCCGGCTGAGATGCTCCCTGTAAGTCCACTAACGCTGTGCCGGCTCGATGCTATCGTTTTTTTCAAACCAGAAATCAAGCACCGTCGACGACATCACCCGTTTCTCAACATACTCCACCTGCTGTGATGTAAACTGTTCTCTCCATTCGTAGGAGAGCTCCTCACACAGACCAGCGATCGTAAGCAACTCAGACCAAGCAACATAACGCTTATACCAGAAAAACTGAGGATGTTCAATCATATAGGGATAAAGATCATCAAACTCCGTATGTTTACAATCCAAAGCACGTTCAAAATGTACCTTTGCACCATTCAACTTCTCAATCAAAAACGGCTCGGTTACCGGTTCTTTCCCCATTGTGTTGCCTCCTCTCTCTTTCCTACCCTTTTATTATATGACAAAAAAGCGGGTCCGAAAAGAAGTTGTAAAAATTTTAGGCTCGGTTCAATGAAATAGAGAATATGCCAACTCTTGAACAGCTAGTCCCCAAAATTGATCTTCCCATCTTCAAGCGAAGTGATGCGGACAAGCGGTTCGACCTCAACACCCTGTTCGCGAAGCGTTCTTGCTCCTGCCTGGAAGCTCTTCTCAATAACAACACCGAGACCTACCAACTCGGCACCCGCACGTTCGATAATTTTGATCAACCCTCGGGCTGCATCTCCGTTTGCAATGATATCATCAATAAACAGCACTTTATCGGACTCTCCGATATATTGGCGGGACATCATGATATCCGTAACGATCCCTTTCGTAAAGGAAGGCACACGCTCACACAATGCATCCGGATCGGCCAGCAGTGTTTTTTTTCGCCGGGCAAACACCATCGGGACCCCAAGCTCATGGGCCACCGCAAAGGCGACAGAAATACCGGAAGATTCGAGTGTGACAACCCTCGTCACACCTTTGTCCTTAAAACGGGCCGCAAATTCCTTGCCCATCTCCATTATTAATGCAGGATCTACCTGATGTGTCAGTATAGCATCGAGCTTAACAACCTGATCCGATACAACCACGGCTTCCTCTATAATCCGCTGTTTCAACCAATCCATTCTATGACCTCCCACGACAATCCTTTGTCGTAAAAGTACCATATCCGAACTAGTCCGGCAAGTCTTATAGTTACGGTCTAAGGACAAGTGGCAGTCATGTCCGGAGCTGTCCAGGCATACCTTGTACTATGCAGTATGAAGCGCAACCACACCCGACAAGGAGGCTGCTACGTGAAAAATCGGATACGCGTCTTCCAGATAGCTTTTACATATATCGGTACGATCGTTGGCGCAGGTTTTGCTACAGGACGTGAGATATTACAGTTTTTTACCCAATATGGACATTGGGCAACCATCACTATATTGCTCTCAACGGTGCTTTTTATTTGGCTGGGAACCAAAATGATGACCCTCTCTAGAAAGATCGGCGCTAAGTCCTACGAGGATTTAAACAAGCATTTATTCGGTGAACGATTAGGCGGGTCCATCAGTCTGATCATGCTCGTTATCTTGATGGGGGTAAACTCCATTATGCTGGCCGGCGCTGGCACCGTCTTTATGGAAAACCTCAATCTTCATTACCAGACAGGATTGATTCTGACCATGGTCGGAACCTTTTTTATCCTTCGTAAAGGGATTCAATCCATTATGATTATGAACAGCCTTGTCGTTCCCATGATGCTGATCCTGTCCGTGTTGATCATTTCCCAAACCATGAACACACCTGGTGCCACTCGGTTTCTTACGCTGACCACAGAGCACAGCCTGCCTTCAGTCTGGCTTGCTCCTCTGCTATACACGGCCTTCAACCTGGTGATGGCTATGCCGGTTCTTGTACCTCTTGGAAGTCAAACAGGCAGCGCCAGGACTGTAAGATGGGGGGGTATCATCGGCGGGGCGGGGGTCGGCTTTATGATTATGTCTGCCCATTTCGCCATGTCGGCTCAAATGCCCGGTATTACCCAGTTTGAAATTCCGATGGGGAGTATCGCTAGCCAATTAGGCTGGTTTGTACAGACCGTCTATATCATTCTCATTTTCCTAGAAATATTCAGTACGTTTGTGGCCGATGTCTACGGAATATCATTGCAGTTGCAGCAAAGAACTTCACTTTCTCCACAGACCATCACCATAGGCATTATGCTGATCTGTTATTTCTTCAGCCAATTCGGATTCAGCTCTCTCTTGTCTGTGCTCTATCCTCTGTTCGGGTTGGTCTGTCTCTTCTGGATACTTCGTTTATCTATATTCGGCATTTCACCTTCCCGAAGGTAAGACGCTACGTCTTACAAACAGATAAGGGGGCGTCCCAGGTCAATAGACCTTTTGGGACACCCCCGTTTCTTTTACATCTCTATAATTTGCACTGATGGATGAAGCTCCCGCATCATCTTTACCACATGATCATGACAGGTCATCAGGATGATCTGTCTTGTGGAAGATACCTCTGCAAGTAGCTGAAGAGCATATCCCAATCGTTCCATATCGAAATTCACGAAAATATCATCCAGCACCATCGGTATCTTTTCTTTATGCGGCATAAGCTCCGCCAAGGCGAGGCGCATCGCCAAATACAGCTGTTCTGCCGTTCCCCGACTTAGACGCGCGCTCTCAATAACCGTTCCGTCTTTCTGCTCAACCAGCAGCATCTGATCCCCCATCCGCATCAGTACCCTGATATAAGCACCACCGGTTAATCGCTCTACATATCCGGAAGCGAGTCTTAGGACGTGGGGCTGCTTTTCTTCTTCGTAAAATTTACGGGTCCGGCTGATCAGTTCTGTTCCGATCGAACGAACGGCATACTGAACAACAATGTCTTTTAAGGCCGATTGCTTCTCCTCCAGCTGCTGAAGAGCATCCTCCTGCAACCCCTTTTGTTCCAGACTCTCCTTCTCCTGCAAAAGACGGCCGCGTCGTTCCTGCAGCTCGTCTCTCACTTTATCATCTGCAGATGATGCCTCTTCTTGATCCTGACACCGTCTTTCAAGCTCAGAAGCATCAGACTGCTCCAGTATGAACTCCAGCTGCCCCCGGTCTTCCGAATTCCAGCCGCTGAACATCGCAACTTCCGCATGACGTACGCTGCGCTCCAACTCGTCACACCGGATAGCAGCAGCACCTAGCCGGAGGAACTCCTCCTCCTGCTCAACGCCGCAAGCTTTTAGCAGAACCTGCATCCGTTCTTCCAGCTTGAGGATTTCATCGGCAACTTCGGCAGCCTCTGTCAACAACTCGGCAGTCCTTGCAGATAACAGTTTCCGTTCTTGCATCGTCTCTTTATAGCCAAGCCACTGTTGATAAACGCCTTCCAGCAGAGATGATCCCGTTGTTTCTCCCAGCCCCATCTCACGGATAACAAGAAGACAATCCTCCTCATAACGTTCTTCTTCATGCGTCAGCTTCTCTATTTTGATCTTCAGACTCTCCAGCTGTCTGATCAGCTCATTCCCCTGTTCAGACCAGTTAAGTATGTCCATAACCGCGTCCGGTGAGAGACGGTTCGGTAACAGCCTCGCTTTAAGCCAATTTTCCCACTGCTGTTCCAGCTCGAGAAAGCGCTTCTCCTCCTGCTGAATTACCCGCTCTGTATGTATAAGCTCGGAATTTTGCTCCGATACCCGCTCTTCTGCCGTACTCACTTCAGCTGTAAGCCGCCCCAGCCGCTGCTGCCAGGACTGCCAATCTTCCATCAATTTTCGCAATTCGCGCAGACGGGTCTCCATCACCACAGGATCCACAGAAGAGCGGTCTTGTCCGCTGCTCTGTCCACGCCGAAGTGTATTCTCTGCTGTAGAAGCGGCATAGGGATCTTCAACAAGGGCGTTCATCAGGCTAGAAACTACTTTCTCACCCACATTACCGATTCCCCCGTCCGCTCCATAAACATTTCCCGAACTTGTGATCAAGGATTGCTCACGTCGACCATTCCACCACATATAGAGATCACTTCCAAGAAGCAACACCGCTGAAGCTGCCGCTGCTTCCACCGCTCCCGTCCACAGCAGCACTCCTGGAAGAAGTACAGTCAGGATGATTAACCCTGTTAATAACTTACGGTAAGACGGCAGCATTCCTTTTTGCAAGGGCTCCTGCAATTGTGATGCCCCTGACGTAGAGCGGGTCAGCCGTTCTTCCCTCCAGCGTTCCGCTTCAAGTTGAAGCTTACTCCATACGGTAAGCGTCTCCCGCGGGTTGGAAGGCTTAATCATGAAAAAGTGGGAGCTCCCTCTTTCCGTCTCTTCACGAAGACTCCGCTGCGCTTCCCGCAGTGATGATTCAGCAGCTGCTAGCGCCCGCATAGCGCCTCTATGCTCAAGAGACAGTGTCTCCATCCGGCGGTCATATCCGGCAAATGAAGCCCCCATTCGGCGTATATCCTCCCGCTGGGAGGCTGACACTTTAAGCGATGCCAGGTGATCTGGAGTCCATGAATCATCAATATCCTGTAAAATACGATAAAGGCGGTCATTCAGCAGTCTGTACTCGGCTTCCAACTCGCCTTTCTCTGTCTGACCTGCTAGATACATCGGTCTTTTTGACCACAAATCTTCGATTTGAGGACCGAGCCTTTCTAGCAACTGATTCTCAGGGAGACTTTCAAGACGGGAAGAAATGTCCCCATCCGCTTTCTGAATCCGAATGGACCGCTGCTCCAAATTTCTGTGCTCTTCGGTCATCATTTCCCAGCGGTTAAGTCCATCCAAAGGAAAAAAAGAGCTGTCAGGAAGAGTGGACCATTCGAGATTGTCCTCCTTCCAAGATAGCCATAGCGGCCGGATTTCCATCGCTTTGCGATACAAGACCAGCTCATGCATATTTCTATGACGTCTTATCTCCAACGTAGACAGACCATTATCGATCTCGCTTAACTCGGAGATTACCTGATTGTACTGTTGAAGATATGAGCGGCTCTCCGCAATACGGCCTCGCAGCTGCTCGATGTCCTGGACGATCTTCGCGCTCTCTTGAACTCTCCCTCTCGGTTTAAACAGCTTGTCCATTTCCTGGTTCAGCTTTCGCTCCGCCCGAACAATACCATTTCCACCTCCAATTCCCGCATGAAACAAATACCTGTTCATCTCATCGGACTGAAGTGTACGAATCTCCTGTAATTCACTGAGTGAAATGGCAAACAACTGTCGGAACATGCTCTCCGACACACCGCTGAGTAGATCTCGTTCCATCTCCTGCTGACCCACTTCCGTGACCATACCTGCAGAGTCTCGTACGGTTACACTCACACGTTCCATCTTCCCCCCAGCCACCGATCCTTCAGGAGGACGAGTGAAACGTCTGATTATCCATGTACTACCTTTTTCATCCACCAGAGACAGTTCGCCTCCATGAACGCCCCCATCCTGCGGCTCTCCGCGCTGAGCGGATTGTGTACGGCCCGGAAAGCCGTACAGCATCGCTCTAATGAAATATAAAACACTGCTCTTTCCGGCTTCATTCGGCCCATATAATACGGTCATGGGGCGACTCAGCTCCAACTCCATGTCATGTATCGCACCGAAACCGCGAATATTTACCCGTTGTATTCTCATGCCGAAGCACCTCCGGCTTCCTGATCGTCGAGCAGAAGAAGAGCCGTAAGCTCCATCGCCCTCCGGAGCCATTCACGCTGTTCCTCCCGTGTAGAGCCTGTGAGTAAAAGCCGGATTTCCGGTTGATCCATCAACGGCCTTAAGGCATGACCGATCACACTGTCACTTCCTATATCCCCAGCAAGCTCCGTTTCGGCCAAACGAAGTAATTCTCCAATAAAGCTATCTTCCTGCAGCAGTGTCTCCAGCTGAATTTCCGCTCCAGACGAAAGACAAAAGCTCTCTACCCAGACGCAGCCTGCAAAACCGACTGTTCCGGCTTGATTATCAACTTTGCGGCGAAGATCGATTAGGAGATCCTCTAGAATAAATCCGTCTTCAAGCTCCCGGTGAATTGACCCTCTGCCGGTTATACGTATCCGAACCATGCTGAATCCGGTTGTATAGGATTCTGATATGTCGGTCAACAGGCGCTCCACGTTCAGTCGTAAGTCCTCCGGATGACGGCAGTCTCCGATGGAAACCTCCATATCGAACCACCGGACCGTATCCAGTTCACGGAAATCCATTGCGACAGCTCCGGTTTCATCCACATCAACCAGATAGCAACCTTTCGGGCCGGTCTCCCTGATGTTTCTACCCTGTATGTTGCCCGGATAAACGATGTAAGGCGACTCTTGCAACGTCCGGCGGGAATGAATATGACCCAGTGCCCAATAATGATAGCCCGCAGTATTTAAATCCTTCTTCGAGCAAGGAGCATATGTTTCGTGCTCCTGGTTGCCATCCACATTTGCATGAAGCAGCCCGATATGAAACAGCTCGGAAGCCCCAGCCTTTTTGTTATACCGCAGCGATATATTCTCTTTCACCTTGGACGTCAGATAAGACATGCCGGTAATGACAGATACCTCCTGTCCATCTCTGCGGCGGACCACGGTCACCGACTCAGGTACAGGTCCGAATACATGCACAAGTGGTGGCAAGGTTACAGCCAGCCTTGGACTGTCCAGTGGATCATGATTGCCATGAATGATAAATACGGGGATATGTTCCCGGTCCAGCATCTCAAGCGCCTCCATGAAGCGGAGCTGTGCTCGTAAAGACGTGTTTGAACTGTCATATACATCCCCGCTAATAACGACGAAATCGACCTTCTCACGGACCGCCAGCTGCACCATCCGGTCCAGCGCGATAAAGGTCGATTGCTGCAAATGCTTGCGTACACGATCTGTTAAACCGGACATACCCGCGAACGGGCTGTCCAGATGCAGATCTGCTGCATGAATAAAACGGAAGGGAAGCATGATATGTCCTCTTTCTTAAGGTTGATATTTCAAATATAATTTCTTAAGCTCATTTACTGATTTGGTGAGTGAGTATCGATTCTTGGCTGTATCCCAAGCTGAACGAGCGAGCTCGTAGCGATACTGAGGATCTGAGATGACCTTCTCAAGTGCTTCACTAAGGGCCACATAATCCTCGGGAGGCACGAGCAGACCGTTAACACCGTCTTCAATCTGCTCGGCAATCCCTCCAACATTACTACCTACAAGCGCCAGGCAGCTCAGCGCGGCTTCCGCAAAAACAGAACCGAACGCCTCTGCCCGCGACGGAAGTACAAAAATATCAAAGAACGGCATAAATTCTTCCGGATGCAAGGTATACCCGTAAAATATCGTTTCCTGATATATACCGAGATCCTTCGCCATATCTTCCAACTCTTGCCGGGACGGTCCGTCCCCGATAATATGAAGTACATAGTCATAGCCTTGGCGTTTCAATTCTGCACAAGCTTTGAGTAGCACATCCAGTCCTTTTGCAGGAACTAGGCGGCATACCGTAATGAGCTGGGGGATCTTATTCTCATGCGGCACAGGCTTAAAACGCTTTTCATCAAATCCGTTTGGAATAATTGCAATGGACTCTGGCAATTCAACGTATGAAGACAAATAATTAGCAAAAGACCGAGACACCGTAATGAGCTTTTGACTGACGTATTCTAACTCCCGGTACAATGATATGAGAAAACGATGCTCCAACCCATTCTCTTCGATTCTTCCATTTAAAATAAGCTCCCGCTCGTAGCTGGAATGAATCGTCTGGATCAACGGCGTATCCGGAAATACGGTTTTCATGGCCAGACCAGCAATGGGGTGATGCGCATGGATCAAGTCGTAAGGCTTCTGGAGCCGAAGCCGGATCCACCATATGTAATCGACGTACGTTTGAATATATTTGAGAACAATAGGGCTCTGTTCGAATTCTTTCCAGTCAAAGGTGTGAAATACGGGCTCCTCTTGTCCTTTGTTGCGGATCCTTTTAGGGAGCCAAAACATCTCCATGTCCCAGCGTGAAGAATGAAATCGGTCCTGCAAATAAGGAATCATCGAAGAGACGCCTCCCGGCTGTTCAGGAGGGAAAAATAAGGCCTGCAGCAATTTCATGGAGATCTCCCTTTCTGTAAGTCTCTTTTCAGACACTTTTCAACTATGATATATTAGAACATATGTTTCAGCAAAGGAAAATAAATCCTCCAGGAGTCTGATACCATTGTCCAACGATCCAACACTGTGGTCCGCATTTCCTATATTCAGCATTACGGCCGTGTGCGGAGCCTTTTTGGCTGTTTTAATGCTGATTATGTGTCTGCTGATGTACAGCAAACAGCGTAAGAAAGCTTATATTTACATGGCCGCCGCATTCTTCTTCATTATGACATATGAAAGTCTGAACATCCATCAAGCTTTCTCTGGACATCCATGGCAGCCAAGCGGGACAGGCATGCGTTCGCTTCAGCTTTTTTCCTTTATTTTGCTTAACCTCTCGGTTCTGCTTCTGTATCGCCGTATCAGGAAAGTGCATTATGGGCTTCCTGCAATAACTGCCGCAATGCTCCTGGCTCCGCTCTTCCTTCCGTCATCCATCAATCCTGTATGGCCGGATCTTTATTTAACCGTTATAGAGTGGGTTGTTATTTATTTGTCATTCTCCAAGATTGCTCCCCGTATCGGACAGCGATTTAAATACTCCCTGGGACTTTCCATCTATTCGATTTGGGCTTCTATACATATCATATATAAATACTTAAGCGGTGGTGACAAACCCGGTCTCCCGCTTCAAATCTCAGCCGTACTTCCCCTCGTATTTTACAGCATTATCTTTTTTATTCTGTTTCAGCGCATCATCGAGCTGATGCAGTCCATTTACCGCTCTTCCATTACGGACGGGCTGACTGGACTATATAATCGGCGCTATTTTATGAAACATCTGAATCATTACGTTTCGAACGGAACAAAGATTTCAGCCATTTTCTGCGATATCGACAATTTCAAAATGTTAAACGACACGCAAGGCCATGCCCATGCAGATGAAGTGCTGCAGCAAGTCGCTACGATCATGGAGGAGGAACTGGACGGTATCGGTCTTACCGGACGCTACGGCGGCGAGGAATTGGTTGCGATTGTTGCAAGGAAAGGGAGCAGGGTGTCACAAGTAGCGGAGAATATCAGGTTCCGCATAGCCGAAGAGACTATAGTCACCGTCAGCGTCGGGTACAGCACGCTCCGCAAAGGCGTAACCGCTGACAGCCTGATGAAACAGGCGGATCAGGCCATGTATCATTCCAAGAGTAGTGGCAAGAACCGCGTCACCGATTACCGAAGTATACGCGCCGGCTCCAGAACGTCAAATGAAGCCGCTAACTTAGGTTCGCTATAAACCACGTCAAAAATCCTCCGCGCCATCATTCAAAGACGGTGCGGAGGATTGGTTGCAATACCCGCGGTAATCAACAATCACCGCAGGTCTTTAATATTCTAATTTAGGACAAGCAGTACTTCACTAATGCTTCGTGTACACCGTCATCATTGTTCGATGCCGTCACCGCATCTGCCGCTGCTTTCACTTCTACTGGGGAATTGTCCATAGCAATGCCCATACCAGCAAACGTTAGCATCGTAATATCGTTATAATAATTGCCGATGGCCAAAACCTCTTCCGGCTTGAGCCCACGTTTGGCCGCCAGCTGTTTCAGAGCGTTCCCTTTCGAAGCCTGCTCATGCATAAGATCAATGAAATACTCACCGCTGCGAAGCATATTAAAGGGCAGTGTCCACTTGCTCCAGTCTTCGAACACGGCTTCCATGTCCGCAACCTCGCCAAATGTCGTGAACTTCACGACCGGCTCTTTAAGCTCTTCCCAAGTCGGCAGGTTGGAAGGCAGCATTAGATAGTTTTCGTACATATGGCGGACAGGACCTGCCAGTGTCTCTACGTTGTCGACATACATGCCAAACGCCGTATTGACATCAAAATGAACTCCCTTTTCCCGGCAATAATCCATAAACGGATTCAGGGCCTTCTCGTCCATACCAAACTGGTGCACGATATCACGGGTCTCCACTTCAACCGTAGCAGCACCATTGTGGCTGATGACGTAACCGGTCAAACCCATTTTCTCCATAAATGGAATGGTGTTTTGCGGCCCCCGTCCAGTACATAGTACAATTTCTATTCCCTTATTCGAAGCTTCCATGACCGTATTCATCGTCCGCTCCGTCATCACGTGATCGTCGTTTAACAGCGTTCCGTCTACGTCCAGTGCTACCAGTTTATAAGTCATGTCTCCACCCATCCTTTTATATGTATATGTTCTCTATTAAGTTGTGTCTGTCAGGGCAACTTACTGGCTACTTACCCAAAATCGCCAACTCTTCCGCTGTAAGCTCCCGATATGAACCGATAGGAAGCGACTCATCCAGCTTTAGTTCTCCCATACTGACCCGCTTCAGGTAGACCACCTTTTTGCCCACCGCTTCAAACATCCGTTTGACCTGATGGAACTTGCCTTCGTGAATCGTAAGCGAGATTTTGGACAACGGTCCATTCTCCCGCTCCTCAACCGATAACACCGTCAGCTCCGCAGGCAGCGTCACATATCCATCATCCAGCGTGACACCCTGAGAAAAAAGAGTGATATCCTCATCAGATACCATTCCGGCCACGTCCGCTTCATACGTTTTTGGTACATGTTTGCGCGGAGATAGCAGCTCGTGAGCGAGCTTGCCATCATTGGTTAGCAGTAGCAATCCCTCTGTGTCTTTATCCAGCCTTCCAACCGGAAACGGCTCATAGATCAAATAGGACTTGTCCAGCAGATCCAATACAGTGCGGTCTCTTGTATCCTCTGTCGCTGAGATAACACCCGGCGGCTTGTGCAGCATTAAGTAAATAAACTCCCTGTAAAGAACCTTTTCCCCCTCAATCTCTATGGTATCCTGATACGGATCCACATGCATTCCCGGATCCTTCACAGATGCGCCATTCACGGTAATCCCTCCCTGCCTAACGATCTTCTTCAGTTCAGCACGGGAACCGTAACCTAGATTAGAGAGCACTTTATCCAGCCTTTGGGTCGTTCTGCCCTTGGCACTCATACTGATGTCCACCTCCAACCTGCTGGGTACTCATTTTTTAACATTCCAGATTGCCACTTGCCCCAGCCGGCAGAATACCCATCTATACATACTAACACATAGCCTTTGGTATCGGTGACAGACTCGTAATGAATTCGGTCCGAGGGAATCTCTAGCGTTTCCCCCTTCAGATATCGCACAGCTTCCCCGTCCTGAGATGACAAGCTGACCGATCTACGAGCCTCACAAGGATTCAGCGCTGTTGCAAGAGGATGGCCCGGAACAAACCGCCCATTCTTGATCTGACCCATATACCAACCCGCACGTACCGTCTTTAATCCTTGCAGTCGGCTCTCTGGCAGTGGAGACAAGTAAATATAGTTTCCGTACATTACAGGATAGCCTGCAGATAGGTCCAGATTCAGCTGTTCGCGGACAAAATCGTAAAAAACCGTAAGTGAACCCGGTTCACTTTCTTTGCGGTAAGACTCGGTCCGTCCACCGGATCGCTTTGAGCCGGATAACTTTTTTTCTTTCAGACGATCACCATTATTTCGTGACTCTTGACGTTTCTTTCTTGGAGAGGATACCGGCAAAGCTCTTTCTTCTCCCATTTCAACCAAATCAGCCTGCTCCTCCTGCTCACCATCCCGGCGGAGAACGGCGAAGAAATGCCCTTCTCCTCTAACCCGGTGCGGCCACAGACGCCCTGTACCCAGGGTCTGCTGAATACATGAATCGCAATCCAACCCGATCATCCCGCCCTGCGACTTGTTATGCTCCTCAACCCACTGCGCTTCTCCCGGTGAGAACCACTCGGAGTCACCAATAGGGACTACTGAAAACTCCGAATGGTCCTTCAGAAAAGCTGCAATCATCCCTTCGTTCTCTTCTGGAGAGAAGGTACATGTAGAATAGACAAGCCTTCCTCCTCTACATAACATTTTGGCGGCGGAAGACAATATGTCTTTTTGCATATCTGCATATTTAAGAGGTGAGGATTCGTCCCAGTACTTTAGCATATCCTCATCTTTACGGAACATCCCTTCTCCCGAACACGGAGCATCAATCAGGATTTTAGTAAAAAACTGTGGAAAAGCTTCAGCAATTCGTTCCGGATTTTCATTTAACACAACAGCGTTCCTTACCCCGTACATCTCTACATTTTTAGCCAGCGCTTTGGTCCGGTCCGGATGAAGATCATTGCTGACCAGAAGTCCCGAGCCCGCCAGCTTTGCGGCGATCTGGGTCGATTTCCCTCCCGGTGCAGCGCACAGATCCAGTACACGGTCACCCGGTTCCACCTCCAGCAGCTCAACGGGTGCCATGGCACTAGGCTCTTGAATGTAATACAGACCAGCATGATAATACGGGTGCCGTCCCGGCCGAACCCCTTCTTCCACATAATATCCGGTTCCACACCAAGGAATGGGCTCCAGCTCAAACGGAGAGATCTCATTAAATTGTTCTTTGCTAATCTTTAATGTATTAATCCGGATGCCTGCATGAGGAGTTTGTTCATAGGATTGTTTAAACTGTTCATACTCATCGCCAAGGAGCGACTTCATCTTCGCCTCAAAAGGCGCTGGGAGTCGTAATGCCATATATCTACCTGCCTATCCTTTAGAATAATGAAGAGCGGATGCTATCATGTTCCGCTATGACATTTATTATTGTATAATAAAATACATTAAAAGGGACATGCCCTAATAATACTATTTCGATGATATGGGGGTGAGTAATTGAACCGCAAGAAAAAGAACTATACAGGCCTTTATCTGTTTGGCGGCATTTTGCTTGTTCTCATCGGCTTGCTTGCTTTTCTGAATACTCAAGGTGAGAAAAGCGAACTGTACGGCGGTAAAAAAGTCGCTGAGCTGAATCCTGCCACGAAGGAAATCCTTGATGATCCCAACTATCAACAAGTTATCCTGCCTGATGAATTAAGCAAGAAAATAGACAACAAAGAAAGCTTCTTTGTTTACTTCTTCGCATCAGATTGTCCTAGCTGCCGAGCAACAACACCAGAGCTGATGCCGCTTGCGAAACAAAGCGAAGCGTACCTTCACCAGTACAACCTTCGCGAATTCCAGGACGGGTTCAGAGAGTACAATATTGAGTATACCCCTACCCTTGCATTCTTTGAGAATGGAGTGGAGAAAGAACGCCTGGTCGGCGGTATAACAGCGGAAGCAAGGGAAGGCGGAAACACAGCCGAAGCTTTCACGCAATTTTTCGATAAATATAAAGGGAGTGTAACGCCATGAAGCGAGCACATTCCATCCTGATTACAGGATTAGTCGGCATGCTTCTGCTTTCCGGCTGTGGCGGCAAGCCATCAGCTTCCACCCACCATCATGGCTTGGACTCCGAGAAATACGAGACAACTGCCTCTGTTACCGTTATGCCCGAACTTTTATCGGTTTACACGGATAACACCCAAGCATCTTATGCAACTGTGGGAGATCTCGAAGATATTCTCAAGGAGCTAAAATGTTACTGCGGTTGTATGGATGATGGAAAACTGCACGATTCCCTGCACCGCTGTTTCATCGCCGAGAAGAATGATGACGGTGTGAAGTGGACAGATCACGGTGCACAATGCGGCATCTGTCTGTCTGAACTGCAGGATGCGAAGCGTCTGAAAGACGAAGGTAAGACCATCGAGGAAATCAAGAACTTCATCGATAATAAATACAAAGGTACAGCACCGCAAATATAAGTAGAACTTGACGCTGCCCTTCTCTTAAATCAACAAACCCGCTGCGATCCACATGCAGCGGGTTTTGCTATATTCCATCGGTACAGATGATCTGTACCTGTTCATATCAAGCCATGGAGGCCTGCTTCCCAAAATGGTTACTCCACTTTAAGTGCGTGTTCAAAAAGGTCGGTTTTCAGCACCGAGGCTTATGCTTCCGATGTGCGTTTTTTCAAACGCTTCAGTTGGATGAAGCTAGGACTGAGGAGTGAAGCGTACGTTTTGGGTACGTGAGCACCTGAGATGTTTCCGGAGGAAACATACTTCGTAAGCATATGCTAGGACCGGCTGAATTCAAGATTCGATGCCGAGCCCACTTCCTGATTCACTTCGTGATCAAAAGCGGACTTTTTGAACAACCTCTTAAAGTTTTTCGGCACGCTGCGGACCTCGGCGCTGAGGCACATTAGGCTGGATCTCAGCGGATGCCTTAGCTACAATCGCCACCAATTCCGGGTCCACAATCTCGATTGTGAGATCATGATATGGAAAAGGCTGCGTATCATATGATGCTAACTGAGCAGCATAGACGCTGATCTCAGAAACCAACTTGGCCATACGGATGCCCAGTTCTTCGGCAGGATACGGCTGCAGCCGGGCATGGGCGCTGCTCATCATTTTGTAACTGCCACGGACGTTTCCGTTCCGGAAATGATATAGACCTACGGCCGCCTGGAGCAGTCCTTTATAACGGGGGTCCCGATCCCTGGCAAGCCAAAGTTCTTCAAGCACCTCATGGCATTCGAAATAATCTCGGTCTCGGTTGAAATAAACCAGATAGGCAGCGAAAAGCGGATCATATTTCATGATCACGGACTTTCTTTTTGGCTGTATCCAGCAGTTCCTTAACCTCCGTTAACAGCTCTTTCACCGCTTCCATATCGTGATCCTGACCTTGCTGCTGCCAAATGGTGTTGAACCGCGCCTGATACTCGATCGCCTCATTAACCATGTGATAGAAATACAGCTGATGCATCGCGTTGAGCAGCTGTGAAGTAATATTGGAGTTATCCTCAAATTGCTTCTGAGCCTCCAATATATCCTCACGGATACTCGACATTTCATTATCCAGCGTATTGGCAGCTTCCCCCGCTTTTTTCAGACGGTTACGGATTTCGTCCGGTAGGCTCTCACGATATTTATAGCTTAAAGAATGCTCAATCGTTGCCCAGAAATTCATAGCCAGCGTACGAATCTGGATTTCAGCAAGTACGATTTTTTGACCGAGCGCGGTCTGAACCGGATATTCCACAATCATATGAAAACTTCGGTATCCGCTATCTTTATAATTGGTTATATAATCTTTCTCATATAAAACCTTCAGATCTTTTCTTCCGCGAATGTATTCAGCTACCCGCCGAATGTCCTCAACAAACTGACACATGATGCGGATACCCGCAATATCCTCAATTCCTGTTTCCAATTGATCCATTGGGACATTAAGCCGTTTGGCTTTGTCCAGAATGCTTGATATCCGCTTGATCCGTCCGGTCACGAATTCGATTGGTGCATACTCTTCTCGTTTCTTTAACTCAGAGCGCATTGTCTTGAATTTCACTTTCAATTCTTCAACGGCCTGTTCATACGGAAGCAAAAATGTCCCCCAGTCTCTACCGTCCATCGTCGTGCCTCCTGTCTTTAACCCTTTAGCGGTGATTCGCTCCTACAGCTTCGGATATATGTGCATACCCGTCACGTTTTAGTAATTCTCTCAGGCCGGCATGCAGTCTTCGATTCACTTCAGGGCCCTCATAAATGAGTGCTGTATAAATTTCAACCAGGGATGCTCCAGCGCGAATTTTTTCATAAGCATCTTTGGCAGTGAAAATCCCCCCAGAGCCGATGATCGGCAGTGAGCCACTGGTCTGCTGATATATCCTTGAGACGATCTCTGTGGATCGCTCACGCAACGGCTTACCGCTAAGTCCTCCGGTTTCTTTTGCATTTCCGTGACTTAAACCAGCCCGGGACAATGTTGTATTCGTCGCAATAATGCCGGATACTCCACTTCGGGAAATCGTATCCACCATATACTCAAGCTCCTCGTCGCTAACGTCTGGAGCGATTTTCACGAGAACTGCTTTTTGCGTTCCATGGAGCTGAGCCTGATGTGACATCTCACTCATGACCGCATCCAGCAATGAGGACAGCTCACTGCCATGCTGCAAGCTCCTTAAATCCGGTGTATTCGGAGAACTGATGTTCACAACAAAAAAATCTCCGTATGGAAACAACTCCCGAATACAGGCTTCATAATCGCCATGTGCTTCTTCATTCGGTGTCACTTTGTTTTTCCCGATATTGACGGCTACCGGAATCCGCCGCTCTTTAAGCAGGGATAATCGGCGAGCCATCGCTTCTGCGCCTTCGTTATTGAACCCCATCCGGTTAATTAATGCTTCATCCGGAGGGAGCCTGAACAACCGAGGAAGCTCGTTGCCTGGCTGTGCCTTAGGTGTCACTGTGCCTACTTCCATAAAACCAAAGCCGATGGAAGAAAATCCCCTTACAGCTTGCCCGTTTTTATCCAATCCAGCTGCAAGGCCTATCGGTGTAGGAAAATGCAACCCGAATAAGTCTACTGCAAGGTCGGGTGTTTCGTTCACTCCGTATATCCCGCGCATGGCGGCCTCAGCCCCAGGCAGCAGCGATGTGCGCCCGAGCCCCCCTACGACAAGATGGTGAGCTTTTTCCGGATCCAATTTGAAAAATAAAGGCTTGCCTATATTGCGGTACAGCACATCCATTCTTCCTCTCATGGCTTATAATTTCTCTATCACTCAGTTTATCTGTTTCTGAAGTAAAAAGAAAGTTTTCTTACCTCTTTTGGGCACCTACCCTCTGTCTCATGTTATAGCATTTTTTGGACAAACCCTTTACAATGTAAGGGAATTAACGACTATTCAAAAGAAGAGGGGTATGGACATGTCAGCTAAGCGCAGACCACCGACACTGCAGCAAAAAAAAGAAGAAGTTAACAAGAAGGCCATCCTGTGGATCGGCACAGGTATCACACTGCTGATCATTCTGATCATCGTTCTGATCATTATATCCCAGCCTTAATCCAGCCAATTATAAAGCTTTTTGGGGTTCGTCTGGCCTTTGGTATGTTTGAGTGTAAAGCGCTCATCCGGTATGACCAGGCCATTTGGTAGAACCCCTTCCTCAATCCTCACTTTGGTTCCCATGGGCACGAGGTCGAACAGCTCCTCCACATCCTCTCCATACATGCGGATGCATCCTTCCGATTCATTGCCACCAATACTCCCAATATCTTGAGTACCGTGAATCGCATAATTGGAATCCGATAGCTGCATCCCACGGGAACCATAGATGCCGTTTGCAGACCCGTTTGGATTCATTACCTTGTCGCCGATGTTAAAATTGCCCAGCGGGGTTTTATTGTCACGGCCAAGCCCAACCTCATAATTTCTAAGCAAAACTGAACCACTAATTACCCCTAAACGGTGATTTTTGCGGTCTATAATGACCTCCAGCCGCTTGGTGAAAAAAGCCTGACCATCCGGGGATGAACCAAGGCCTTCCGGCATCTGCTGTCCTACTGTTTTTTTCTTCTTATGTATACCATCTTTATCTGCGGCACCATTGCCGGTTAGAATCGGAAACAGAATCTTCATCGCTGGTGATTTTCCAGAAAGCCAGTTGTTCGGAAACGGTCTCATCAGCTCATCCAGACTTCCAGGGAGTTTACCGTTTCGCTCACGGTAGCGCTGTATAGCCTCTGTTAGAACAGCATTCTGTACCTGTACATCCGCCCAACGTTCTGCAGGACCTTTCAACTCGGTACCATCTGCTGGAGTACAATCGCAATCTGCCCGGCTTCCCTCGTAGGGCTGTATTCCAATCACACCGCTTGTATCCCGATAAATGCCGTAGAGGATCGGCATGTTCTCAGACCATATCTCCCAATTCCCTGACCGTTCCATTCCGAGAGCCACTGTCCACGGCGGCAGCCGGTCCGGTTCGGTCAGCAGCTGAGGCAGCACACTGGACCAGCTTTTCCCACGAATTGCCGTAGCGGTAAATAAAGGCCCCTTTCGATCCTTCTGAACTTTTGCATCGGCTATGGCCAGATGGATCTCATCTGGATTATTCACCTTAACCTTTGCCAGGCTTGCTCCCGGCCCTCCCGGAGCGTTCACTGAAGGAAGCATAATCAGAAGCATCAATACGGCTGTCAGAAGTATACGCCGGATTCGCTTTCCTCTTTTATCCTTCTCCCTCTCGATCTGTAAAAGCCTAAACTCGTAATTTTTCCATATATCTGAAGGAACTTTACTTAGTTCAAATGCTTCATACACTTCTTCAGCACGGTTAAAGCAGTAATTTGCTTTTCCTTGCTCCCCGTTGGTCTCGTAATCCTTCCCGAGCAGGTACCAGGCCATTTTATTGTCAGGATGTGTCTCCACATAGCGCTTGAGGTGCAGCGAATTGTTCAACATGAGAGCCTCCGTCTGTTCTTTTTTCATATATTCTGTTTATCGGCACAATGTCCTCCATTATGTATTATCCCATTTACATAACCTTACAGATGTAATTCTGTGCACAAAAAAACAACGTCCCTGCCCAATGAGAGCAAAGACGCCTAAGTCACTTCCTTATAATAAAACCTGCGAACCCGTCCGCAGAAAATGATTACTATTCGTTAAAAGGCTCGTCCGCAATCCGAATGGAATCCGTAGGGCATCCGTCACATGCATCTTCCATGTCTTCATACATGTCCTCAGGAATTTCAGTTATTCCCCGGTTGTTGTCACCTTCATAAATCACTTCAGCAAGACCCTCGTCATCGTAATCATAAATATCGGGTGCGGTTGCTCCGCAAGCGCCGCAAGCAATGCAGGTATCTTTATCTACCCATGTGTACTTCGCCATAGTTTCCTCTGCCTCCTGTATATCTAGAACATAGCTAACGGTGCACATTATGCCCTGCACCATCTACATATTAATACAATTTTTTTGGTAACACAAATGATTTTCATAAGATTTCCCACTAGGAAGCGCTTATTCCTGTTCCGGTTTGCGATCTGTGTTTCTAACAAAATCCATCTGCAGAGAAGTTCCCCTGACTTTATGATTACGGATCAGAGCCGAGGGATCGTCCCCAAGCATTCCAGCCGTCAGCACTGCACTTTCCCCAAATTTGTTACGAAGCTCGTCCATCACCTTGGTTAGTGATTCCTTCTTTGGCTGTTTTTCATAATCAAAAAGGTCCATCTGGATTGCCGAGTCCTCACGCGATGTTAGCTGCTGTAGCGTAATCCCAAGCAATCGTAGCGGCTGTTCCCGGGTCCAATGCTTCTCGTACAATAAACAGGCTTCCCGGTAAATATCTTCTGTATTCTCCGTAGGTGTGGCAAGCTGGCGTGATCTTGTAATAGTCTTCATGTCCGGTGTCCGTAGCGTAATTTGAACGCCTCCTGCGATCAGTTCCTGTCTTCTGAGACGCCGTGCCACCTGATCGCTCAGATTAAGCAGTACACGTCTTACATCCTCCGGAGAAGTAATATCTACGGGCAGCGTTGTTGTATGGCCAATCGATTTACTTTGCTCCCGCTCAGCATTGACCAGGGAATGATCCAGACCGTTTGCCGCTTGCTTCATCCAATTTCCCATGACACCAAAAGTACCGGTTAGCAATCCTTCGTCGGCCGCTGCAAGCTCGCCTATGGTTACGATATTCAACTTCCTCAACTTGTCCGCCGTCTTGGAGCCGATACCGAACAGTTCCGCGCAGGGACGGCCCCACAGCACCTTCGGCACATCCCGGATGCGAAGCACCGAAATGCCGTTCGGTTTCTTCAGATCGGACCCCATTTTGGCCAGCAGCTTATTTGGGGCGACACCGATTGAGCATGGGAGCGACAACTCCTCCCGAATTCGGCTCTGAATTTCCTCCGCAATCTGAAGCGGCGTCCCGAACTGCTTGGAGCCTGTAATGTCGAGATAGCATTCATCAATAGAAGTCGCTTCAAGCAGTGGTGTATAGGCATATGCTATATTCATGAATGCATTGGAATATTTGCGATATAAATGAAAGTTTGGCTGGATAAGAATCAAATCCGGATAAATCTTCAGCGCCTGACGAACATTCATCCCGGTACGGATTCCCATCCCGCGTGCCGCATAGGAGCAAGTAACAATAACCCCTTTGCGAAGCTCCGCACTGCCAGCGACAGCCGTCGGTTTCCCACGATAGAGTTCCGGCTCCTCCGCCTCGTGAACAGAGCAATAAAAAGCGTTCATATCCACATGAAGAATGACACGGCCGCTTGCCGGATAATAATCGTTAATGTTTCCCACGATAGATTCCTTCTTCTTTCATAATTTCTGACTCCTCCAGCATACCGTTCCCCGTGAGTTAGGGTCAAGAAAGGGCCAGGACGAAAAATTTCAATTCTTTGTCACTTTGCCGTAAAGAAATGCTATAATGACAACATTATATCACTTTCACGGTCCATCCCGGACTCGCAAAAGGAGGACATCATGTCTAAGTCTATTTCCATCTTTGATACGACACTTCGCGACGGTACCCAAGGCGAAGGAATCAGCTTGTCGGCGGATGACAAGATCAAAATCGCCAAAAAGCTGGATGCTCTTGGTGTCCACTATATTGAAGGCGGCATCCCGGGAAGCAACAGCAAAGACATCGAGTTTTTTAAAAGAGTACAAGAACTAGGTCTGACTTCCAAAGTAACAGCTTTCGGCAGTACACGCCGCAAAGATTCCATCGCAGACCAGGACGCGAACTTGCACCGGATTTTGGAATCCGGCGTAAGAGCAGCAACACTTGTTGGCAAATCATGGGACTTTCATGTTCACACCGCCCTTCAGACCACTCTTGAAGAGAATCTCGCCATGATTTTTGATTCCATTGCTTATCTGAAACGGCAGGGCCTTGAAGTGATTTTCGATGCGGAGCATTTCTTCGACGGATTCAAGAACAATCCGGAGTACGCTGTCTCTGTTCTGTCCAAAGCCCGTGAAGCCGGGGCCGACTGGCTCGTCATGTGTGATACCAACGGAGGCAGTCTTCCTCATGAAGTACATGGAATCGTAACTTCATTAAACGGTCTCCTGCCTGGAGCCCCGCTCGGTATTCATACCCATAACGATTGCGAGTTAGCTGTTGCGAATACACTAAGTGCTGTGCAAGCCGGTGTAGGACATGTTCAAGGAACAATGAACGGATACGGGGAGCGGTGCGGCAATGCCAATCTGTGCTCCATTATCCCGAACCTTCAACTTAAGCTCGGCTATGATTGCATTGGCGAAGATAATCTTCACCATCTCACGAACACCGCACGTTATGTAAGCGAGATCGCTAACGTTAACATGCCTGTGAACCAGCCATACGTCGGTAATGCGGCATTTGCCCACAAAGGCGGCATTCATGTCTCTGCCATTTTGCGCGATTCTAGAACGTACGAGCATATCGAACCGGAGAAGGTTGGCAACAAACAGCGGGTACTCGTCTCCGAGCTTGCAGGACAAAGTAACATTGTATCCAAGGCGCATGATATGGGACTCGCTTTCGATCCAAGCAGTGAGCAATACAAGCTTGTCATCGGCAAAATAAAGGATCTTGAGCATCAGGGTTATCAGTTCGAAGGTGCGGATGCTTCTCTAGAGCTTCTCCTTCGGGAAGCGAACGGTGAGTTGCAGGAATTGTTCACCTTTGAATCCTTCAAAATGCTGGTAGAGAAAACAGCAGGCCGACCGGTTGTATCCGAGGCTTTCGTGAAGATTAATGTGGCAGGGCAGAGCATTTATACAGCCGGGGAAGGTAATGGACCTGTAAATGCGCTGGATAATGCACTACGAAAAGCGCTGCTGCAGTATTTCCCTTCCTTGAAAGACATGCATCTGTCGGACTACAAAGTACGTGTACTGGACGATAAAGACGCTACAGCGGCCAGAGTACGGGTGCTGATCGAATCTAAAAATATTGAAAATTCCTGGAATACGGTCGGTGTGTCAGGCAATGTCATTGAAGCCAGCTGGGAAGCGCTTGTCGATAGTATGCGGTATGCGCTACTGGGACAGATTTCACCCTCAGAGACCGAAGGCGAATCCTTACCGCGGCAGGGAATCGTCAACCATTAAACCAAACGCCTCAGTATGCAAAGAGCACGTTCCCTTCTCATTTTCGGGAGCGTGCTCTTTTATGATTGCTCAAGATTTAATGAGCTTTTTAATCTTCTTCTCAAGATCTTCCGGGTCAGGCGCTCCCAGAATGATTTCCGTAATGACACCTCTACGGTCAATCAGAACGTTGGTCGGAAACACTTTGCCCTTATAAACATCCTCAAACACCTTGCCCTCCTGATCGAACATAATCGGATAAGTCAGGGCAAAATCCTGAACAAACTGCCGTGCTTTTTTCTCATTATCATATTTCGTGACGTTAATCCCGTAAACATCCAGGTCCTCTGCGTATGCAGAAGCAAACTTCGACAGCTCCGGCGCCTCTTGCTTACACGGATCGCACCAGGAAGCCCAGAAGTTAATAATGAGCGCTTTGTCTCTTACTCCGTCGCCGGTGTATGTTTTGCCGTCCAAACCTTCCAGTGAGAATGCGGGTGCAAGCAAACCTGCCTTTGCGCCGGTTTCGGTAGGCAGAGGTTTCTCAGCCATAAACACGGATTCAATCTTGTCCCCGGCCTGGTTATAGATCACCAAGACCCCTGCCAGTAAAAGTATTGCCAATATGGTCAAATTACGCTTCATGGGTAGTTTCCTTTGCTGATAGACTTTTTATAGTCACTATTGTACCCTGAATAGCATAACTTTCAAACCAAGATTAAAATGAATATCAACATAGAATATAAAAGGAGAATAAACCATGGAAGTTTATACTCACGAAGATTTTTCAATACAGCTTACTGCCGAGGTTTTTCATAAGATAAGTAAACAAACCTTTACCTGTTTACCCGAAGAGGCATGTGGCGTACTCTTAGGTAACCTTTCAGAAAGACATCTGCTCATGGATGACTATATCCCTATACGTAACACTGCTGCTGACCCACGGCATCAATTCTCACTAGATCCTGTCCAATGGACGTCTCTCCTGCTTAAGAAGCACCGTATATTTGGCTTGTTCCACAGCCATCCAAGCAGCCTCCCGGTTCCCTCTCAGGATGATTTACACCAGCTGCAATCATTTGGCGGTCTGTTCCATGTGTATTTCATAGGATCGCCTCAGAATTCACAGCCCGGAAATCTTCTCCTGCAAGCTTACCTGATTGTCAAAGATTGTTCATCACCGCAAGCCACATCTCCGTCATCTCAAGAAAGTAACCGCTGGATGTGGTCATTAAGACAGGAAGACTACACCTTATTGCGCTCCACTTAAGTATACATACAAATCACCCAAGGTCTCTGCATGTCCTCGTCGCTGAACTTCTTCCAGATAGGTGGCCCAGAGCTTCGCGGTCATAACCGCATCACATAACGCATGATGACGGCCTTGTACCGGGATGTTCCTATGTCGAAGCAATTCGTTGAGACTATAATCTGGATAGCTGGGAAATAAATGCTGAGCCAACATCATCGTATCCAACAAGCGGTGAGTTAAACGTACCTTTGATGTTTTCCAAAGGGCTGCGTTCAAGAACGCTCGATCATGGCCGGCGGCATGAGCCACAAGTACCCTTCCTTCGACAAATGCCATAAAATCATGCAATCCGTCCATCAAGGAAGCGGCAGCATCGACCATCGGTTGCGATATTCCGGTCAAGCCCGTAATATGCTCCGGTACAGACACACCGCTGTTAACAATCATATAAAAGCACTTATCCTCGGTAATTTTCGTCCCATTTGTTCGCACAGCTCCAATGGACAAAATTTCATCACCATGCTGATGTGAGAATCCGGTCGTTTCCAAATCGAACACTACAGTTTCCAATTGATTCAGCGGTATGCCCAGCATCTCAGGCCGTCTTTGTTCCCTCATCTGAGAGCGTATATAGGCGATCTGCTGAGCCGAGGGGGTCCCTTTCATGGATGCAATCGCCGAATTAATATCACCCATACGCAAAGACCGCCAAAATCCGGCTCCGGACTCTCTCGGATCCTTCACAGTCCTTTCCTCTCCGCAAAACGCAGTTCTCTTTGAAGTGAACGGTGTACTCGGCGAACCACACCTAAGGTATCTCTCAGCTCATATTGAACCTTTTTGTTCTTAAGCTGTTCTTTAAGCATATAACCGCTGCTGCCTATGAGCCCGTCTTTCATGTGCAATGAGGTCTCCATCCTCATCCTGAGAGCTACTTTTAAGGCATGCTGTACATTTTCCAGCAGCAGTCCGCCCCCTTCGAGGAATATAATCTGCTCCATCCGTTTTATCGATGAAGATTCCGTTATTCCCCGCTGCAAGGCCAATGTACGGATACTGTTCACCAAGGGAATATACAGGCCGTATTTGCGGACGGTGTTGCGAAGGAGTGCTGGAATGATGTCTGGCTGCTGCAAAACACAACTTCGATAATATGCCTTCCAAGACTCTGACAGTTCCCTACTGCCGGCAATATGTCTCATGTCGGAAGCGATGATAAAAAGTCGGGTCGGTTCCCATGCGTGATCAGAACTCCACTCCGAAAGCTGCTGTTTCCAGGCTGTAAGTGACAATCTCCAGATCGGCTCGGAGCACATAACCTTTCCTGTACATTTCGGATATCCCGCAACCTCAAGAATGTCAGACAAGCAGCTTCCGAACTTCTCGAAGTAGATTTCTGCCCCTTCCTCCAATTCATCACCGACAATCAAACCGTTATCCTGGTCACTCCACAATGTGGCCTCTTGTCTGCCAGCACTTCCGAATGCAACAAAAGCATAACGGACTGGGGGCCGGCCGAAGCCAGCCTCTACCATCATCTGTTCACATAACACAGCTGCGTGCTGCCCGATTTCATCATGCATCCGGTTGACCCAGGAGATCCAAGTATCCAGATTCGTATCACTTTTCATTTCTAAAAGTTTGTTTTGTCCGGCTATCCGAGCATTTCTCAATTCTCGCTCCGTTCTTGCCTCCAGTATTTCCGGAAATTCCGGGAATAGATCTTTCGATTCCAGAGGTTTCATATTGCGCCCCACCCTACAACGAATTTCTCCGTTCTGCTACATTGCCGATTCGCTTCCAGATGCTGTTTTGGGTAAATTCCGCAATTCAGCAGGTTTAGACTCCGATTCTGCAAACAGCTTCATTTGTTCAGGATAGCCATACGTTCCATGCTCACTAATATCCAACCCCATAAGCTCCTCTTCCTCAGTAACCCGAAGTCCTATCGTCATTTTGATCAGCCCAAGAATCAGGAAGGAGATGACCAGCACGAAAGCAAAAGTTCCGATTAAACCGAGAAGCTGCACGCCGAGCTGTCTAAAACCTCCGCCATAGAACAGCCCTGCATTACCGACGCCTGTTATTTCAACAAGTCTAGGTGCGGCGAATAGACCGGTAGACACCGCTCCCCACATACCTGCGATACCGTGTACAGAGAAAGCATATACAGGATCATCTACTCCTTTGCGCTCAAACCACTGTGCAGAGAAAAACGTGATACTACCGGCAACCGCCCCGATTACAACAGCTGCCCAAGGTTCAACAAATGCGCAAGCTCCTGTAATTGCGACAAAAGCGGCCAATACGCCGTTCAGCATGCTCGGAATGTCGGCTTTTCCAAGAACCGCCCAAGATATGAGCAGAGCAGCCAGTGCACCCGCAGCCGCAGCGATATTTGTATTCAAAGCTACAAATCCGAAAAAGCCGTCCATCAATGCCGAGATCGTGCTGCCTGGGTTGAATCCGAACCATCCGATCCAAATAATCAGTACACCCAGAACAGACAAGACTTGGTTGTGACCAGGAATGCTATTTGGTTTACCATCCTTATTGTATTTGCCAAGACGAGGCTTAAGCAGAACCGTAGCAACCAAAGCTGCCGTAGCACCCGTCAAATGAACTACCGTTGAACCGGCAAAGTCCTGCATACCGAGGCTTCCAAGCCATCCGCCGCCCCAAACCCAGTGAGCAACAACCGGATAAATGACAATCGTAAATAAAATACCGAATATGATATACACGCTTAACTTTGCCCGTTCCGCCATACCTCCACATGCAATCGCAAGCGATACGGCAGCGAATGAAAGATGGAACAGAAACATAATCGTTGTCGGCACATCATAGGCGGATAATGAGCTGAAGGATGCCGCCATGTTGTCTCCGCTTAGAAAGAAACCTTCTAATCCGAAAAAACTATTGCCGTTTCCGAAAGCCAGCCCGAATCCCAAAGCCCAGAAAGCGACGACACTAATACCGAAAGTCAGCACCGTTTTACCCGCAACGTGACCAGCGTTCTTCATTCTTACCGAACCTGCCTCAAGCAGTGCGAATCCGGCCTGCATAAAGAATACGAGCAACGCAGCCAGAAAAACAAATACCGAGTTTAAACCTGCTTGCAGTTCAACGTTTGTCGCTCCCTCATCAGCAAAAGCGCTCACTGGAAAAGCGATCAATGTACCCATCGCAATTAAAGAACCTAGCCATCTTTTTTTCATGCTCCCACTCCCTTTTGTCATATAATCTAACATCATAAAATTATTAATGTCATTATAATCAGTGGGAAATCAAGTTGGCAATGGATTTTAACAAAACTGTCGTAATAATCCATCATATATGTAAGATAATATAACATTAAAATTATTCGGAATAAAGAAAGCGTTTAAAAAGCATGACGTTTGACTGTATGGTTCACGATCATGTATCATATTTCTATTAGGATTTAATATCATAATCATACAGGCCTGCGAGGTGATAAAACGTGAGAAGTTTGAGTGCACGCATGAATCTGTATCGCATTGGTGAGTTGGCAAAGGCTGCCGGAATCAGTGAAAGAACCATCGATTATTATACGAAGCTTGGTCTTATCCACCCCGAGAAGCGGACTTTAAAAAATTACCGTCTGTACAGTCATGAAACCTTAAACACGTTACAACGTATTAATCAACTAAAACAAGAGAAATATACCCTCGAAGAGATTAAAGATACGCTGGAGCGTTGGAAATCGGTTGCTGAGGATGCTGAAGTCACGGATAAATTGACCAAACTGGAAATTCAAATCCAGCAGCTTGAACGGGATGTCAAGGAACTTAACCCTCTGCTGAAAGACTTAAAGCCGAATCAGGCACGCGCAGTGTTAACCAATATCCTTCCGAAGGGAGCGGCTTGTATCGAGTCGCTGCAAATATTACTCAATCAATTTACTCCCATGTAATACCTATACTAACTATGGAGGTATGATCAATGTCTTTTGACCCAATGTTTATTCTTATTATAATCGCATTTATTTTCACACTAGTCGCACAGTTCCGAGTGAAAGGAACGTTTACCAAATGGGCTAAAGTAGAAAATTCGAGTGGAATGACAGGCTACGATGCAGCTCGTCATATGCTCGACAGCAACGGTCTCCACGATGTGCCGATTGAGCCGGTACCTGGCGCTTTGTCTGACCACTACGACCCAATACATCGTGTTGTGAGATTGTCCGAACCCGTCTACTATGAGCGTTCAATTTCTGCTGTCTCTGTTGCCTGCCACGAAGTTGGTCACGCAATCCAGCATAAAGTAAGCTATCCGATGCTGGTTGCCCGTCACAAGATGTTTCCAATCGTTAACTTTGCATCCGGTATCGCGCCTTTCTTGTTCATCGCTGGATTCTTGTTCCAAGCCTTCAACCTGATCGGCCTCGGCATCATTTTCTTCTCGGCTGCCGTTGCTTTTCAGTTGGTTACTCTGCCAGTCGAATTCAATGCCAGCAACCGTGCTCGTGAAATCATGGTATCCGAAGGCTATATTTCAAACGAGGAAGAACGCGGTGTAGCCAAGGTACTGAACGCCGCAGCCTTAACCTATGTAGCTGCTGCCCTTCTGTCCCTGCTTGAGTTGCTTCGTTATATTATGATCTTTTTAAACAACCGCGATTAATCTCTCAGCTTTACAATAATAAAAAAGGTTACCGTTCATCATGAACGGTAACCTTTTTGTGTATAAGATAATTAATCTAGTACTAAGAGCGGGACGGGGTGCTGTCTTTGGTTGGCTGTGCAGCCGGACCAAGACCGAAATATTGCAATAGAAACGTCCGAAATGCCTGAGCGACTGGCGGTAGCTTCTCATCAGCCCGATGAATAAGCCCGATTGAGCGGGTTACTTTCGGTTCTGTGATGCTTACTCTCGCCGGCTGTAGCGGATTTGTCTGGAACAGTGCCATTTCCGGCAGCAGACTTACTCCCATGCCCGCAGCGACCAGACCTCGGATGGTATCCGTTTCCTCTCCCTCAAAAGCGATTTTCGGAGTAAAGCCAGCCTCCAGGCAGGCATGCCACACAATCGGGCGAAGAGAATAGCCTTTGCTGAAGAGTACAAAGCGCTCATCTTTAAGCTGTTCCAGCTTGATGCTCTTCTCACCCGCAAGCGGGTGATTAGGAGGCAGGATCGCGAACAACTCCTCAGTCAGTACCACATCTCCCCCCACCTGATCATGACGCTCAGGGAATGGAGATACAAAAGCCAGATCAACTTCCGCAGAGATGACATCCCGGATCAGCGTTGGGAACATGCCCTGTTTGAAGCGGAACTTCACATTCGGATAATTCTTCCGAAATTCCGCCACGACAGACGGTATCAGATGAATACCGAGGCTGTGGGGAAATCCGATCCGGATCTCCCCCTGCTCCGGATCCAGAAATTCATGAATTTCTATTACCGCACGGTCCAGATCTTTCATAATACCTTCTACCCGTTTACAGAACAACTGGCCGACAGGTGTCAGCTGCAGGTTACGCCCCTTCTGCATAAACAGATTAACACCGAGCTCTTCCTCCAACTGATGAATCTGCCGGCTAACCGCAGACTGGGCCACGTGAAGCTCTTCTGCCGCTTGGGTAACGTGTTCCTTCTGCGCAACCTTTACGAAGTATTGTAACTGTCTTAATTCCACGCGATAATCGCTCCATTCTTAATTCCCTTGCTACTTTTACTTATTATCAAATACAATTTGACCGCGCCCTTACCGGGTCACATCTGGCGTTGTTTTCCGAGACGAATCAGCAGGCCATAAATAAAGAAACCGCAAACCATTCCACTTAAATGAGCCACCATGCCGATTCCAGGGGCAAACGAAAAAAGAATCCCCATTATAAGCAGAGTATAGAGCATCTTTCTAGAAGCTTCATCCATCATGTTGCGCTGGAATAAGGCAATATACAGAAACGCTCCATACACCCCGTAGATCGCGCCTGAGGCTCCTACAAGCAAAGTCAATTCACCTATCTTGTCATAATAGGAAACACTGACTATGTTCCCCAAAATACCGCTTAACAGGTAGAGCAGCGCATATTTGAACGTACCCAATATCCGCTCCAGCGGCGGCGCGATCACCAACAGACCAAAGCTGTTAAAGAACAAGTGATCGAATCCATTATGCAAGAAAACAGCTGCGATATACCGCCACCATTCACCACGGAACGGTTCTCCATTCGTAACAGCTCCATATTCCAGCAGTGTCCCATTGTTTGTCGATCCGCCGTTAAACGTCAGAATAAAGAACATAACGAGGTTCGCAATTAACAACAGTGAGGTGAACGGATAATAACGTAGGTAGCTTTTCCAATTTTCATACCGAATAAATATCATGGCATCCTCCTATCCCGTTATCGGGCACAGGATATCCTTAGGTGGACATTCCCTTTTTAAAAAGATTATAATGTACCATGAACCTGATCACCAAACTTAGATATTCAAGGAGGAGATTTTTCATGGCTCAAGAACGTACAGGCGTCACTACATTTAAAGGCAACCCTCTTACTCTCATCGGACCCGAACTTCAGGTAGGCGACACAGCTCCTGATTTCACGGTCAGCAAAAATCTGCTGGAAGACGTATCTCTTAAGGATTTTGCAGGCAAAATCAAGCTGATCAGCGTCGTTCCTTCCCTCGACACCGGCGTATGCGATGCTCAGACCCGCCGCTTTAATGAGGAAGCAGCCGGACTGGGTGATGACGTAATCATCCTAACTGTTAGCGCGGACCTTCCATTCGCTCAAGCACGCTGGTGCGGAGCAGCTGGTGTAGACCGTGTCATTACATTGTCTGACTACAAATCACGTTCCTTCGGGCAAGCCTACGGCGTGCTCATTAAGGAATTCCAGCTCGACATGCGCTCCATCTTCGTTGTAGATCAGAACGATAAAGTTACTTATGTGGAGTATCTCGGCGAAATGACCGAGCACCCTAACTATGAAGCAGCCGTTGAGGCCGTTAAGTCTCTGCGATAATTATATTCTGCTTACATATTAGCCACACTTTTAAAGCGGGAGAGCAGCTCTCCCGCTTTTTCGTGTTTAACTATCGATTTTATACTTGTTGAGCTTTTTGTCCAAAACTGAAAATAAATTTAAAATAACGCGATAGTTAGCTCCCAGGTCACCCAGAGAGCCGCGGGAAGCCGAATACATATCGACAGCGGACCTTACTGGATTGGTTCCAAGCACCGATACCGTAATATCCAATGTACGTCCGAATGAGGTTTTTTTCTCCAATGTAATTTCTCCGACTGAAGGCACCTCATGAAGCACTTTGTAACCCGGAATTTTTTTGAGCGTTGAGGATACTTCTTCAAAACATTTCTCTTTAGAGAGATTGTAATAACGCGTTTTCAGCTTGGGGTCTTTAGCACGGTCGCTTGTGCCGTCATAGCTGCGCACGATACCCGTTAGAACTCGTTTTAATGACAAAGACCGTTCCTCCTTTATAAATGACCGTTCCCTTTTCACTCTCTAGTGTATCAATTGTTTATGCTTTCAGCAAACCTTTATTGTATTTATATACAGGATCTTATAATTTCAAAAAAGCGCCCCTTACCTTCGACGAAATCGAAGGAAGAGGCGCTCATTCATAAGCTAAATAAAAACCCGCCTATGCCGTCCGGTAACATTGTCTTCGAACCTGCGTAAACAGGTGGGTGACCTCAGATTCGTATATGAATTCCCCTTGTCGTATAGACAGGGCTTTTCAGCCACGAAACGATGTTGATCTCCCGAGACATCGTCATTGGTTCAAAACAACGGAATACCGAAACGCACATCGCAGGATGTAGTCTTATTATAGGGGCTTTATTCGAAAAAGTAAACCCTATGATTTTCGTGATTTCGACTCTTTTTCGTCGGATTTAACATTATCCATGCTTTCCAGCAAAACTTGTTCCGCCGATTCTTCCTCTTCAATCTGCTTCAGGCGTTCTGCCTGCTCCTGCATTTTCAGGTATGTCGCATAGAAATTAAAGAAAGCAAGCAAAGCCATCAGAGAGAACAGGAAAAAAACGAACAGCACCGGCATTTTCGTGCCGATAAATACCAAGACAGCGCATCCAGCCAGCGTCGAAAAAACACGAAACGGACGGATCAGTGTAAGCAAGATCGCATTTTTTAGCAGTTGGCGGGTCTTCATTTCATAATGAACGGTCATCGAGAAGAAATTGAACATGGAAACGAACAATACAAGAAGCAGCACCAGCATGACAATTCCAACAAGCTGGAAGTCTTTAAGCTGTGTCATATACACGGTGTAGTCAATATACATAATGACAAACAGCAAAGTATATACAAAACCGCCGATCATCGCTTGTTTGTAGTTTTCCTTATACCCCTTGAAAAATGTCTTA
The DNA here is from genome assembly GCF_900177425.1 of Paenibacillus uliginis N3/975. Lineage (NCBI taxonomy): Bacteria > Bacillati > Bacillota > Bacilli > Caryophanales > Paenibacillaceae > Paenibacillus > Paenibacillus uliginis. Next base: position 1,666,500 of record NZ_LT840184.1, on the reverse strand, counting down.
AAAATCGGAATATCCGGATCACCCATAACCCATTTTCTCACAACCGTAAACATTGCTGCTGTTGCGGGGAATAGCAAGAACGGGGCCAATATCCCCATGATCCAATTCGCTAGAATCTGCTCATTGTGTGCATTCGGCGTCTGCATCGCCATCAAGAACTTTGTCAGAAGCATAAATAAAAATGGCGAAGAACATAAAGCCCACAAAATATTGGTAAAAGCGATGCGGGTTATCCATTCGGTAACTTTATATAAGCCACCCATGGCTCCTTTCATTTCCAAAACGTTTCCTCCTCACTCAATCACATGCATGTATCTAATAATATACCTTATTTTGCATACCCATGACCAGAGCCTAATTTACAGAGGATTTGGGTTGACGTCCAATCCATCCATGCCATCTCCCCATAATATATGGACGTAATCATAAACAACCATTAACAACCACAACCTTACGGTAAAGGAGTTGAATATTCATGTCCTGTTGTGCTGGCGGCGGTTATGGCTTCGGTTCTACTGTAGGGATCGTTCTGGTCCTCTTTATCTTGCTGGTTATCATCCTGCGTTCTTTCTTTATCTAATAATGATCTAAGTGCGTCTAATAAGGGTGCTGTTACTCCGAAGTTTATACTTTCTTATCTCTAAATCAAAAAAAGACGGAGCCGCCGCTGTATAGCGGGTGCTCCGTCTTCCTTTATTGCTTACGCATCAATCAAAGCCGATTAACCTCTGTAAGAATCGTCACCGCTGCGGTTAGGGCGACGGTCTCCGCTGTTACTCCGAGGCTTGCGGTCTCCGCTGTTGCTACTGCTACGGTCACGGTTGTAGCCGCCACTGCCGCCATCACGTCCGTAGCCGCCTTTGGAGTACCCTCCGCGTCCACCGTTTCCGCTGCTATTGCGATCACGGTTGTAACCACCGGAGTTGTTGCTGCGACCATAACTACCGCTAGGCTTGCGTCCACTACGGATATCCGGTTTCCGACGCTTCGCGCGAATCGGATCTTCCGGTGTAAGCTGTACATCCGCTTCTTTTTTGGTGTCGCCAGTCAACAGTTTCATCGCTGCTGCGAGTAATTGTACGGAATCATACTGCTCCAGAAGCTGAATAGCCAAACCTTTGTATTCGTTAAGCTCAGCTTTCTCAACGACATCAAGTACACGTTCCGCAGTTACGCGCTGTTTGCCCTCGATAGCTTCTGCCATCGTTGGAAGCGGCTTACGCGGAATACGGTGACGGGTTACCCGTTCGATGAAATGAAGGTGATCCATTTCCCGTGGAGTTACGAAAGACCATGCCGTACCTTCTTTACCAGCACGGCCTGTACGGCCGATACGGTGTACATAACTTTCAGGATCCTGCGGAAGGTCAAAGTTCACAACATGTGATACGCCCGATACGTCGAGACCGCGGGCAGCTACGTCGGTTGCTACCAGGACGTCAATGCTACCGTCACGGAATTTACGCATAACTGTATCACGCTGATGCTGGGACAGGTCACCATGCAGTCCGTCTGCAGAGTAACCGCGTTTCTGCAATGCTTCTGCCAGTTCATCTACCCGGCGCTTGGTACGTCCAAAGACGATGGCAAGTTCAGGAGATTCCATGTCGATCAAACGGCTCAGAGCTTCAAATTTCTGACGCTCAGGCACTTCAATGTAAGCTTGGTCGATCAATGGCGCACTTACGTGCTTAGGAATAACAGATACATGCTCAGGGTTTTTCAAGAATTGCTGGGCAAGCTTCTGAATGTTAGGGGGCATTGTTGCCGAGAAGAGCATTGTTTGGCGTTCGTCTGGAACGAGCTTAAGAATGGACTGAATGTCATCCATGAAGCCCATATCCAGCATTTCATCCGCTTCATCCAGAACAACGGTCTGAACATCATCCAAACGGATCGTTTTTCTGTTAATGTGGTCAAGTAAACGTCCTGGTGTACCGATAATAATTTGAGGCTTCTTTTTTAAAGCCCGAATTTGGCGTCCGATGTCTTGTCCGCCGTAAATTGGGAGGGAACGGATTCCTTTAAAACGGGATAATTTACCGATTTCCTCAGCTACCTGAATAGCCAGTTCCCGGGTCGGTGCCATAACGAGAGCGACAATGCGATCCTCATCTTTGGAGATCTTGTTGATCAGGGGAAGACCGAATGCTGCAGTTTTACCTGTACCGGTCTGTGCTTGTCCAATCATATCTTTTCCGGAGATCGCAATCGGAATGGATTGGGATTGGATCGGAGTGGCTTCTTCAAAGCCTAGCTCTGTTATTGCCTGGAGTACCTGAGGCTCCAGACCAAATTCTGCAAATGTTTTCAATAGGTTCATGCTCCTTCTATCTAGTGGACATCCCACTTTCTTCTCTGTATTCTTAAGTAGCGGTAACGTTTATAGGCTTTCCCGGCCCGCAGGATTTTCTGCATGAGGTGGACCGTTTTTTTATTGCCGCCAGTCCATAGGTCGGCTAATGTATAATCATCCTGTTAAGCATGCAAAGTTTTCATTGTAACGAACTACTCAAGAATATCCAACACATTATATCACAAAACAATTCTGGAATACCAGCAAGCTCCTATAACTAATACTACTTGAAGAGGTGAAGCATTTGATAAAACAGATATGGAGCTATCTCGCCATTTTGTTCGGCGGGATCGTTATTGCATGCGGCTTTAACCTATTTCTCATCCCCCATCATCTACTCAGCGGCGGTGTTTCTGGACTAGCCATGCTGATTGGTTATTTTTCCCCTTTTAATATTAGTGTCATGTACTTTGTACTTAATATCCCGATTCTGATTGCCGGGTGGATTAAGCTTGGCAAACGGTTTATCTGGTTTAGTATATTGTCCGTTATCGTTGTCACTTTATTGCTGGAATTTATTCCTGTTAAAGCTGTCGCTTCCGATATGCTGCTCTCTGCTGTATTTGGCGGAGTTTTGGTCGGTCTTGGCGGCGGATTATCTTTTCGGGTCGGCGGCTCCACAGGCGGCTTTGATATCATCGGTTCCCTTGTGACGCGTTATCGTGATTTCCCGGTCGGGAATGTGCTTGTCGGAATGAATACTTTGGTTATTTTGGCAGTAGCTTATATGGAAGAGGATTGGAATCTAGCCTTAGCTTCCATGCTTTCCATTTACGTTACCGGAAAGATCATTGATCTTGTCCACATTAGCCACATTAAAGTTACGTTATTTATTGTGACCGACCAGACGGAAGCGCTACTTGAAAAATTGCTGAAGCGTCCACGCGGTGTCACAAAGATTAAAACCGAGGGAGCCTTTAGCCACAAGGAAAAAGATATGCTGATGACCGTAACAACCCGCTATGAGCTTGCCGAGTTAAAAACAATCATTACCGAGACGGATCCTGAGGCTTTTGTTAACGTTGTGGAGACTGTAACGGTCATGGGACAGTTCCGCAGGAGTTAGTTTTCCCCATTTCAAGAGATAAAGATTAATAATTATGGTATAATATTAATGCGCGGTTCCTACAATATTCATGAGGTATTCTTAACCCAGCTTCCCAGGCAATTTTTATTAGCTTTTCCGTTTTACTGCAGACGTCCTGCCTAACCTAACGTCAAGGAAGGAAAGGGTGATTTTTGTGGAGATGGAAACTGTAAAACTGTCAGAAATCGTCTTGAAATGGTTTCCGGACATGATGCCTTTCTTTAGACAGAACGAGCTGAATTCCATGATCGTTCTAAGGGATGGGCTGAATATTCTGGAAGAGGACGACGCCTTGGAGATTATTCAATACAGCATTTGCGAGCATCAGAATCAAGCTTACCTTCATTAAATCGTGATCAAAAGTCACAAGATTTTGCAACAATGCCGTTTTTCCCGGAATGTTTCGTGGAGAAACGGCATTTTTTATCCTCGATAAAAGTGGTTATCTTCCGCACTTCAGACATTTCCGTTTAAATTACACCCAATTCGTTTAAAAACACTAAGTATCCGGTAAAATAAAAAACCTCTGTTACATATCAGTATTCTTATTGTAACAAACCTGTTCTTTTTATTGGCAGCGTTTCCTTTATAATCATGTAGTGAATGTACACAAGGGAGAGAATCATTTATGAACATCATCTTAGCTTTACTAATTTGGACTGCAGGAGGAATGGGAGTAGCTAGCCATCCAGACGGTCAGGTGACCAACTTGCTCCACACTACGGTTAATTCCGCCATAACCCAGCAGCAAAACACCGGAAATACCGGTTCCAAGCAAACAACTGTGAAAAGCGATCCACAGGAAGAAGCACCCAAAGTGAAAGGAATCTATGTGACAGCTTACAGTGCAGGCGGTTCACGCATGGATCAACTCGTGAATCTGTTAGACAAGACCGAACTGAATGCCATGGTTATTGATATTAAAGATGATGAGGGTTACATAACGTATAAGACGGATAATCCTAAGCTTAAAGAACTTGGAAAGCCGCAGCCTTTTATTAAAGACATCGATAAATTGATGCAGCGGCTGAATAAGCATGACATTTATCCGATCGCCAGAGTGGTTGTATTCAAAGACACGATCCTCGCAAAAAAAAATCCTGAGCTTTCCTTCCGTAAAGGCGACGGCAGTGTATGGCAAAATGGCAGAGGCGAAAGCTTTGTTAGCCCGTATAACAAAGAAGTGTGGGACTATAACATTGAAATTGCCAAGGAAGCGGCTAAACTCGGGTTTAAAGAAATCCAGTTCGATTACGTTCGTTTCCCAGAAGGGTTCGAAAAACGAGCCGATTCCTTGAAATATACGAAGAGTAATCAATCCCGTGTTGATGTCATATCTGAGTTTGTTAAATATGCCCGTAAAGAACTCGCACCGCTCGGCATTCGGGTATCGGTTGATATTTTTGGATATGCAGCTTCTGTACCGGCAGCAGAGGGTATCGGTCAGGATTTTGTTAAGATTTCCAAGCATGTGGACGTCATCAGCCCCATGGTATATCCGAGTCATTACACGACAGGCTGGTTCGGCTCCAAGGTGCCTGACAAAGCGCCTTATCAGACAATCAAGGGTTCTATGAAAGACACACATACAAAACTCGATCCGCTCGGCTCCTACAAGCCAATTATCCGTCCTTGGATTCAGGACTTTACCGCCAGCTGGCTCGGTAGCGGTAATTATGCCAAATACGGCAAAAAAGAAATTGAAGAACAAATCCGTGCGCTTCAGGATATGAATGTAGATGAATACCTGCTCTGGAATGCGGCTAATCGCTACACTCCAGGTGTAACTTACAAGTAAACCGCCATTATGATCCATACTCGAAAGGTCCGGCCACACGTGCCGGACCTTTTTATTTCCTTACTGATTGTTATATCGGAGCAGATTGATTACAATAGAAAGTTGTGCTTAAAAATATAATACCAGCAAAGAAGGCTCTCATTCTATGAATAAGACATTTACAACCCGGCAGAAGCTGAAGCAATTTGCTGTTATCCTGCTTCCTATTCTCATCACACAGCTTGCTCTGTCTGCCATCACTTTTTTCGATACGAATATGTCCGGTAAATTTAGCTCGGCAGATCTTGCCGGGGTAGCTATTGCAACAAGTATTTGGATACCTGTTCAGACTGGACTCAGCGGTATTCTAATGGGTATCACTCCGATTGTGTCTCAATTTATGGGCGCCCGTAGGGAGGATAAAGTAGCTTATCAGGTTATACAGGCCCTGTGGCTGGCCGTTATCCTAGCTCTGGTTGTACTCGGTATTGGATATCTCGCCGTACCCAATATACTGAACGCCATGACGCTGGAGCCTGCTGTCAGAAACATCGCTTCCCAGTTCCTGATGGCTATCTCAGCCGGTATTGTTCCATTGTTCGCTTATACCGTGCTCCGCTGCTTCATTGACGGTCTCGGACAAACCCGGGTATCCATGGTCATTACGCTTATTTCGTTGCCAATCAACGTAACGCTGAACGCCCTATTCATATTTGGTAACTGGGGCTTCCCGAGACTTGGCGGTGTTGGTGCAGGTATTGCCTCAGCCATCACATACTGGGTTGTCTTTCTCGTTGCAATTGTGGTTGTTCATAACATGCATCCATTTTCCAGCTTCCGCATATTTCGAAGCATTCCGAAGATTTCGATTGCCGCCTGGAAGGGTCACTTGAAGATCGGTGTGCCCATCGGTTTCTCGATTTTTTTTGAAACAGCGGTATTTGCGGCGGTCACCCTGATGATGAGCAATTTTGATACTGTTACCATTGCAGCTCATCAGGCAGCCATGAACTTTGCAACGACCTTATACATGCTTCCCCTCAGCATCTGCATGAGCCTGACGATCTTGGTTGGATTTGAAGCCGGGTCCGGTCGCATGAAAGATGCTAGGCAGTATGCCAAGCTTGGAATCGGACTAGCCGTTATCCTATCTTTGCTTACTGCGGTTATTCTGATGCTGTTCGGCCGTCAGGTAGCAGGCCTCTATTCTAATGAGCCGGGCGTTGTAGAACTGATACAACAATTTCTGCTATACGCCATCTTTTTTCAAATATCCGATGCCATCGCCACACCGACCCAAGGGGCATTACGCGGATATAAAGACGTTAACGTGGCATTTATGCTCGCGTTTCTCTCTTACTGGGTCATCGGCCTGCCTGTAGGTTATGTGCTGGCTAACTTCACCTCTTTGGCCGCCTTCGGATATTGGATCGGATTAATTACAGGCCTTGCTGTGGGGGCCACCCTTCTGCTCATCCGTCTGGTTAAAGTTCAGCGCAAATTTGCCCGCGGCAAGCTTGCTGATGCACAATAAATTCACCAACAGTAAAGGGACCGCCATCAGGCAGTCCCTTTTTTACGTTTCTATAACATATGCTGTGCCGGGAGAAATCCGCTTCTTTTCAAGCAAGGTCACTTCCCGGATATCCGGCATCGTTAGAAAATGCCGCTCAACATGCTCATCCACCGCAGAAAACGCTTTTTCCTCATCCTCTGCAGCCGTTATCACTACCAGCTTGCCTTTGTCACATTCCACTTCCAATCGGTATAAATACATCACACTCTCCCCTTTCTGGTCAAGAATATATTTGGAAAAAACCCCACAGGATTTCCTGTAGGGCCGGTTCTGGAATAGTCGATTATTGAGACAGGCGTAGTGCCAGCTCGTACATATCCATGTCGAATTCTTTTTTCGTGTTGACGACTTTGTCAATATCCGTAAGAACTAACTCGCCTTTAATAATACCGCAGCCTTTATCCGACTCACCTTGAATCAGACTTCGAACCGCGAAGTCGCCAAGGCGGCTTGCGAGGTTACGGTCAAACGGAGTTGGTGCTCCACCGCGCTGAATGTGACCCAGTACGGTTACACGCGCATCGATAGAGGCATGACGCTCCTTCAGAGCGTTCGCCACATCTTCGCCTTTGCCGACTCCTTCAGCCACAATCACAATACTATGACGTTTACCGTTGCAGAAGTTGTCCTTCATCCGGTCAGCAATTTCATCCATGTTATACGGTACTTCAGGCACCAGGATCGTTTCCGCTCCGGAGGCAAGACCCGCATGCAGGGCAATATCCCCACAGTGCCGTCCCATAACCTCTACAACGGACGAACGAGCATGAGAGGACATCGTGTCACGCAGCTTGTTAACCGCGTCCACAACAACGCTCACAGCCGTGTCAAAGCCAATCGTATAATCGGTAAATGAAATATCGTTGTCAATTGTACCTGGAAGCCCCATCGTTTTAATACCCAGCTTGCTCAGCTTGTTAGCACCCTGATAAGAGCCGTCTCCGCCAATCACAACAAGACCGTCGATACCGTGCTGATTCAATACGTCAGCACCCTTCTGCTGGCCTTCTAGTGTCTTGAACTCCGGACAGCGAGCGGATTGCAGAATCGTACCTCCGCGCTGGATGATATCGCCCACGCTGCGAAGATCCATTTTATAAATTTCATTATTAATCAAACCTTGATAACCGCGTTGGATACCATATACTTCTAGCCCGTGATACAATCCGCTTCGAACAACGGAACGCAGTGCCGCGTTCATCCCCTGGGAATCTCCCCCGCTTGTTAGAACTGCAATTTTTTTAACTTCTGCCATGTTCTTCTTCCTCCTTATTGTCACTCATTCTTATGCTTGCGGATCCATCGACTATTGACAAAAAAGAAAAGACGCGTCATCGGACTTCTCTTCATCAACCGTTTGGATACGGAGCGAACCAATTGCTGTTCGCTGACTTTGGGATCGGATAAATATAAAGCCAGTAATCCCTCAATGATCATACGATGAAAAGGAGTTGAGGGAATTGCTGTAACATCCTTCCGGGCCCATTCAACGATGGAAGCGATACGGTTCAGCATCGTATCGGCGTCTTCATAATAATTGCAGAAGTTAAGATCGCCGCCCAACCTGTCTTCGTCTTGATCGATCAGATAATCCAGCATAATGTGGAGACTGCATACATTGGGAAAGTAAGACGCATGAATGGAAGATGCATCCTGTTCATCCAGAAATGGATCCGTTGCAGCCAAAAACAACATGAATACCCCAAGGGTAGATCCTGTTGCGGCAGCAAACTCATTCCACCTTAGATGAGGCGTCCGATGGGCTTGCTGTGACCACCATTCCAGGAGCGCAGCTTCCCTTTTTTCCGGATGAATATGCTTGTACACCTGTAAGTCAATATAAAGCTCGGCCAAATCCCGAATATACGGCTTGGCAGCTTCGTATCCCGAAAGCTGACTTATGCAGTCCCGGCAGGTCTGTACAAGACGCCCTAGGTAACCGCCATCTTCTTTTTCCGAACGATATGCATAGTAATCCGCCGGCTTCGTACCCGGAGTCACCGCATCCAGCATCGACTGGTGAAGCTGCCTGAAGTCGACAGGATCCAAGGAAGTACTGCGGTCGCATAAATTATCGAGATAGTCGCTAATGGTCTGATAAGCCACTATTAACGGAATCAAAATATGCTTATCCGGTAGGCTTGCCGCGGCATAAACTGCCCCGCCCTGGCAATGAAATTGCTTCGTCTCAATGCTGGCAAGTGCCTGCTTTCGGAGCTCCTCATCGGGAATTTGTTCGGCGTCCCGTCGCCATTGGTCCAGCTCGGCAGCCACTTCCGGGAGAATGAACTTATACACCCGGGTCATGAGGCCGACCGGACTACGCGGAACTTTACGGCTTAGCTCTTGATCATTCAATGAACTCTGCCTCCACATGGTTGTCATTTTTATACCTACCCAAATCAAACCTATTATAATATGATCGACTCTTTTGTACAAATAACACACATCATTGAAGAAATATTTCGGGTAATTTCAGCACTATGCTATACTTAGCGTTGTCATACAACCCATGCTCTAAACTGAGTTTCTTCATGTTGAAGTACAGAAATGAAATGGAGTCTTGCAATCATGAAATTAACCGCCTTTTCCAGGCCGGATCAGAACTGGCTTCGCGCTTTCATGTTTACCATCTTTGGAACGACAGCGCTCGTCATTTCCTACTTCCCCCTTTACTATAAAGAACTCGGATTCACAAGCAGCCAAATCGGTTACCTATATGCTGTTGGACCGCTGATCTCGATGTTTTCCAACATGATCTGGAGCTTGGCAAGCGATAAATATCAAACACTCAAAAAAATTATGATTATCCTCATTTCCGGACAGCTGTTCATGCTGCTTGCGATGACCGGCGCATCCGGGTTTACTCCTGTCTTTTTGATTATCACGATTTTCTACTTCTTCTATTACCCTGTCTATCCTCTAGCCGATACAATGGCTATTCAAACTGCTCAGCGTTATGGCCGAAGCTTTACGGTCATTCGGGTGTTCGGCTCTTTAGGATATGCCTTTTTTGCATTGGGGATTGGATATGTTATCAGCGTTGCGGGCGCATCTTGGACACTCGGGATCGGTATCGGAATCGGTATAGCCGCCCTACTCTCCTCTCTGCTACTGCGGGACGGTGTTATGAAAAGATCAGAAAGTATGGGGATGTCAGATCTACTGAAAGTGCTTCGCTCCAAGGAAATCTTGTGGTTTTTCGCCTGTGTCTTCTGTCTTGCCTTGGCACACCGGATGAACGAGGCTTTCCTGACGTTGACGCTGTCACAGCTAGGGGCTGGCGAAGGCTTGATCGGTTGGTCGCTCATGATTTCTGCCATTAGCGAAATCCCGATCTTCTATCTCCTTAGTAAGTACGGCGACAAGATCAAAGAGCTCCCACTGCTTGGCTTCGCAAGCTTGATGTACGCCCTTCGCTTCCTACTCATGGGGCTCGCGAACGATCCCATAAGTGTACTGGCAATTCAGACCTTGCACAGCGTTACCTTCGGCGTGTTTTATGTTACTGCGGTCCGTTATATCACCCGACTTGTACCAGGCCGTTACCGGGCGACCGGGATAGCACTGTTTACGGTGTTCTGGTCCAGTGCATCCGGGCTGATCAGCGGTACCTTTGGCGGGATGATGTTTGAAACAGCCGGCAGGACTTACTTCTACTATCTAGCCACTGTCCTTGCTTTCGTGGCTGCACTAGGATTTCTGGGAAGACATCTGTTTGCCAAGCCGATGGATACTTTTGTGGAATAAGACAAAAAGGCACAGCTCTCAATGAGAACTGTGCCTGATGCCTTAGTAAACAAATATCCTGATTAAGATCACTCTTAATCTATAAGATCTCCGTTATAGGAGTTAACTTACAGTTTTGTTACGTTGGCTGCTTGAGCACCACGGTTACCTTCAGTGATTTCGAACTCAACCGCTTGGCCTTCTTCCAAAGTTTTGAAGCCGTCTCCTTGGATTGCGGAGAAGTGTACGAATACGTCTTCGCCACCTTCAACCGAAATAAAGCCGTAACCTTTTTCTGCATTAAACCATTTAACTGTACCTTTCAAATGAACAACCTCCTAAAAATACCGCCATCTATGGCGAATATCCATATTATATCCCATGTTTTCTGACAATGCAATCCATCATTTTGCTGTCTCAGCTTTTTTTAAAGCGTTTTTCTTATTTGCTTTTCAGACCACGAGTGCGTTATCATTTACACAAAAAGCCCAATAGTAACGGAGAATGCATATGATAAAAAAACATGAAATATACAAAAAAGACAAATGGAACATGATGACAGTTGAGGTGCAGGGTCGCTACATCGTTCTTCGTGAAATTTCCGACCAATGGGGTGAAGAGACACATACCTTCATGAGCCGTCCAGCTTTGATGCACTGGGCACAAAACCGTTTTTCGAAACAAGAGTATGAAGGACAGGAAGATGAATGGCGGCGCATAATGGACGCCTTCAAGCAGGTATAAACAGATGAACTATACCAACGCTGTTATCTTCATTATTCTTGCTTTCAGCCTTGGGCTCATCATGATCATGAATAAGGACAGTATCCCTCAGAAGATCCGAAAAGGAATGGCTTTGACCGCTGTCGCCTTGATCTTGTTTGCCTTCTACATTATTGTTTACAGTTTATACACCATGGGTTCCTCCTAAAGTAAAGGATGAAAGAGACAGGGACGCGGCATACTATCGCTCGAAGCTATTTTTCGAGGAGGTAATGCCCAATGAAGCGTGCGAGAGCACTCTGCCTGACTTTAGCGCTAAGTCTCCTGCCACTTCCCGCTCTTCACTCAGACGTTTTAGCTGAAGGAGCCCGATCTATATCATATTCTCATCAATCAAGGAGGATTCCCATGGAAAAAGTAATGAAACGTTCGGAAGTCCCTACCGAACACCAGTGGAAGCTACAAGATCTGTTCACAGATCAGAAAGCTTGGGACAATGCTTACAATGAAGTTCAACGTCTGATTAAGACTGCCGCCGATTTCCAAGGCAAGTTAACCAATGCGGAATCGATCAAACAGTGCTTCGATCTTGAAGATGAAGTGGGGCTTCATACCGAGAGACTATTCGTTTACGCACATATGCATCATGACGAAGATACGGCCAATCCTACATACCAAGCTCTTACCCAAAAGGCAAAAAAGCTTAGCGTCGAAGTCGGTGAAGCTCTTTCTTTCACTACACCGGAAATTCTTGCTTTGTCGGAAGGTGAGCTTGATAAGCTGATCGCTGACCCAACACTTGCAGACTACCGGTTCACCTTGACAGAAATGAAACGTGAGAAAGCCCATATTCTGTCCAAGGCCGAGGAAGCTCTTCTTGCTCAGGTCGGCAACATGTCCTCTGCACCGCAGACGATTTTTGGCATGCTGAACAATGCAGATATGAAATTCCCGAAAATCAAAGACGAAAACGGCAAAGAAGTAGAATTAACGCACGGCAGCTACATCCAGTTCCTTGAGAATCCGAACCGTGAAGTGCGCGAAGCGGCCTTCAAAGCGGTTTATGAAACCTACGGTAAGCAAAAGAACACCATCTCCGCCACACTAAGTGCCAACGTGAACAAGAACATATTTTATTCTCGTGTGCGCAAGTACCCTTCCGTACTGGAAATGTCCCTATATGGCGATAACATTCCGAAGGAAGTGTATACGAACCTGATCGATACGATTCATGAAAGCTTGCCTCTGCTGCATCGTTACATGAATCTCCGAAAAAAGCTGCTGGGCGTGGATGAGCTTCATATGTACGACCTGTTCGCTCCGCTCGTGGAAGAATACAAGATGGACATCACTTACGATCAAGCGAAGCAGACGATCAAGGATGGACTTCACCCACTTGGAGAGGATTATCTGAAAAACCTTCAAGACGGTTATGACAATGGCTGGATCGATGTCTATGAGAATGAAAACAAACGTACCGGCGCATACAGCTGGGGAGCTTACGGCACACATCCTTACGTGCTGCTGAACCATAAGGACAATCTGAACAGTATGTTCACACTTGCTCATGAAATGGGTCACGCGCTGCATTCGTTCTACTCGGACACCAACCTGAAGTACCGTGATGCCCAGTATACGATCTTCCTCGCTGAAGTCGCTTCTACAACCAATGAAGCGCTGCTGATGGATTATCTGCTGAAGAAATCTACGGATCCAAAGGAAAAAATGTACCTGCTTACCTACTATGCAGATCAGTTCCGCACTACTGTGTTCCGTCAGACCATGTTCGCAGAGTTCGAGAAGATCGTACACGAACGTGCTGAAAGCGGCGAATCGCTCACTCCTCAGGACCTCTCGGATATCTATTATGACCTGAATGTGAAGTATCACGGCAAGAACATGACTGTAGATAAAGAAATTGGCATGGAATGGGCACGCATACCGCATTTCTATAACAGCTTCTATGTTTACAAATACGCAACAGGCTTCTCGGCGGCAACCAGCTTCTCGAAGCAAATTCTTGAAGAAGGCCAACCAGCCGTTGACCGCTACCTCGGTTTCCTGAAAAGCGGCGGAAGTGATTTCTCCATCAATATTTTGAAAAAAGCCGGAGTCGATATGTCTTCCCCAGAGCCGATCCGCGAAGCGATGAGCGTATTCGAAAATGTGATCTCCCAGATGGAAGAACTGACAAAATAAAACCCGGACCTGTAGAAATCCGTAATAAAATCCCTTGCCCCCTGCGGCAAGGGATTTTATACTGTGATGAAAGGAGGTGTCCAGATGAAAATGCAATGGTCACTTATTGCAGGACTCCTGTTCGCACTGCTTACTGCGGTGTTCGCCGTCATCAACGTCGACCCCGTGGATGTAAACCTATTATTCGGAATGGTTCACGTCCCTCTTATCCTGCTGATTATCGGCTGTACGCTGATTGGTGGCATAATTGTCGGCTCATACGGAATATACCGTCAGTACCAGATGCAAAAGGAGATTAAATCCCTTGCAGGACAGCTTATACATATTCAAGAAGTAACAGGCTACACGCCGGATCTCACGGAAGAGGCTGAAACAGCATCTCAGGACCAGGAAAACATCCCCCAATAGTACGGCGATGAATCATCCATCCTGTTCAGCCGAGTCATATTAATTCAATCAAGTTAGGAGCGCTTTATCGTGTCTATACAACCTAATGAAAGCTATATTCTATCTCTGCTCAAAGATTTACTGGAAACGCCAAGCCCTACAGGCTTTACCGGACATATCATGAAACGAATTGAACAAGAAGCTACAAATTTGGGAGTATCTTTGACCCGTAATGAAAAAGGCGGAGCCATCCTCTCCGTTCCGGGGCAGGACGAAACCCATACCATTGGTCTTAGCGGTCATGTGGATACGCTCGGCGCCATGGTCCGTGCGATTAAATCCGAAGGAACATTGCGGCTGACAAAAGTCGGCGGCTTCATGATGAACAGCATTGAAAATGAATACTGTGTTATCCATACACGCAGCGGAAAAACTTACACCGGTACAATTCTGTCCACCCAGCCATCCGTTCACGTATATGACGATGCCCGGACTTTTGAGCGTCAAGAAAGTCATATGGAAGTCCGCATTGATGAGGTTGTTGAAAATGCGGAAGATGTCAAAAAACTTGGCATTTCTGTCGGTGATTTTGTATCCTTTGATTCCCGAGCTGTCATTACACCGAGTGGGTATATCAAGTCACGCCATCTTGATGATAAAGCCAGTGTAGCTGCTCTGTTCGGACTGCTTGAGTCCATGAAACGTGAAGACTGGAAACCACGCTGTAATGTAAAAGTACTCATCTCCAACTATGAGGAAGTCGGACATGGAACGGCATACATCCCTTCTGATATTAAAGAATTCATCGCTGTTGATATGGGCTGCATCGGTGACGACCTGAGTTGTAAAGAAACCGACGTATCGATCTGTGCCAAGGATTCTTCAGGTCCATATGATTATGATATGACAGGCCGTCTCATTCAGCTTGCAGAGGCCGAGGGAATTCCGTATGCGGTCGATATTTATCCACATTATGGATCTGACGCTTCTGCAGCTCTGTCTGCAGGAAGCAACATCCGGGCTGCACTTATTGGTCCCGGTGTTCATGCCTCCCATGCAATGGAAAGAACACATAAACAGGCCGTTTTGAATACGACTAAATTGCTTGCAGCTTATGTGAAATAATATCTTATAGTACGTGTTCAAAAAGGTCGGTTTTCAGCACCGAGAAGGTTGGATGAAGCTAGGGACTGAGGAGCGGAGCGTACGTTTTGGGTACGTGAGCACCGGAAGGACCGGCTGAATTCAAGATTCGATGCCGAACCCACTTCCTGATCCACTTCGTGATCAAAAGCGGACTTTTTGAACAACCTCTTATACTGAACCAAGCAGCACAAAGAGGGGCTGTCCGAAATAGGTCTATGACCTTTAATTCGGACAGCCCCTGCTGTATATTCCATGATATAAAGGCTATCTAACCAGCACAACCCATCTAGCCTTTGCTCTGTTCAATTTTTTCAGCCAACTCATTAAGATAAGTCCAGCGGTCCATTAAACGTTCCAACTCCGCTTCACTGGCTTGCAAAGCGTTCATCAATTCCTGTAGACGTGACGCATCACTTGCAGCGGTCTCCATATCGGATTGAATTTGTACCATCTTAGCCTCAGCAGCCTCAATCAACTCATCAATCTGTTCAAACTCCCGCTGCTCGTTGTAACTGAACTTGAGCTTCTCCCGCGGCGTTTCTTTGGCTGTTATTGCAGAGGCTGGATTCGTCTGACCCTTGCTTCCTGCTCCGGACGAAGGATCACTCTTTCGGGAGGATGACGACGATCCACTGGCGTTACGGGACATCCACTCGGCATACTCGCTGTAAGAGCCCACATGAACGCGAACCTGCCCCTCTCCTTCAAATGCCATAATCTTGTCTACGGTCCGGTCAAGAAAGAATCTGTCATGGGATACAACGATAACTACTCCTGGAAAATCATCGAGATACTGTTCCAACACGGACAGGGTTTGGATATCCAGATCATTAGTCGGTTCATCCAGTAGCAGCACATTCGGTGCGCTCATCAGCACCCGCAGCAAATACAGCCTCCGCTTCTCCCCACCGGACAGCTTAGCGATAGGCGTCCACTGCATTGCCGGCAGAAACAAAAACCGTTCCAGCATCTGCGCTGCTGTGATGGAAGCACCTTCGGCCGTCCGCACCACTTCCGCTTCTTCCTTAATATATTCAATAACACGCAGGCTACCATCCATCTCTTGATGTTCCTGTGTGAAATAACCAAGTTTAACAGTCGGGCCCGTAATAACCTCCCCGCCATCAGCCTGCAGACTGCCCGAAATGAGGTTCAGCAACGTAGACTTCCCGCTCCCGTTCGGCCCCACAATGCCAATCCGATCTTCAGGAACTGCAATATAGGAAAGGTTCTCAATAAGAACTTTGTCACCTACACGCTTAGTGAGATGCTCAATCTCTAAAATTTTACGCCCAAGCCGCGTGGAAGCCACAGAAACATCAATTTCTCCGGTCGAATGAATAAGTTCCTGCTCCTTCAAGCTTTCAAAACGATCAATTCTTGCCTTCTGCTTGGTCGTCCGGGCTTTGGCCCCTCTCCGCATCCAGGCAAGTTCATTTCGGAACAGGTTTTGCCGTTTCTGTTCTGCAGCAGCTTCCCGCTCCTCTCGATCGGCCTTTAACTCCAGAAATTTGCTGTAGTTCGCTTCATAACGGAACAGACGCCCATGATCCAATTCCAGCATAACGTTGGCTACGCGGTCAAGAAAATAACGATCATGGGTAATCATGAGCAGCGCGCCGCGCCGTTTTTGTAAATACTGCTCCAGCCAAGCCACCGATTCATTATCAATATGGTTAGTCGGCTCGTCCAGAATAAGCAAATCGGATGGTTGGATCAAAGCGGCTGCAAGCGCCACCCGTTTCCGCTGCCCACCGGATAGCGTACCCATCTTGGCATCGTAATGGCGAACGCCCAGCTTGGAAAGAATCGTCTTGGCGTCACTCTCCAGCTGCCATGCTTGCAAGGCGTCCATACTCTGGTTCAGCTTCAGCAGTTTCTCCTGCAGCTCGGTGTGATCGGGATTGATCTCCAGTAGCTCCATCGTTTCCGTGTAATCACGAACGAGCTTCATCTCTGGAAGATCACCTGCGAACACCTGCTGCAGCACGGTATTATCCGGATCAAAATCCGGATTTTGGGCCATATACTGAATCTTGATCCGGTTGCCTACAGCAATTTTGCCGGAATCAGCCGGCTCTAGGCCAGCTATAATCCGCAGGAACGTAGATTTCCCTGTTCCGTTCACTCCAATAACACCGATTTTATCTTGATCCTCCATTCCGAAGGACGCATTCTGAAACAATATTTTATCACCATAGCTTTTGGTCAGTTGTTCAACAGTCATGATATTCATCGATTTATTCCCTACTTATTTATGAATTTACCTCATCATATCATGGCAGAGGTCTGCTGTCGAAACACGCTGCTCTTACAAGAATGCTGCTGCCACCCAAGCGGCAAATCCCCCAATAAGCGAGCTGATCAGGTTCACTGCGTCGTTTGTCATCCAGTCCCATCCGCCGGAACGCTCCGTAGGCTGACCGCAATGCTGATGAACCTCCACATCCTTGCCGCAAATGGTACAGCGATACATTTTCTGTACGGTTGCCCCCATCCATGAATCGGTAAAAGCTCCCACTAATCCGCCAATAAGACCAGCTGTTGCATATGTAAGCAGATCTGGCTCTAAACCAGACCATATACCAAACAGCCATGCTCCTGCTCCTATTACGGCTCCCCCAAGGGCTGCGGCTGTTGAACCTAGCCATGAGACACCACCGGACGTTCCAGGCGGCAGAGATTTGCCGTTCAGGATCGATCTCGGCGGTCTGCGGCTCAAACTCCCGATTTCTGTAGCCCATGTATCAGCTGTCACCGCAGCCATTACCCCTATAAACAAAAACTTCCACGCTTCATGAGGATACATAAAGTGAAGGAGACACAGAACCATGCCAATGCCTCCGTTGGCAAATACCTGTCCAGCATCACGCTTGCCGGTCTTGGCATAAGACTTCTCTAAATCTTGCTTGCTTCCTTGATGATATTTCGATAGCAGTGTAGACGTCATGAAAAAAAGAAGCAGGGTTCCGAACCAAAACAGGTTCCCTGCTCCATAATAAACCGTGCCCATCATAACGGCTGCTGCCGCTCCTGATAATGACAACGATTTTTTCAAGTATGCTGCACCTGCTACTATCAGTGCACCCATGGCACCAATCAGCCAGTTCAATGCTTAACCCCCTTACATTTTTGCGAAATCTCTATTCAATCTCGCAGCGTCCAAGACGCACATCGCCCCAGATCAGCTCAAACACATCTCCGCTTTCCGCAGGTCCCACTCCGGCAGGTGTCCCTGTAAAGATCAAATCTCCTTTACCAAGTCCGTAATGATGCCCAATGTAATCAATAATGTTCTGAAGAGAGAAGATCATATCTCCTGCATTTCCACGCTGTACCTCTTCTCCGTTCTTCAAGACCGTAAATTCTGTTTGTAGTAATTGATCATTTCCCGGGAAAGTAATATACGGGGTCAGAGGTGCCGAATTCTTAAATCCTTTAGCCGCTGTCCAAGGTTGTCCCTTTTCTTTAATGACGGACTGCACGTCTCTCAGCGTAAAATCGATACCAAGTGCCATTACCTCAACCAACTCGTCCACCTTCATGCCAGGGGTATAATCCTTAGCTGCCTGAATAACAAGCTCTCCTTCAAAATGGACAATCCCGCGTCCTTGCGGCATCGCCAGGCGGCTACCGTCTAGCAGAACAACCGCATGAGATGGCTTTAGAAATATCATAGGCTCATCCGGTACCGCATTACCTAATTCTGCAGCGTGAAGCCGGTAATTACGGCCGACGCAATAGACGTTGTTTACTAAAGCACACATTCTAAAACCACCCTCTCCATTTTCTGCGCCAAAACGGAATCCGCGGTGCAATCTTATTCAAAAAAAGTTGACCCCACGTATCAGGCCGATTGGTACATATCATAATTTCAGGGCTCATCTTGGCCAAGGAGGCCATGCTACGTTTATCGTCCACAGTCCAAGCCATCGGCGTAATTCCGTTTCTGATCAATTCATCAGCAAAAGCCGCGTCCAGATGAGAGTAACCTATGGACAGAAAAGAACAGCCTATTTTTTTTAGTCGAGACAACAGATCACGTGGGTGTGCATCAATGATGAGACCAACCTGTACTTCAGGGTCTATTTTCTTAGCTCGAAGAAGCGACTTCGGTTCAAAGGATGTCAGAACGATTTCCGATATCATTCCATGGGCATGAATCCGATCCAGTACAGCTTCTTCCAACCCGGGATACATATCCCCGCTGGTCTTCAGCTCAATATTCAGCTTTAATCGGCCTTTGACAAGCTGTAACACTTCGTCCAGTGAAGGGACTTGTTCACCTTGAAACTCCCGTCCTTTCCAGACACCAGCATCCATCCGGCGTATTTCCTGCCAAGTAAGATCCTTTACCTTACCCTTGCCGCTTGTCGTCCGGTCAACGCTGTAATCATGAATAACAATAGGAACGCCGTCACGCGTCAGCTGCACATCAATTTCCATCCAGTTTACAAAAGGCTCATTCATCGCCATTTTAATGGCTGCATGCGTATTTTCAGGCGCTTTGGCTGAAAATCCACGGTGAGCCACGCATAAATTGTTCATGGCAAGACCTCCTATGTGTCTCTTTATGGTGCGTGTCGAGTCTGCAACGTACCTTGCTGCTTTCCAGCACCCGGACACCGCCGCTTAAGCGATTCTACATTTAATTACGAAGATGTTCAGAAGGAATTCGTCCTCATTAACTGTTTTGCCCAAATATTTATACGGATAATATTTGCCATTGGCTTCAAAAACTCATCAATCTTGTCTGGAAAATGATGTATCCCCGGCAAAAAAGAATTTCAGATCCTAAGCCTTTTATAAACGAATATTGTTTATCGGCATAAGCAAAGGCCCTGGGGCGAATGCTTGCTGCACTTCTGGAGAGTCTGGCATGGCCGGATAATAGAATGAGAGTTCTGTTCCGGTCTGCTCCTCCTCCTTGAATACAAAATAATAAGTAAGCACAGTAGCGATCACAATCATAAGGACTAAATTAATAACAGTCCAAACCCGCAGCTGGTGGTTCTTACGGGCCTGCTGCTTGGCTTTTTGTATCTCTGTACGTGATGGGTACATAATTCACCCCTTTTTCTCTCTATGCGGCTTTCCATGAACTCCCTTCATTATACCAAGATCTGTAGAAAAAATAGAACCCCCCGGCTTGCCGGAGGGTAGGTTAACTTTATGTTAATGACCAGATTAGAGCTTGGCTCCAGTTATCTTGGGGTGTATGCGGATTTATTGGCCGATTCCCTGTTTCCAGCTTGTAATGACACAGTCGCTTAATGTTTCCATATAAAGAGGGTCGCTGTTTAAGGAATCGATACGTTCAAGACGCATATCCATTTCTTTCGCAATAGCCTTTGCTTCGATGTCCAGATCGTAAAGTACCTCCAGATGGTCGGACACAAAGCCGATAGGAGCGACAAGCACATCCTCCACCTGCTCTCGTTTAAGATCCTGCAGCGTCTCCAAAATATCTGGACCGAGCCACGGTTCATGTGTACGGCCAGCACTCTGCCAAGTGAACTGCCACTGTCCAACCTTAGCTTGTTCGGCCACGGCCTTTGACGTTTCTAACAGTTGATCCTGATATGGGTCACCCATAGACAAGATCCGTTCCGGCAAGCTGTGCGCACTGAACAATACACGCACACTTTCACGAAAAGCGCCGGCTTCCTCGAACAGATCGAGTTTGGCGCTTACCCGCTTTGCAAGGGCCTCAATCAGTAGAGGATGCATATGATAGCTTTCAACAAAGGAAATCTGAAGCCCCGCTTCCTCTGCTTTAGCCTGTGCACGCTTCACATAAGTACCGACACTCATCACAGAATAGTGAGGAGCAAGAACGATACCGATTGCCTGCTTAATGCCGTCTTTCACCATTTGCTCCACTCCGTCTTCAATAAACGGAGCCGCATGCTTCAACCCTTGATAGCATACAAACTCTACATTCTGTGCGCGTTCATCTCGGTTAAGTGTATCCTGAAGCGTCCGAACCTGCCGGTCGGTATTTTCACGCAGCGGAAATACGCCGCCCACGATAGCCTCATACCGGTCTGTTAGTTCTTTCAACTGCTCATCGGAAGGTTTGTTGCCACGGCGGATATGCGTGTAATAAGCCTCTATTCCTTCCATACTTTCCGGTGTTCCATAGGACATAACCAATACGCCAATTTTGTTACTCATCCAATTCACCTCTGGGCTATTTAGAGTATTCTATCTATTCATTTACCCGTATTATGGACTATTGACGGGCGCCTGCTTCAATTGCTTCTGCAGAATATTCGTGGATATATGCTGTCAATTCGCGAAGCTTTTCCAGAGATGCCTCAGGGAACAGCCCGTGACCCAGATTGAAGATATATCCCGGTTCAAGGATGCCCTGATCAACAATATCCTTAGCATACTGTTTGATGACTTCCATAGGAGCGGTCAATACGGTTGGATCCAAATTTCCCTGCACCGCAAATTGTCCATTTAAGCGCTTCCGCCCTTCAGTAATCGATACTCTCCAATCCAGACCAATGACTTCTGCTTTTAGTCCGGATAAGGTTGGTAGCAGTTCTCCTGAGCTGACACCAGGGAAATATATTTTAGGTACATTCAAATCCTCAAGTTCGGCAAAAATACGGGTAACGGTTGGAAGCACGTACGTCTGGAAGTCACGTGGAGATAGAGCGCCTACCCAGCTGTCGAACAGCTGAAACGCCTTGCCTCCGTTAGCAACATGAGCCCGCAAGTAAGCAATAACCATATCACCTAGCTTGTCCATCAGAGAAAACCATACCTTCGGCTCACTATACATCATCTCTTTGGTGCGTATGTAATTTTTGGATGGACGACCTTCAATCAGATAGCTGGCAATGGTAAATGGGGCACCGGCGAATGTAATCAGCGGAACTTTCAGCTCTTTATCAAGGATGCGAATCGTTTCCAGCACATGGCCGAGATCACCCTCTACATCAATTGGCTTAAGCTTTTCCACATCGGCGGCACTCCGAATCGGATTATCGATAACGGGCCCGATATCTTTCACTATATCAAAGTCCACACCGATCGATGCCACTGGGTTCATAATATCCGAATAAAGAATAGCAGCATCCACACCGAGCTTACGAACCGGCATTAGCGTCACCTCTGCGGCCAGCTCAGGTTGTTTGCAAATTTCGAGGAGTGAATACTTTTCCTTGATCTTGCGATATTCCGGATCGTAGCGGCCTGCCTGCCGCATATACCATACGGGAATATGATCTACTTCCTGCTTCCGGCAGGCTCGAATAAACTGATCATTGTAAGTCATGATTAGGCCCCCATTAATGTAATAAAAAGTTTCCTAAATTACATTATGCCCTTTTTAAAAGTAAGTAACAACCGTCTCTCCGAATCTTCATATGAACATCAGATGACAATACTATGACATAGTAGCCATCAGGAAAATACAAAATATGTTATACTGAAAGAACGGCATTTTTTCGAGAGTCAAATGATCCTGGTTATTCCGGATTGGACAGCTTAGAAAGGAAGTGAAGAGCACATTGAAAACATGGAAAGTGAACCTCATTGTGCTTTGGTTCGGACAATTTCTCGTCAATGCGGGAATGACTATGATCACTCCATTCCTGACTTTATATCTAGCACAAGATTTGAATGTCGTTGGGGAGCATGAAATTGGAGTATGGGCTGGTCTAATATTCGCTGCCAACTTCTTAACCTCATTTATATTCCAGCCTATCTGGGGAAAAGTTGCGGATAAATATGGCCGTAAACTGATGCTGCTCCGTTCTGGCTTTGGTATGGCACTCGTCATTGCGTGTATGGGGTTCGCCACACATCCATGGCATCTTCTTGTGCTTCGTCTGCTAAACGGTACCATTTCCGGTTTCAACCCGGCAGCGATTTCACTCGTATCTGGAACCACACCGAAGAACCGAATGGGCTTTGCGATGGGTATCATGCAATCCGGTCAGGTGGCTGGTACAATTCTCGGCCCGTTAATCGGTGGATTAATGGCGAATTGGATTGGATTCCGTCCGATATTTTACATTACAGGCGTTCTCATTTTTGCAGCTTCCCTGCTTGCATTGTTTCTCGTTAAGGAGAATTTTAACCGCGAAGAGGCGCTGGCGGTTCCACAGGTTTCGGTTATTGCCGGCTTGAAGGAGCTCAGCCATACACCCCAACTGCCTGCACTGTTTGCCGTTACATTTCTGCTACAGTTCGCGATGATTAGCCCGATGTCCTTGCTGCCGCTATACGTGCAGAAGCTGCATGGCTCATCCGTAGACATTGCACTGTGGGCCGGTTTCGTCATTGCGGTGACCGGATTATCCAATATGATCGCCTCCCCGATACTCGGCAGATTAAGTGACAAGGTCGGAGCTAACCGCATCTTGACCTACGCTTTGATCGGAACCGGGCTTACACTGATACCGCAAGCGTTCGTACAATCAGTATGGCAACTGATTATCGTCCGTTTTATGATGGGTGTGTTTATGGGTGGTCTGCTTCCGAGCGTAAATGCGCTCATCCGATCGTACACTCCGGACGGCATGGAGAGCCGGGCATTTGGCTTCAACACCAGTGCACTCGCCCTCGGCAACATGCTCGGAGCCATCATCGGTGGGTTTTTATCCGGGTTTATCGGTATTGAAGGACTGTTCCTCATATCAGGAAGTCTGCTCATCATTAATATGATCTGGGTCAGACTGAAGCTGTACGCTAACAAGCCGGCACCCCATTTCAGGTGATCCCTAACTGCTAAAAACCCAGAATACAATTCTGATTCCTGCACAGTACAGGAACCAGTTGTATCCTGGGTTTTATCGTTTCATGTGGGACTCGTCATCTTTATTTTTTCTTCTTATTCACCTGAATAACAGTGCCCTCTATAATCACATTAGCAGTCTGTTCTTTGTTATACAGCCAATAGGATGGTGTATCGGTTACATGTTGAATTCGTAAGCGAAACTCCTTTTTCGGCAGCTGATTGGATTGGATAATTAGCATATTACCGTCAACAGTTATGTGTTCGGGTGCGATTGGAATCTCGCCTGCCTCCGTCATGATGATTAAACTGCCGGGAAGCTTAGCGGAAGACTCGTCAATCCGTTTTTGAAAGGAAATGATCACTTGATCGTGATGCGGACGAGCGATCGCGACCGGCTTAGGTGCTTCTTCATACATATATTTTCCAAGATGATATTCGTAAGCAGTCCAAGTTTTAAAACCCATATCCAGCGCCACTTGGCCTAACGAGTTGTACCAATTACGATCTTTAACCATCCATAGTCCTGAGCCAATATCGGCTTGCACACCGAGCGGGATATCCGGATGAACGGCACGAATTTGATCGACAAAATTTTGATACTGGTTAATATACGTCGGCGGCAACGCTTCTTGTGATTTCATCCAGTCAGGCCAATGGGTCTGCAAGAAGTGAACATCAGGACGGACAGTTGAGATCATTTCTGCTGCATCGAGACCTTGAATTTCCCGCAACTTATCAACGGAGTCGTCTCCTGCATCTATAGCAAGCGACCAAGTGGCAACGCGTATATCCTTCCTGGTGTCCCGGACACCACCCTTGCCGTTAATCAGTTCATTAAGAAAACCATTCACCGTATCTACTCTAAACTCTATCCATTTCCCATAAAGCTCTCTGTTCGTCAAATAATAATCAGGATGACTTGGATCTGTAAAATTCGGAATGGAGGAAAGACCATACTGCTGTTGAAATGCCGCTCTAGCTAGCGGTCCGACGTCACCATAAACCCCTCGATTGATACCTTCCCATTCCGGGAAATAAGGCTCCGCAACTTCAATACCATCAAAAGGAATATTTCTTACGAGATCAGCAAGCTTATTTTTCTTCCATTCCACATAGCTCGCACTGTGAGGTGAGAAGCGGTAGTAACCGTCATTGACGGGAGTCAACAACTCCATCTGCCAGGTCGGCCAATCCGAAGGGAAGCCCTCAACGGAGTATGAGCCGTTACCTAAGACAAGTGCCCAGACGGATAATCCCCGACTTTTAAGCGTCTCTACAAGTTCACGGTTAACGTTGTTCTCATTCACGACAAAATACCGCACGGTAGTGTACCCATTTTGTAAAAACTCATCGGCGATGCTTTCTGCTGAGCGATTTTGATAATATGAGAAACTGGGATCGAACTGAATCGTAGGACCATACAGCTCTGCTTCCTTATGTTTGCCTTGAATTGAATTATCGGCGTGTGCATCGGTTATAGGAAGCAACGTAAAAAGGAAGCAAATGACTAGCAAGCATATTCCTAACTCGCGAGTGAAGCGGAACTTACGAGAGTTGTACACTAGTAATCCCCCTTTTCATATAAGCATGGTTTAATTGAAAACCTTCACAAGTCTCTCGGGTAGTTCTATCCATTGATAAGGACAGGCAGCCGCTTTCAAGCCGTACTCTATAATCGTAATAATGGATATCGTTTGGGTACTAGGCACATTGATGTGCCCGGTACTAAAAAAGGCTACCAGATCTTGAATAAACAATTTGAAAAAATCCGATTCTGGTTTCAATATTTTACAGCTGCCAGATTGATAATTTACCGCCATGGTGAAAGGACAATCTTCACCAAGATGATGAATGATCGCCTGTCTGCCATCGGTGAATTCGATGAGCAATGCCGGAGTCGTGTCTGTTCCGATATACATGACTCGTTTCGCATCTGGCCCCAGCATAGAAACGATGGGTTCAATTTGATGTATGGAGTAGTTCTCAAAGGCTCCAGGTCCCCAACTGGAAATGACTTTCATACCGCTGCGCTCAACATTGACATACTCCGCTGCGAACCGTAAGGCTGATGATGAATACAGCGGTGTACCGTGCTGTGCTGCAAGCTCAAACAAGCGGATCGCCGCCTTCCGATCGGGGGCAAAAGTCTTATCCATGTAAGTCGGTTTTCCCGATTGCAGCGGCAGCTGAGCGAGTGCTTCATGCTGTTCCGGGTGATCAGGAGACAGTACGATCAAATAATCACTCTCGTTCACAACTTCTTCAATGGTATTCATCAACTTGACGTTATTCCTTCTGCACCACTCTGCATTACTTAACCCATTCTCTGCATCCTTCACGCCGTAAGCGTATGCGACCTGCATTTCCCCGCCAGATTCGCTCTGGATCCATTCCGGATACTTATTTGCATGCCATTCGTCCAAATAATAATCGATAAATCCAATTTTTTTCATTACATCACTCCTTGCTTTATGAACGAGACTTCTTCACCTTGCTCGGAGGAGCGATAGATTGCCTGGATAATCTTCGATGTTAAAATAACGGTATCGATATGCGACGGTAACTTCTCCCCCGACTTAATACAGGCGAGGAATCCGTCAATCTCGTTCTGAAAGTGATTAGTCTGTGTAAATTTAGGCGTACTATCCAGCAAAGCGCCATGTTTTGCGCTATAAATGGTAAATTCAGCCCCATATTGTAGCCGGATTCCCGCTTTATCACCCAGGAAGTCGATGTACATTTCTTCAACTCCAATATTTTGTGCCCAAGCCCCGTTTACCGTTATAGAAGGCCCAGCGGTTCGAATCAATGCGGTTACGTAATCATCAACATCATAAGTACCGGTACTATCCGGTGGTCCCGCCCACATGTTGAGATATGTGTAATTTTCTATATCCTTACCCAATTTGGAGTAGGTCTGTCCTGAAACTGTTGTGGGATCCGGATCACCTGCGCAATACATCACGAGATCAAGGAAGTGAACCCCCCAGTCAATGAGTGCTCCTCCTCCCGCGACTGCTTTCGTAGTGAAGTCCCCACCCAGCCCCGGAATAGAGCGATGGGCACGAAAGCTTACATATACATGATACAACTCTCCCAGTTCCCCATCTTCAATCATCTTTTTAATGATATTAACGCCAGTATTAAAACGGTTTACGACGCCGATATTCAAAATTTTCCCGGTTGCGTGTTGGACTTTCTGCATCTCAAGAGCTTCCTCATACGTTCTGGCAGCCGGCTTTTCACAAAGCACATGCTTCCCTGCCCGCAAACAATCAATAGCGATCGAAGCATGGCAATTGTTCGGGGTACATATGGAAACTGCATCAACATCAAGGTCATCCAAAATCAAGCGGTAATCCTCAATTGCCGCACCACAGCCATATTGATCTACCGCCTTCTCTGCCCGATCCTTACGTATATCGCAAAAATACTTAATCTCAGCATCTGGATTGGCAAGATAGGCTGGAATATGAGCATTGTTAGCAATGGTGCCGCATCCTATGATCGCTATTATTGTTTTACTCATCAATGTGTCCCTCCAATTATTTGAATCCGGTTAACGCTGATCCGGATTTCATGAAATATTTTTGTCCGAAGAAATAGATTAGGATCATAGGTATCGCCATGATTGTAGAAGCAGCCATAAGTTTCTCCCACTGAGCCCCGTGATCCTGCTGGAAACTTTGCAGACCGACAGTTATCGTCCATTTCACAGAATCGTTCAAATAAATAAGCGGTCCCATGAAATCCACGTAAGACCATACGAAAGAAAACAGTACAACGGTTGCCAGTGCCGGTTTCAAAATCGGCAAAATTATTTTCAGATAAATCCGAATCTCAGAAGCCCCGTCAATCTTTGCAGCCTCTGACAATTCCATCGGTACCCCCAGCAAAAATTGGCGAAGCAGAAAGATGAAGAACGGCGCTCCAAAAAAAGCTCCGATGGTAAGCGGCATAATCGTGTTTACCCAACCCAGTTTCGTAAAGATAATGTATTGCGGAATCATTTGCACTTGGGCCGGCAAAATCATGGTCGCTACAACGATCGTAAATATAATTTTCCGACCTTTCCATGGTATTCTGGATATCGAATAGGCTACTAGTGGAGCTGCAAACAGCTGACCGATAATATTAATGATGCAGATCAGAAACGTGTTCATCATATATCGTGTGAAAGGAATTGCCTCAAATGCTGCTTTATAGTTGGACCACTGAAATGTCTCCGGCAAAATACTCGGTGGAAACTTAAGTATCTCTTCCGGCGTCTTAAGCGAGGTCATAACCAACCACATGAATGGAAACAGGAAGATGACGGAGAATAGAATAAGCACACAATGCGGTAGAATAACTCGCAACCTGACAGCCATGTTACTCACCTCCGTAGTAGACCCAGCGGCCTGAAGTTTTTAATAAAATGAATGTAATCAGCAATACGATAATAAACAGAATCCAGGCAAGTGCTGAAGCGTAGCCCATCTTCAGAAAGACAAATGCCTCCTGATATAGATTGACTGCATAGAACAGTAGTGATTGTTCCGGCCCGCCTAATGAATTACCTCCGCCAACCTTTCCGCCTGCCAAAATATACGATTCCGTAAAGATTTGAAACGCTCCGATAAGCCCCATGATAAGTTGAAAAAGGATGATCGGCGACAATGCCGGTATTGTAATTTTCCAGAACCTGTACCACCAATTCGCTCCGTCAACTTGGGCCGCTTCATAATATTGCTTTGGAACTCCCTGTAAGGCAGCCAAAAAAATTAAAGCACCTGCGCCAGAGCCCCATAAACTCATTAAGATGAGTGAAGGTTTTGTATAACGCGGATCAAGCAACCACGCCGGATCAGGGAGACCAAGTGTGCGCAATACCATGTTGATCAAGCCGAAGTCCGGGTTAAGCATCCATGTCCACAATAAAGCGCTTGCAACAATCGGAATAACCGACGGAAGGTAGAAAATGGTCCGGTAATAGTTAATCCCTTTTACTTTGAAGTTAAGCAGTACAGCGATCAGAAGAGAAATCGACAGTGTGATAGGCACGGATATAAACGCCATAAATAATGTATTGCCAAGCGATTTGTAGAAGCGGTCATCCGCTAATATTCCCTCGTAATTTTGAAACCCTACCCACTTAGGGGAACTGAATAAATCATATTCCGTCATACTCAAGTAGAGTGATCCGAAGAAAGGATAAACGGTAAAAGCCAGAAAGCCGATAATCCAGGGAGAAGCGAATGCCAGGCCGAGGAAAAAATAATGACGTTCCTTCCTCGACCAACCCGATTTCGTTCTTTGTTGATTAACTGGTGTGGAGACTCTCATCTTCGCGATTCTCCTTCCGTTCATTGTAGTGGTCTCGGCCCCGCCCAATATTGGACAGAGCCGATTTTATCAAACATCATTTTACCAACGGCTGAATCTTTTCCTTCACTTTGTTTAACCCTTCCTCGATACTAGCCTTCCCTCTTAAAATGGCGTCATATTGTGCGGTGAATTCCGTCATATACTCGTTCGAGAAGGAGGTAGCCGGAAAGGACTTCAGGTTCTTGCTTTCAGAGTAATCTAGGAACTCCTTGAATCCAGGCACATCAGCATAGAGTGGATTGGAAAATGCGGATGTCCGGGTCGGAAGGTTACCGATCGCAGCTGTGAATTCCGCCATTTGTTCCGCCTCTGTAATCCATTTTAGAAACTTCCAAGAAGCATCCGGATTTTTAACGCCTTTCGGAATATAAAATACGCTTGTTGTCACATTCCCCGAGTTTTTAAGATCAGGATTATTTTCATCGTAAGGAATTGGCGCAATGCCATAATTCAGATTAGGGGCAAACTGTTTAATGAAGGTTGGCAGCCATTCTCCGTCAATCGTCATCGCATACTTGCCTGAGAAGAACGGATTCTGGGCAGACATATATTGTCCAAGTCCGGATGAGAACCGGTCAAGGTTCTCAGAACCATATTGATCCCATATTTCCTTTGAGAGCTTAATGGCAGACTTTACGCCTTCGTGGTCAGGTGTCACCTGCTTGGCCGCTTCATCATAGAACGATCCATTAAAAGCGTAAGAGAAGGTGTATGTATCCATTCCCGGCCATAATCCCAATCTCTGAAGACGCCCTTCACCCTCGACGATGCTCAATTTTTTGATGTATTCTTTCAATTCGCTAATCGTTTCCGGAGGACCGTCATAACCTGCCTCTTTCAAAATATCTTTGTTATAAAACAACATTGTTACGTGCATCGCAGTCGGAATAGCGTATGTCTTGCCTTCATGCTGTGAAGTACTCAATGCCGCAGGTACAAAGTCTTTAAGGTCCACGCCATCCTTTGCTATAAAATCATCCAGCGGCATCATCGCACCGCGCAGTCCCCAAGGAACAACATCTTGCCCAAACTGAGAGGCGATATCCGGCGGGTTTCCTCCAGTGATCGCGGTAAGCTGTTTCTGATAATCACTTTGGGACAATCCTTTAACCTTGATGTCCGGATTGGCTGCATTCCACTTGGCAATCAATTTTTCCAATGCCTCGGCTTCTGGCCCTGTCCATCCGTACCAAAAGCTGAGCTCTACTGCTTCCTTGGGAAATTCGTTGCCCGATGTCCCGGCCTTTTCACCCGTATCACCACCCGTTTTTTGAGTTCCCCCTCCTGAGCATCCTGATATGATCGTGAACAAAATAACGAGACTCCAGATCAACGACTTTCTTTTCATTCCTCTTCCCCCTCTAAACGATGATTTAATATTCGCAGTATCTACTTTGCTGTGTTAAATCTCCCCTCCCCCGAGCGTTAGATGATTCAACAACCGGCTATTTTTTTGTGTGTTGCAATAATTATTCATAATATTAGCACTTAAAAATTCCATTTCATTTCACTATCGTGTTCAAAAATAGGATTATCGTATGTTCTTATCAGCCTATTTCATCGCTTGCTTTCGAAAATCTGTCGGTGATATTCCCGTATACTTCTTGAATATTCTGCAAAAATAAGACAGCTCATTGAATCCGGTAGAAAAGCAAACATCTGTTACAGATAATTCTGGCTGCTTTAATATCATCATCGCCTGAAGGATACGAAGATCCGTCACGTACCGGTTAAATGTCTTCCCTGTCCATTCCTTGAACAGGATGCAAAAAGTAGACCTTGATAAATTGGATAAAGAGCATAACGTATTCAGTTTCAAATCTTCGTGATAGTGGTTATGGATATAATCAACAACTCTCGTCATGATTCCTCTGTATTTTTCTGATTTCTCGAAGCCTGCCCTAACAAGCTCACCATTTACTTGCCGCACCAAAATGGAGAGTAACAGAAGCAGATTGGCTTTAAGCGCAATTTGAAAAAATGGAAATCGTCTCTTGTATTCCGTGAGCATTTCCTCCATCACATTTCTAACCGTAACCTCGGTTACGCTATCTAGCGTAATTTTTGACTGAGCATTACTTTCCTTTCGCAAAAAATATTCGAGGAAAACTACATCAAAAAAGGCAGGCTCCGTAGGCATATCCTCCAATCTTTCATTCACAAAAGAAGGCATGAATTCACACCCATAAATTTCAATTTCCTGATCTGGAAAGATTTCAACACTGTGTAATGTGAACGGTGGGATAACAAAAATATCTCCTTTCGATATTTCGTAAACCTGACTGTTTACCGTATGCACAAATGATCCTTTAGCCAAATACCAGATTTGAAAATAATCATGACAGTGCGTCCATAAGCTGTTCTGAGAAGTCAATTTATACATTTTGCAAGGTAAATCTTCCAACATCTCCATCTTTGAGTTAAAATAGACCACACCCGAGCTCGTTAATTCTTCAACATTTACTTTCTGCCAATGAATACCCACTAAATTTCCTCCCTTTTCGTTAAAGTAAGCGCTTACATAACAATCGGCAAAAGCTGTGAGTGCATATAAACATTATCCATAAATTTTTCTTTTCTGCACGAAACATTTGTTGAATTATCTTTCTATTTAAATCGATATTAATCAAAATCCCAATTAACGTCAGGAGTGGGTTGTTTGACATGAGGAGTAAAATCGTATATTTGGATGGCTTGAGAGGTTTGGCTGCCTGTATCGTTGTCATATCTCATTTTTTTCAAGTGTTTGCGCCGTCTGTCTTTGAAGGCAGAACGGAGATTGAACATTTCGCATTTGAGAACATTGCCGCCCGTACACCCCTCAATCTAGTGTTTAATGGTAATTTTTCAGTTTGTCTATTTTTTGTTTTAAGCGGATATGTGCTTAGCTGTAAATTTTTCCAAATGAAAGATAACCACATTATTTATTCTTCTGCGACCCGCAGATACTTTCGCTTGGCCGCACCTGCCTTCCTCTCCGTAATCCTTGCTTATTTGATCGTGATATTTGGTCTCGGGGCCTTTGATAACATTCGCGGAATCACACTATCTTCCATGCCGGATCCGTTTGTGGCCAACACCGGCCTGCTGACCATGTTAAAGGAGGGCTTGTTCAATACCTTTTTCACATACGGCTCACAGTACAATCCTGTACTCTGGACCATGACTTATGAACTACTTGGATCCTTTTTAATCTTTGCCTTTTTGTTGATTTTAGGCAGACGCAGTATACGTTTTGCGGGATATGCAATCCTTATCTATTTTTTTATCGATTCATACTACCTAGGCTTTGTACTCGGCATGCTTCTGAGTGATTTAAAGAACAGCAATGGGGATTGGCTAGCGTATATCAACCGTCCCTGGGTTAACGTCCTCATGTTATTCACTGGTATTTATGCAGGTTCCTTTCCTTACATCAATCCTCAGGGGACATTATACTCCGTTCTCGTCTGGGAATCGGCTAACTTCTCTTTCTTCGTGTTCTATCATGTCATAGGATCATTCCTGATAATTACGGCTTTGTTGAATTCGAGCCGCATGCAGTCTCTGTTTAACCTCAAGCTTTTCGCTTATCTTGGCAAAGTGTCTTTCTCGCTGTATCTCGTGCACTTTACTATCATTTGTTCATTCGGAAGCTTTATCTTTTTGCAATTCAGTACTTTCCTTCCTTACGGGATCAATGTATTGCTTACAGCCGTTATCACTCTATTGGTAATTTTCGCAATTGCGCATTTATTCTATAAATTCGTTGATGCTAAGACACTTTTCTTGCTGGCACGATGGAATGAGCGGATGTTCAAAGGTGAGAAATATAAGGGAATACGGCGTTCCGTGCCATCGGAAAAGTCATTTGAGGCTGATTGAGATTTGATCTAAGGAGCTTCGAGGGAGAAATCAATAGCAATCTGCCAACTAACCTTATAAAAAATAGGGCTGTCCCAAAGGTCACTGACCTGGGATGCCCTTTTGTCTTGTCTGTTATGAGACGCTTTGTGTCATGCCCATAAGCCTTTAATTGACACTCCCCCTAAAGGGGTAAGTCTGCTCTCACCCTGTTACCAGATGAGATAGGTTGTTTGCTCCGATTCATCCCATGCCTAAAGGCTAGTATCTGTTAATAAATTACCTTGCGACGGTACCTCTCCTGTGAAACTTCCTCGTGGTTAAGCGGTGAAAGAACATTCATTTTGTTGCCCATACATACTTAGTACAAGCTCCATCTCCTCTTACTTCACCCGCGCCAGAATCAAGCCGTCGTAAGCAGGCAAAAGCGTGCTGACCAGCCGTTCATCATTAGCTATGGTTTCATTGAAGCTTCGAACAGCTTGCACGGATGGTCCGTTTTTGTCACTGTCCAGCGTCCGCCCTCTCAGAAAACAGTTATCCCCTGCAATAATGGCACCGGGATTGGCAAGCTCGATCGCATAGTCGAGATAAAGCGGATAATTCTCTTTATCTGCATCGATAAAGAAGAAATCGAAGCGGCGTCCTTCAAATTTGAGCTGCTCCAGGCTATCCGCTGCCGGCCCGATCCGGTATTCCGTCTTGTCCCTGAATCCTGCCTTCTCCAGATGAGACCCGGCAAGTGAAGCATATTCTTCTTTCAACTCCAGCGAAGTCAGTCTTCCGCCTTCACCTAAACCGCGACAGAGGCAGATGCCGCTGTAGCCGCCCAGAGCGCCTATTTCCAATACTTCCTTCGCACCAGATGTCTGGACCAGCAAAGTAAGTAGACGGCCATATGCAGGCGCGACGGACACTTCAGGCATACCTTGCTCCCGTATCACTTCTTTTACATGCTGCAATTCTTCATCTTCGGGGTATAATTGGCTAACATAATCATCAGGTGTCATATGCAAAGAGATATCCTCCTTTAAATAATATCAAAATAACGTGCTAAAAATGTGAATCTGACGAATCCTATCATATGATAATTGTCTTGCCTTGTACAATCGCATATACTATATAAATTGAACCGACGGTGCTTCTGCGCCGTACACACCGTAAATGGAGTTGACTTTGTTAATGTCTCGATTACAACTAATCGCTACCGCCCCCATGGGCCTTGAAGCTGTAGTTGCACGTGAATTGAAAGAACTCGGATATACTGACACCGAAGTGGAGAACGGAAGAGTGACATTTTCCGGGGATCTAATCGACATCTGCCGCTGCAACCTGTGGCTTCGTACGTCGGACCGGATTCTTGTCAAAATGGGAGAGTTTAACGCGCTCACCTTTGACGAACTATTTGAAGGGACCAAGGCTCTTCCTTGGGAAGACTGGATTCCCGCGAATGGCGAATTTCCTGTTGAAGGACGTTCGCACAAGTCACAACTGAGCAGCGTTCCAGCCTGCCAGGGTATCGTTAAGAAAGCGATTGTAGAAAAGCTTAAGCTTTCCCATCATACAGAATGGTTCCCGGAAAATGGTGCGCGATATGTCATCGAAGTATCCTTGCTCAAGGACCGGGCTATCTTGACCCTCGACACAACGGGCCCCGCGCTGCACAAACGGGGATACCGCAAGCTCATTACCGAAGCACCACTAAAGGAAACGATGGCTTCCGCTCTGATCCAATTAAGCCGCTGGGGCCCGCATCGTCCGCTCTATGATCCATGCTGCGGTTCAGGTACGATTCTGATCGAAGCGGCTATGATGGCATGGAATATCGCTCCAGGCCTGCGTCGTTCATTCCCTTCAGAGCATTGGGACATCATTGGCAGCGATCGTTGGGCGGATGCGCGGGATGAGGCCTTTGATGCTGTCACAGACGACATTCCGCTCGAACTGGCTGGCAGCGACATTGATCCAAAAGCTATTGAAGTTGCCAAAGCTGCTGCTAAAAGCGCAGGGCTCGCTGGAGTCATCGATTTCCGGGTGCTTCCCGCTTCCAAAGCGTTGCCAGAAGGCGACTATGGCTGTCTCATTACCAATCCGCCTTACGGTGAACGCCTGAGCGAGAAGGAAGAAGTGGAACGTCTCGTCCGGCAGCTTGGCGGAATGGCCAATCGGATTCCGACATGGTCCTTTTTTGCCTTGAGTCCGACAAAGCAATTCGAGCATTACTTTGGCCGCAAAGCGGACAAGCGACGCAAGCTGTTCAACGGACGGATTGAGTGTCAGTACCTGCAATATCTCGGCCCGCTTCCACCTCGTCCACGCCCGGCTGAATAATTAACAACATCGTCTTGTTACAACAGCCGCCTGCATAGGCGGCTTTCGTTCTTTAGTATTCATTAGATATGAAAATAAGGCTTTTACAGCCGCTTCAAGGAGGGTATCCATTTGCTGACATTGTCGCCGGGAGGCTTTAAAGACCGACTGAGCCGTAGTCTGCAGAACCGGTACGCGGCCTACATTTTATTTATCATCATCATGCTTATCAAACTTGTCCTGATGCATTACAACCTGCAGGTAAAGAATATCGACATGAATCCGGTCGATTATATCATTGCCATCGGTTCACTCATCCTAGTATCATTCTGGACCTTTTGGCTTCCAATGAGAGGCAGGCTCAGCGCATTAATGCTATTGAACCTAATCCTCACGGGAATCATTTATGCCGATCTCGTCTTTTACCGTTATTTTGAAGATTTCATTACAGTCCCGATTCTTATGCAAGCCGGTCAGGTAGGATCGCTGGGAGAGAGCATTAGATCGCTGATTCATTGGCGGGATCTGTTCTTTTTTATCGACTGGATCGTCCTTGTTCCCTTAACGGTATCCCTTTTCTTTCGTAAACGCCGAGTACGGGGGTATATGG
Source organism: Paenibacillus uliginis N3/975 (assembly GCF_900177425.1). Taxonomy (NCBI): domain Bacteria; kingdom Bacillati; phylum Bacillota; class Bacilli; order Caryophanales; family Paenibacillaceae; genus Paenibacillus; species Paenibacillus uliginis. The sequence goes on along the minus strand of NZ_LT840184.1, from coordinate 1,630,632 downwards.
AAGGGCCTATCTTTGGCACTACCTCTCGCCGCAAAGTCGCGGTTCGCAGATTCATTACAGGTACAATTGCGCTTCTCCTTGGATTCGTTCTCACTTTTGTACCGATTAAAAAGATATCCAAAACATGGGCTGTCGGTCTGTTTGAGAGCAATTGGTGGAACGTTACCCTTTATAACGTCACTGGACTAATCGGATTTCATGGATACGACATCTACCGATATGCCAAAGACCATTTAGGTCTCCAGCCTGTCTTAGATCAAGAGGAAGTGGATCAGAATCGGAAATGGTTTGACAAGCAAGCTGAGCTGAGCACAACGAACGCAACTTTTGGTAAATATCAGGGAAGCAATGTAATCATGATCCAAGTTGAAGCGTTCATGAATTTTATAGTAAATCAAACCATTAACGGACAAGAAATCACTCCGAACTTCAATAAGCTTATAAATGAAAGTATGTATTATAGCAACTTTTACCATCAAACGGCTCTTGGACGGACTTCGGACGCAGACTTTGTAACACAGAGTTCCCTGCTTCCGCTTCCGGCGGGTTCGGTATTTACACGCTACCCTCTCCATGAGTACGACACCATACCAACGATACTCAAGGAACACGGTTATGCAGCAAATGTATATCATTCCTATGACAGCAGTTTTTGGAACCGGCATACCGTGTATAAAGAAATGAATTATGACCGCTATTACAGTAAAAAAGATTTCGAGCAGGATGAGATGATCGGTTGGTCGGTCAGCGATGAATCCTTTTTCAAACAGTCGTTAAACATGATGAAGGACGTACCGGAGCCATTTTACTCTTTTTTAATTACATTAACCAGCCATCATCCCTATGCATTACCGAAAGAGAGACAACAACTTGATACCGGTGAGTTTCAAGGGACCATGTTTGGGGATTATCTGCAGTCCATGCACTATGTTGATCAAGCACTGGGCAAGTTCGTGGAACAGATGAAAACCCAAGGACTGTGGGATTCTTCGATATTGATTATTTATGGGGATCATGATAATTCCATCAAGGATAAAGCCATGTATGAACAGTTTATGGACCGCCCACTAAACGATCTTGATATGGAGCAGATCATGAATCAAGTACCGCTTCTGATCCATCTGCCTGATGGAGGTAGTGCCGGTGTTTATCCGGAAGCAGCAGGCATGATGAACACAGCACCAACGATTTATCATTTGCTCGGAATTTCGCCGGAACCGTACTACCTGATGGGAGACAGCCTTCTGGGAGATCAGAAACGCTTAATCCCTCTCCGCAGCCGAGTATTCTCAGACAATGAAGTATTCTACATTCCGGCGGAAACAGGCAGTTTTGAGAATGGCACCTGCTACAATTTGTCGACACGTCAACCAACCGATATCAATGCTTGTCGCCAAGGGCATGAGGAAACTAACAAATTATTAAAAATATCCGATCAGGTTATCACATATGACCTGCTCAAGCAGTACAAAGCTTCCCCTCGAGATAAAAAATAAATTCCTTTTAGCGCACGAACCGTTCAGCAGTATATGGTTCGTGTGTTTTTTTATACTTTCTTATCTCTAAAAAAAACCCGTTAAGAGTCTGACTCTTAACGGGCAGCACAGGATCGTGCTCTTACCTTTGATTTGAATGAAGCTTGGACAGACGTTCCTTCTCTTCGCCGAGCATCTCCTCCGCCAATTCAACAGCTTGCTTATTAGCGTTTCCCCTGATTTGACGGACAGCCTGTTCGGCATGAGCCAAGGAATTGTTCGCTTGCTGAATTAGCTGCTCTGTGGGATGAGACAAAGCTGAAGAAACTGAACGATGCAATTTCTCTGCCGAGTCCATGGCGCTATTGGCCGGATTGTTCGACTGAAGACTGGAATCGTGACTGTTCATGACGGTTGCTCCCTTCTCATTTCAAGGTTCCTGTTGCATCCTTAGCATGGATGTGTTCGAGAGGAACTATTCACTAAAAGGGGAAATATAAATCCAGAGCAACCGTTTATAGCCAGACCGTTAAGAACACTACTTGATAAAGGGCTTTACTTTCTCCAGCACTTCATCCTCTGTCGGAGCACTGATGTAACGACCGTTCACATAAACAAAAGCACGTTTCTTGCAGGGCCCACAGTACGATTTACAACCCACTTTAATGTCGGCATCGGGCGCCAGCTTTTTCAACTTAGGAATAATAGTCTTAAGTGAAGTAGTCTTGCATTTTTCACATACGCGAATATCATTTGCCATGTCTCGTAACCCTCTTTACTAAACGACCTAGTGGTCGCCGTGATTTCCCTTGGACGGATTGGTTATAACGAACCCTTCTTGTGGGAGGTATAAATAATCGATCTTGACGCCATCAAGGAGTTCCTGCCCGGACTCCAGAATTACATCGATTTCTTTATCGGTTGATACTACCTCGTCGCTTTCCTTCGGCGTATCCAAGTCAAGCCCGTAATGAGCATGATCACCATGGGCGTGTGTAATAACAACACGGAGTTTTTTGTCTTGATTTTCTTCCTTGTCCAATTCTCTCTTTATCACTTTAGCCGCATTGCGGGTAATTTTGCAGTTCATTTATGTTCATCTCCTCAAGTTTCAATCACTCAATATTTCATTTTAGACCCCACAGAATGTTTTCGCAAGCGACGTTTCCGTTAACGAACTGGCGGAATACGCTGGGGGTTGTCCGAATTCAGTTCAGGATACTTTCGCTCAATCCGACCTACGAACCAGTTCATGAGCAGCATGGTCACTCCGATGTCATCGATTGGCATAAACGGCATAATATCAGGCAGCACCCAGTACAGCACAGCCGGTATAAAGAACAACAGCTTGTCTCCGATAGGAACACGCGGTGAGGACAAGTATTTGAATATACGCTTAAAGACGTGAGACCAACGCCGAAGCGATAGCAGTTTTCTCCATTTCATGGCGTTTCCTCCCATCTGAATTATCTTCTTTCCTATTTCTTAGTAGCGATTCCAGGATATGAAAGAAGAGACAACCACCGGATTATCAAAATACTCAAACATGGCGGCTGTCTCCCCTTGTATAGCTTACGCATTTTTACTGAAAAAGTTTCATTCCCATTTCAATCCAACGACATGAAAGCAGTCATTATTGAACCCACCTCGACACACAAGTCCTCGAAGTCCTCTACTGGAAGAGGGTTAATTCCCCGTCCGATTTCAACCGTGAATCCCGGCCGGCGAAAATGCTGTATAAACCAGTCTTTATATCCCGCATCACTTCCCTGCAGCTTGACCGGACGATAGCTGCTAGCCTTACCTAATGTAACTGCCCATCTCTCACTTTCTGGCGGCTCATATCCCCGGTAATTCCAGTATATTTCTTGACCTTGGCTGTGGAGTGATAAGGCACGAACAGGAGAAATTTGGAGCGTGTGCCGGGCTAAAGCCTCCGCTTCGGGCTCACACAGCGGGGCTGTTCCTGCATAATCCTGCGGGCAGGGAGCTGTCTTGCCCCGTCTCTCTATCTCTTCCTCCCAATGAGCAGGAAACTGGTCACCCAGGTCCACGCCATGAATGTTTGCTTTCCACCGGCGGAAATCGTCCCTTTCACCGTTCCAGTGCAATAACTGATCGTAATACTTATGATCCGGCAAAACTCCCTCCTGGACAAGCTCAACGCCATCCGGGTTAGCCATAGGAACAAGCCACAGCGTATAGTTCTGATACCATTTGTCCGGATCATAGCCATCAATATGGTAACCTTCTGTTAGGGCCGATGCGTAATTTTCCAGAAACCTAAGAAGACATGGAGTAGTGATCCATTCATTCGCATGTAAAGACGCATTCACATGAAGATGCCTTTGACCGACGCCTATTTTGACCGCATACAGCGGTTTACCCATAACACTAACTCCAATTGTGCTGCATTCGATCTTGGGATATTGTGCCGTCAGCACATCCAAATCCACCGCCAAATCCCGGGGTCCATATTCACCGGACAACCTGATCCTATGTCTCGGCTTCGAAGGCGGAAGAACGATCGTTTTACCGATGGGAAAAGTATAAATCGACATCCCGGGGTTCATGTCCTCCAGCGTTTCTGGCTGGAAATGAAATGTACAGGCAATACTTTCCGGACTGTCTCCTTCCTGTATTACGTATCTTCGGCGTAATGACGCCGGAAGAAACATCATTTGACCCGGCAGCAGATAAGGCTGCTGTCCAGCCCATGGATTAGCAGTAATAAGCTGTTCCCTAGCCAAGCCATATTTCGCCGCAATCCTTAGAAGTGTATCCCCTTTTTGCACGATATACTGCCGCATGACGTTATTCCTTTCTGGCAGCCATAGCCGCCGCCTATTTGCCGTCTACTGCATATGTATGTGGCAGAGGTTGTACGAAATGTCGTCGTTAGTGCTTTTAATGTGAAAAACCGGACTCCTAAAGGAATCCGGTTTGTGTTTGCATTATTGATAGATGGAATTAGATTAGAACTTAGTAATCTGCCATACGACAGGAGTCCGCTTTATTTGTTCTCCCAGCCACTCTGTTGCGATGCTCTGGAACATCTCGGCGTCACCTGAGCAAAAAAACTGATGAATCGGCATATCTTCACCGCTGGAAAGTTGGCCTTTGTCATACAAAATCGTGCTGATCTCCCGGGCCGTTTCATCTGCGGAGCTAATCAGTTTCACTCCTGGCCCCATGACCTTCTGTATCGTATCCACTAGGAATGGATAATGGGTGCAACCGAGAATCAGGCAGTCTATCGTTGATTGTTGAATGCCGTAAAGAGAATCCTGTACGACCTTAAACGAGTCAGAGGATCGGAACAAGCCGTGTTCAACGAGTGGTACTAACGCGGGGCATGCTTGGCTTTCTACCTCCACATAAGGTGACAGCTGTTTAAGCGCCGCCGTGTAAGCACCGCTGTTTATCGTTCCTACCGTACCGATTACACCGACATGCCCGGTCTTCGTTGCACTGATCGCCGCGCGGGCTCCCGGATGAATAACGCCAATCACCGGAACAGACACTTTTGCTGAGATATAATCAAGCGCCGCTGCAGTTGCCGTGTTGCACGCGATGACAATCATTTTGGGATCATATTGAAGTAAGTAATCTACGATTTGTTCCGTAAATAAACGGACTTGTTCCTTGGTACGGGGTCCGTAGGGTGCACGGGCAGTATCTCCGAAGTAAATAATTTTCTCTCTTGGGAGCTGTCTCATCACTTCTTTAACAACAGTCAGCCCACCTACACCCGAGTCTAGTATTGCGATTGCTTGCTGCACGAACACACCGCTTCCTTCTTGTCATTATTCTTATCATTTAGCTGTGTTACCATATGTCGTTTCCACATGAAACGTACCTAGATCTTAACCCAATTCTGCCTCTTCTTCAACTTTGAGAGGATCTGGGCACAGTGTATTTCAAGGCATTGTCCACAGAATGGAAAAGATCACCCGGCCTCGAGAGTCATCAATTATCGTATACTATAAAGGTTATAGAGCCTACAAGAGAAAGACAGGTGAACTACGATATGCTTGGCAGATTGGAATTACAAGAAGCCGCTGAACAATTCATCTTTCGCTGTTACGAAGAGCTGAACCGGACACCCGAAGAGGCGGAAGAAAGAATCGACAATATCCGGAACGAAATCGAACGAACCGGTACATATGAACATACTCTTCAAGAACTAGAACACGGTGCGAAAATGGCTTGGCGAAACAGCAATCGATGTATCGGAAGATTGTTCTGGGACAAACTCCGCGTCATAGATGCCCGCAATTGCAGGGCAACTGAGGATTCAGCATCCCAGCTTCTTCATCATATTAACAGCGCCACTAACGGTGGAAAAGTCATACCCACAATTACCGTATTCGGTCCTTCAACTCCGGGACAGGACACGATCCGGATCTGGAACCATCAGCTTATCCGCTATGCGGGCTACGAAACACCCGAAGGAATCACCGGAGATCCGGCCTCCATTTCATTTACACAACAATGTCAGCAGCTCGGCTGGTCCGGTGCTGGAACTGAATATGACATCCTGCCCCTTGTCATTCAGAGAGGGGAAGATACACCAAAATGGTATCGCATTCCCGAGGAAGCCGTCCTGGAAGTTCAGTTAGAGCATCCTGATATTCCTTCATTCTCCTCTCTCGGACTGCGGTGGTATGCCGTGCCCATCATTTCGGACATGTCTTTGGAAGTTGGCGGGATTACCTACCCTTCGGCACCTTTTAACGGATGGTACATGGGAACGGAGATCGGGGCGCGCAACTTAGCGGATACTGATCGCTATAACAAGTTGCCCCTTCTGGCCGGGCTTATGGGATTGAATGTTAGCAGCGAAACAACACTGTGGCGTGACCGGGCGTTAGTCGAGCTGAATTATGCCGTTCTCTATTCCTACAAAAAGGCCGGCATCAGCATCGTTGACCATCATACCGCTGCGGCGCAGTTCCGTACCTTTGAGGAACGGGAGGACAGAGCAGGGCGTGAAGTTACGGGAGACTGGACATGGCTCATTCCCCCGGTATCTCCGGCAACTACCCATATTTTTCACAAATCATATAAAGATGAAATTCAAAGCCCTTCCTTTCAATATACGAAAACACCTTATTGACTGATGCCAATACGAAAAGCCGGTTATGCGAGCTGTTAGAAACGTTACATCATAAACCTCCGATATCCTCTTAAGATGGGGTGTCCCAAAAGGCCGTTGACCTGGGACACCCCCTTAGTCTGTTATGAGACGCTACGCGTACGAATCATTCCTCCAATCTCTCTAATCATTCGATAGTTAATTTTTATTCCAGAGGGGGATTTTACCATTCTAGACGAGAATATATTCATATCATCTGGGTAGATGTAAGGTGTGATTCAAAAATAATAACGGAATCCGAGGAGATAATTATGGGTGAGAAATATTCAAATGCGCTGTCCAGACCTTTAAAAATGTTAACAGTTCTCGCGCTCACCGCTGCGCTATCCGGAAGTTTCATCGGGACGGTCCAGGCCGATCGCTCTCCATGGGAATATGAAGCAGCCAGTATGACTAAATACGGCCCCCCTACATCTGTGTATTTTGACAATCTCAATATTTATGTGGGCAGGCAGCCAATAAACCATAAAGGAACGGTCATGGTTCAAGCGGAACCGCTGCTAAAAAGTCTTGGGTATCAAGTTACATGGGATGTTACAGAGAAGAAACTTACCGCTGAGCAAGCCGGAAAGGTTTCCCTTACATTTTGGGCGCAGCGTACTGAGGCGGAAATAGATGGCCAGTCCGTTCACACTCTCCCCGCGGCACCATTTGTGCACGAGGACCAGCTTTGGATTCCTCTCCGTTTTACTGCGCAGAGCTGTGGATTAGCGGTAACCTGGACTGCAAAAGGGTCTTTTGTTTCAGTCCGTGATCCCAATGCCCAGATTCATTTACGTGTCGGAACACAGGCAGATAATGAGAATACCGGGCAGCCCTCCGCCCTTATTCAATACATGAAAGAAAACTGGGAAACCAATGTTCAAATTAACCTCACAAGCCCCAAAGACTTCTCCAACAAAACTAAAGTTAAAATTGCGGCAGGGGACATGGATTCATTAATGCTGCTTGGCGACGCCTATGAATTTCGAGATGATCTGCTGGAGTCGATAGCTCTGGATCTAAGTGAAAGCCTTCAGTCCTATCCATCCTTAAAAGAGCTTACTGATGCTTCCAATATAGCCGTGCGTAAAATCGGCGGAAAAGTGTATGGTATCCCAAGACCCTCTGATCTTAATGATGCCCCCTTCCCTGCTCTGCGCCAAGACTGGATAGATACACTGGGAAGCAAACAGCCCGTAACAATGGACGAAATGTTTAACTTACTGAAACAATTTGTGAATAAAGATCCCGATGGGAATGGCAAAGGCAACACAATTGGCATGTACGGATATGTGAACGCTAATAATCTGGGCTCCCTCGCATGGGTAGAGCATACGTTTACTGGAAGTCCGGAACGGTTCAGCATTTCAGAATCGGGTACCGTCGTAGATCATGCGTTAAGCAAAGGCCAGCGACAAGCCTTGGAATGGCTGACCCGTGCGTATGCCCAAGGACTTATAAACAAAGATTTTGCCACGATTGATCCCGAGACGGCTATGGAAGGAGTTAAGAAAAAAAATGTCGGCCTTGCAGTGCTGAAATTCGATGAGGCTGCCAAACTAACCCTGGACAAACAAGGTAGCTGGACACCGCTATCAGGACTGAAGGCTAGTAGCAATGCACCGGAGATTGCTCCTTGGAATTCTGCAGGCGGCGGTATGTACATCGTATCAAGGATGGCGAAAGTGGACGCCGTAAAGGTGCTGGAATGGCTGGACCGAGGAATTGAGATGTCGGAAACCGGCAAATGGGCGGAAATTGAGGGATTGAAAGAAGGAGACCGCTCCGCCATTCAAAATCTGTTCGGCCGTAACGACCTACTGAAATCCAACGCTCTGCTGAATGACCTTGCCCCTGAAACACAGAAATTGTATAAAGAAGCAGCCACTCGCTGGCATAATATCTCCTATAAAGGCCAAACACTGCCCGAAGCCAACCTATTGTGGAGCCAGGGTCAGCACACCGAGTTCATTCACAAACTGAACGACATGAAAATTAAAGTCATTATGGGGAAAGTTTCATTGAGTGAATGGGACGAATACGTTAAGAAAATGGCGAGTAGTGAAGATTATAAGACCATGATCAGAGACTTCAACAAGCTGATTCATTCAAAGTAAGTAAAACAGCCCTGAAAAATCCGTTTCCCGGATTCAATCAGGGCTTGCTTAATTAACGGTCTAACTACACTTCTTCTTCATCCTTAATAATCACATCGTCATCGTTAAAAGATGATACCTGGACAGTTCCCTCTTCATTAGCGACCCAGCCTTCTTTTTTGTTCCGCCATGTCTGAATGTCAGAGATTACGCCTTCAGCCCGATCTGTTACCACGCCAATCAGATTGATTCCCTGTTCGCCTACTTTTCCGGCAACCTCCTGAACCTTACCTCCGACCTGGCGAGCGCCGTCCGCAATATCCTGACGCAATTCTCTGCCGGATTTTGGTGCCAAAAGAAGTGCAGTCACAGAGCCGGCAATACTTCCGATCAAAGCTCCCCACAAAAGACCCTTGCTCTTCTCTTTCATTGTTCATCTCTCCTTCTTTGTCTAATCGGCATGCCCGTCACCTGACTTGGAAGTGCGGCGGTTCCACGTGTACCAGAGTGTCATACCTGCATCGAACCAACGAAATACTTCACCGATGCAGCGTTCGTTCTCCAGACGGGCCCGTTCCATATGCTCGACTGCAGCCAGCGATGCCCGCTTGCTGACCGAATGCACAGCATTGGCAGTTTTCACTACAACAGAGGCTGCCTCGCTAATGGATATCGCTATGGATTCACCTGCCGCCAACTGACGCTGGATGCTATCCAAAGATACCGAGGCCCGCTCCAGCACCCTTGAGGCTTCCCTCGACAGCTGTGTGCATTCGCCTTCCAGCTTTCCAAGCACTGCCTCAGTGCGAAGCAGCATTCTTCTGACCGGCAGCATAATACCTATAGTCGCGGCAGCAATTAACAAGATGCCTACAGCAACAGCCAAGGCGCTCCATTCCGCCATATGTCCACCCTCCCTAATGTCCGGCTGACCGGGCGAATGCCTAGTCGCATGATGCATTATAAGCAGGATGGGCTTGTATTGACACAAGGATTGTATTTTTTTTATGAGGAGGTACTGCCTGCTCTCCAGATGAACCAAAAAAAGCCCCGCACAGTAATCTCCTGCGCAAAGGCTAATTAAGTAACGATGATATGTAACTGTGTGAATGCTGATTATATCATGCGGTTTAAAGTTCCTGCTTGAGATAATCACGCACATTCACTGCAAACTGCTCCAGTACATCAGGAAGAACGGATGACAGCGGGTGAAGGGTGTGGCGTTCCCAATCATAATATTCCTGAACGAGCGGTTTACGCAGCCGTACCAGTTCGAGCAGCACAGTATGGACCTCACTTGTCATCACTTTTTCTTCATGAGTAATATCCATAATGTCCTCGTAGCTACTAGCATCCCTCATAATAAAGCCATCGATCAGATAACTGCCTACATCTGTCACAACTTCAATCGCCAAATGAAGAGCCCGCTCCTGGACTAATCCGAATATGAGACCCCCGTCCCAAGATTCAACCGCCTGTCGCAGCCCACTGGCAATTTCGGGAATGGCGTTTAGACGCCGTTCAATTTGTTCCTGGTTAACATAATACACGGCTGATCTCCTCCAGCATGTCTTATATATGATCTACAAAAGTGTTCAATGTAAATATGATTAGTAACCGTAATTATATTTCGAAATCCACACTAATCGAGGATTCTTTTACTTCGCTGATATAACGAATGACTTCCTGGTGTACAGGATGCACATTATACGCCTGTAAATCTTCAAGTGAATCCACCTCCGTGATCAAAGCCAGATCATACGACCGCTCCGAGCGGATGATATCACTTCCTACCTCAAGAGAGCGGAGCTGGGGGATCTTACCCTGCATATCTCTCAGCACCTGAACGGTCCGTTCGATGTTGTCCGTTGTCGGCTCTTTCAATTTGAAAAATACGATATGTTTAATCATGCTCTGTTCCTCCGTCACTGAAATGTTATGTTTCCTATTCTATCATACCTTTACCCACCGAAAAAAGAAATCGCTGTCATCAAGAAGGCCTCTGCACATTTAGTGGATTCAGTGCTTACGCCTGCCCCATCCGTTCTATCATGTTTCGTGCGATCCATATTCCCGCTGCTCCAGCCTGAGCCAGACCACGGGTTATTCCAGCGCCATCTCCGCCGCAATACAGTCCCTTGATCTCAGTCTCAAACGTCTCCTTCAGCTTGGGACGGGCTGAATAAAACTTCGCTTCCACCCCGTAAAAAAGCGTATGCTCAGAGGCGATACCTGGAGTAACCTTATCCAGAGCCTCAACCATTTCCACCAGACTCTTCATCGTATTGTACGGAAGCACAAGACCCAAATCTCCTGGAACAGCCTCTTTTAAAGTCGGCTCCAAAAATCCTTCACGGATTCTGCCTTCCGTAGATCTGCGGCCCCTAAGCACATCGCCATATTTTTGCACGATAACACCCCCGCTTGACAGATCATTCGCCCGTTTGCATACTTCGCGTGCATATTCGTTCGGTTTATCAAACGGCTCCGTAAATTTATGCGAAACGAGCAGTGCAAAATTCGTATTGGATGATCCAAGTGCCGGATCTTTATAAGAATGCCCATTAGCAGCCATAACACCGCTATGATTCTCCACCACCACATGACCGGACGGATTACTACAGAACGTACGCACACGGGTTCCAACCGAGGTATTGTAAATGAACTTGCCTTCATACAGATGTTCGTTAATTTCTCTCATCACGATATCAGAGGTCTCTACCCGGACACCGACATCTACCTGATTGTTATGCATTTTGAGCCTTCGCTTTTTCAGCACACTGCTCAGCCATGCAGATCCGTCACGCCCGGGAGCCACCATGACCAGATCGGCTTCATGAATTTCTCCACCTTTCATGGAAATACCGGTAATTCGGTGTCCGCCGTCCTCCTTAACGGTATTCAAATCTTCCACTTCAGCCCGGAAGACCATATCAATTCGTGACGTTAAATATTCATAAATGGATTGCAAAATCTCCAGATTCTGCTCCGTTCCCAGATGCCGTACCTGAGCACGTAGCAACTTGAGTCCAGCCGCATAACCGCGCTGCTCTATATCCTTAATAGCTGTCGTGGTCGGATCGGTTACAGCTGTAGTAGCCCCATGTTTCAGGTTAATATCATCCACATATTTAATCAATTCAAGTACTTTGGATCCAGGTAAATAGTCCGTCATCCAACCGCCGAACTCCGTAGTAATGTTAAACTTCCCATCACTGTAAGCCCCAGCCCCGCCAAATCCGGCCGTTATGGAGCAAGCAGGCATACATCCGGCGAATTCCTTTCTCCCCGCAGCAGGCGGGCACAATTGAATTTTCTCCTCCAGAATCGGACAGCTTCTCCGGTAAATATTATGTCCCTTGTCTACCAGCAATACCTTGCTGTGTGGTGACTTCAACGTCAATTCATAACACGCGAAAATACCGGCCGGACCCGCTCCAACGACAATCACATCATATTTACTCATCTTATCCCCCTGTATGACTATACTGTTCTGGCAGATGGGCGCTTAAAATTTTCGGCCAACCAATGTAAATATGCAGGCACAAAAAAATCCCAGCTATGAATAGGTATGCAAAAGCACCCCGTTCGTAGCCAGGAATTTACGGTCCCCTGTAGAAACCCCCAAACCATATTTTTAGGGATATACGAATTTGTACCAATTTCCAAGTTAAACACTCATCCATAATTTAAATCATAAATACGAATGCGTCAACAAAAAAAATAAAATATCATTCGTATTTAGAGTCTTGATAAGAGAATGTAATAACGGAATTCGACTATTATGAGGATTAAAAGCGAACATTAGCTAAGAATGGGACAATGAAACACATCTTTTAATTTCCGGGACTAAATCAGTCCCAAAGCCTCAAGTACATGAGATGGAAACAAATGATAGACGAAGCCTATTGAAAGTACCTTGTCGAATATTGTAGTATGGTGGTAAAAAAAGTCGGAGGAATTATGCCTACTAAACCGCAACAAGAAAAACACTCCATCGAGGCGTGGTCCCTGATCAATCGCAAATATTTGGGAAAAGGCGTACGCGTTAAACGTTTCCGTAAGCCAACCCGCTGCCAGATTCGTAACCGCGTACTGCTTGCCATCCTAATGGCCAATGATATTAAATTATCCCAGTTAGCCGAGGAGCTGGGCGTTTCTTCTCGAAGCGTCAGCGCTTGGGTATATGAAGGTCGTATTCCTGGAAAGAACAATCTTGAGAAAGCTTGCGATTATCTAGGATACCCACGTCATATTTTGTTCAGAGAGGAACTGCTGGAGAAGTCGCCGCTGATTTGTCAGCCCGAACCTTCCCGCTTTATGAAAAGAACACTGACACGTTCGCCTGTGAGCAACCGAATACTGACCGGACTTTGCATGGTGCATGATTTGTCCGTTAGCGATGTAAGCCGTTGGATCGGTGTTCATCCAGGAACATTCCGCAAATGGCTGCACCAAGGAACTCTGCCATCCAATGCTTTTCAGGAAAAAGCAGAATTATTCTTCCGTATTCCAAAATCCGTATTGTTCGCTGATTGCGTACTACATCCGGATACGAAATCATCCCGTTAATTCATACAAAAGCTCCGATTCAGGCTTCAACGCCAAGAATCGGAGCTTTTGTCAACTTATACATATTTAGCTCCTCTTAGGGAATACAAGTAACAAACAATTAAAGGAGCAACTACATACATGATAGATAAAGATACGGGTATGGCACTCGGGCTTCTAGCGGGAACGACATTTGGAAGTGGGATTGGATTTCTACTAAGCTGGCATTCCTATAATCTAATTTGGATCGTAACCATTTGCGGCGGAATAGGCGTATTGGCTGGTCTCTGGTTCGCACTTAGATCACACCGTACACGCAGATCGCGACAAAATTAACAAGTTGCCCATCCGTTTAATACCTACAACCTCAACACACCACTCTTTTTCCAGTGCATGCCTCCGTCTGTCGTCTTGTACAGAATGGCTGGTTTCTCACTGTCTAATGTGATCATCCACCCGTGGCTTTCGTCTGCCATAGCGAGCAATTGTCCACTGCTTCCTTCCAGCGCCTGCTTACCGTTCTCCCACGTCTTCCCGCCGTCTGTCGTCCGCCCTACGGTGTTCGGCTTGTCACAAGGCGCACAGTAGCCTCCCATCACGGCTGTGTTCCTGTCCACAACATACAGCGGTCCTGGGGCAACACCCTCGTTCTTAGGCGCATCGGTCTTATCGGGCGAATATCCGGGAGCCGGACCGCCGCCGGCAGTAGAATTAGCGACAACCGTAATCCACGTTTTTCCGCCATCGGATGTATGGAACAGAGAATCTGGTTGTTTATTTTGAACTTCATCACACTGTATTTAATCATAAAGGAATTCCGGTAGGCTAAATGGGGTGATTTAGGCTGCTGGACACCCCTCCTTTAAAAAGGATCACTTAAGGGAGGAATTTTTATGGCAGTAACTGCAATTCCTACATCTTCTGCTAAATGTGGAACAACAACGGATACGAATGTCGGCCTCAATCCCAATACAAATGCCAATGATAAAGTTCAAGCATTTGCTGATGCTTTTAGTTCTGCGGCGAGCACCGCAAGCTCGAATTGCCACAACTTGCCGGGGAAACTCATTCTCGGCCTGTGGGGAGGAGAATCGGGCTGGGCTACCGGGAATACCCAGAAAAACAACCAAAACTGGGCCAACATGACTTACACGAATGACTCGAATCCCCCTGGTAATATCGGTAAAGGTAGTAACGGTTGGGCAAAATTTTGTGGTAGAAATACTTTTGCCACAGGTTTTGCTGGATTCTTGAAGAACAACTCCCGTTATTCTGATTTAATCAAATATCTTAAAGAAACGAGCAGTCCCGACGCCAACTCATGCGCAAAATACATTGCAGATGCTGGTTATGGCGGCTCGGATCATAAGGCTTATTATGATCTCTTGGTTGGATACATGAGCACCCTCTGCAATCGAAGTGACTATTGCTAAGAGAAACTTTCGACGATAGACTAAAAATGCCTGTGACCGCGTGTCTCTCTAGAACACGCGGTCACAGGCATTATATGAGTCAAGCTATAATCCCCTTGAGCCATATACGTAAATATCTATCTCTTTTTGCAGCCAGCTCCCATAGCCTTTTACTTTATAAACTTTCCATTCTTTCAACTTTTTTGGATTCTGAACTGCTAAGAAAAGGTCTTCAGGCTTTTTATCATCTATATAGAACAAAATATCTTTGCTGGATGGAGCATTCTCACCAACCTGAGGCTCATAAGATGGCTTATTTAGTCTTACATAAGTATAGCTAGATGAAACGCTCCCTTCCTGGGTGGCTTCACTATATTTAATAAAATCCAATTCATCTTCAGTTTTCACACGAATGTCGCTATCCACATCTGCGGTCAAAAATCCTCTGTATACTTCATTGTACAACGTTGTTAAGTTATAAATAATCGCCCGATTAGCCTCTTGCCCTGTACTCGAACTTTCTGGATACTCAGTTACAAAAATGTCCTGATCTCTCTGAACAACAATCCCAGTGATTAGGGAAGACTGCTCCTTTTCATCAATGGTTACTGTCTTTGTTTGCTGGTCCCAATTTACATTTTGATTCAAGCCTTCTGCAATTACACGCAATGGAACTAATGTCGTTCCATTTTCAATTTTTACGGCTTCCGAACTGATTTTCTTTCCATTAATCAAGATGGTCACTACGTCTGCAGCATATGCAACATTAACAGCTCCAAAGATAAGCAAAGCAGCAATGGACAATCCCATTTTTTTCATTAAAATCTCCCCCTGACTTAAAAGTATTCGCCCTCAAGATACTACACATGTAATATATTGCACTCATATTCAAGTGTCAACCATAATTAACCATAATTACCTGATATTATTGCAACAAACATCACACATAAATATCACCGCTCGATTTCCGTCAAGGAAAGTGGGCGGTGATTTTTATTGCAAAGAATACCAGTATTCTGGTGCTCATCCTTTACCACTGATTTTTAATCGAGAGAGAAACCTGGTTTTTGCATTTTGATAGTCAAGAAATTCAAGGGGTTTCGAATAAAAAAATACTTTTCCTGACTTTTTGTAGTGTACAAGCCCCTCATTTGCGGTTGTTAAATAGAAACTCTTTCCGTCTATCACGCTGTGCTGTTTCCAAATGTTGCTCTTTAACTTAAATAACCATTCAGGTGAACGTAAAACAATAATAAATCTATCGTTTGCATTTGTAATCTGGGCATCAATTTCGCTGAACAAATCCGATTTTGTATCTAGAAAAACAATGTTAAAAGATTGTTCTGTATTGATTCGCAATGAATGATTGTGTTCAATGACTGCTTTTAATATCGAATAGTCTGAGAGAGCCATTGCCCTATCTATCCGGAATTTAATATAGCCCAAAATAAGAAGAATAATTGACAAATATAGCATTGCGCCTACTGTTTCCAATGTGCCCACTCCTTTTTATCTCCAAAGAATAAAGAGATATTAATTAGCAGCATGATTATTGCAATGCCTAAAACCGTGTATATGGACTCTAAGACGGTTGCATGATAAAAAGGTAAGAAACACTTTAATACTACAACACTAATCAAAATGAAATTTCTAAGAAATGGATTATTATTCAATACTTTAGCTTTACCAAAACATCCGCAAGTGGAACTACCTGTTCTTCTCTTCTTGATCCATAAAAATGTAGTGAAGAAAACTAATAAAGCTATTACTATGAATTCTTTTATAAGAGACGGATAACTGATTGAAGAAGCTATGAAAATTGCAAATTCAAGGATCAACACACTATATGCAGCTAATGCTACCAAATACACAGGTAAAACTTTATAAGAGAAAATTTCGGATTTAAACACGGTGATTTGATTTACTTTTGAAAGAAAAGAGAAAAGGAAAACACTGGCTATAAAAATGTCAAGATAATGAGCGACTACGTGCAATTTCATCACCTTCTTTCCATAAGTCCAGAAGATCATTGACTTGCCGAATAGCTTTGTAACTGATTACTTTTCCTCGAGTGTCAATGAAATACGTTTGAGGAGTTCCTCCTATACCAATATCTACAAATGGTCTATCAGCAAAAGAAATAAGATGAAAATTATAGCCAAGTTGCTCACGAACCACCTCATTATCTTCTTCTGAACCATTTGTTATGAGAAGAAACTCAAAGGGGCTGCTCTCATTAAACATTTTGAGTTCTGGCATCAGTCGGAGGCAATGACCGCAACTTAAAGAGACTGCACAAACTAATCGAATCTTTTCTGATTCTGTTGGAAGTCCTAACAAATCAAGCGGATAATTGCTGCCGGCCGAAAGAATTGAATGATCAAGATTAGACATTTTTATCCCTCCAAATTAAATAATAGATTTATGTGTCTGAATGCATGTGTATCTATGCTTCATAATGTTTTTCATTCATAAAAGCTTTAATACTCTCTCTGAAATGAGATAAGTCTATTTCCATATTTAAATCGTACAAAAGAATTGCGCGAATTATTTTCTCCAATAGCTCTTGTTCCAAATCCTCCTGTTCTTGAGAACTTATCTTCTTCTTTACTTTTTTTATAGCTGGGTAAAATCGATGTATGATGGCCAATAAAGCTTTCTGGTCTCCACTTTGTGCTTCTTTCACCAGATCAATTAGATATTTCTCTGCCTCAATCATTTGTTTCGACCTCCATCTCTTATAACCTGAGCCAGAGCTTGAATAGAATCATTAAGGTTTTCGATTTTTTTCTCAAATCGTATGAGTAAATATCCTGTAATAACAATGGGGAAACCAAAGTTGCTTATTGCCGTTATTAACCATTCTGAGCCATTCATTTTATTTTCCTCCCTTCTATAAAAAGTTCTGGGTAAATAATAGACATTCGCCTTCTGATTTTTTCCAAAGCTGTGTTCCTAGACTTGGATACGGCTTGAGGAGAGATAGATAATATTCTTGAAATTTCTTTATCTAAATAACTCATGGAGTACGTGTACGTAAGAATTTTTTTCTGAGTAATTGTTAGATCAGAGAAGGAATTGAATACGCTTTCATCTGAAATTGAATCAAGAAGGTCCTCAGGGTTCGGGCTTGCATTAACTTCATCATTAATGCTTTGAGGTGAATATTTTTCGCCAAAACTTTGATTATTTTCCTCATTCAATTCCATATCGAAAATTACCGGATTTCGTTCTTCTCTGCGCTCCTTTTTCCTTTGATAATCAATAAAAGCATACTTTATCGTAGAGCTCAAATATTTCGTAAACCTGACTTCAAAATAAAAGTCACAAAATGCATTTTCTAACTGCTTCCAGTATTTCAGGGATTGACCATTTAAGAACAAACTGAGAAGGAGACAATGTTCTGGATATGAAAAAAAACGCTGGACAATAAAATCATTGGAAAATAATAAAAACTTTTGAGGTGATACTGTTATTCTCTCTACATTTGAATGATTAAGTGATGGCCATGATACTGCCATGGGACCTCCCCCTCTCAAATTCAGACTATCTATATATTTACATTGCTGGAAGTTCATAAAAAAACAACCTGCAATCCAAATATTTTAAATTTTGTCTTTTTGAAGGTCATTTTATGTGGATACAAACAAAGAGAGTGAATTATATAGGTCTATGTGCTTATACCATTCTAAGACTAAGGTTATCCTAAAATGGAAATTATTTCATCATTAATAATGATTAGAATTTCATATGAGAATATGAAAAAGCTTGTGACCAAGAAGAGGAGCATCCACCCTCTGCGATCACAAGTTTTTTTTACAAATATATCAATATGGCAGTACTGGTTGTTTTTTGGGGGAGTTCAAACAATGTAGTGAACAAGAGCGATTTAATGGCTCAGGGGCTTGAATACATTTTTTCGTTCTTCAAAAAAAGGAGGTAGGGGAATATGGCAATATTAGAACTCACCGTTCCAAAAGTAGTTACAGCCGAGGGGACTCATCCCGGTAGCATCATTGCTCGTCAAAATTTCACCGTTTCCGTCATTGCTCGTAATTCTAACGGAACAATTGATACTGCTTATAACAGCACTCTGACCGTCTATGCAAACTCAACATCCAGTGACACTGCATTCACAATTGGAACAATTAACATGAGCTCAGGGCGGGGAACGTCTTCAAATCTTAATATTACATCCGTTTATGCAACAGGCAGTTCTCGAAAAATTACCGTGAAGGCATCGAATGGCGACCAGGCAAATAAGCTGGTCGGAGTATGGTTTAAGGGAAAAGCATCCGAATTTAATGATACAACGGTCTCATGTCAAGGAACTTTGCCCTCTCGTTATATTGCGTTGCCTCAGACAGGTCATTGCAGCGATAATGTTATTGTTCATAATACAGGTACAAGTAAATCGGTTACAGCCCTGGTAAAAGATGTGGGACCTTGGGTTCCCTGCGGCACTTGTTTAGCAGATCCATATTGGAATACGGGTACGGTTCCTTGGGCCGAAACCAATAAAGATAAAGATCGCTCAAAATTATGCGGATCGAACTGCAAGTATACAGTGAATGGCGCAATCATTGATTTGAGCAAATTGATCATGGACGACTTGGGTGTCACTGGTACAGCCAACACTAGATCACTCAATAATGCTTTGTGGCGCTGGGCATAAGAAAAACGTCTATCGACGTACCTCCAAGAAGATAAACCGCGCTTAACGATAGTTTTTCTTGTGAGATAAGGATGCTGTTCACTCCAATGTTATTACTTCCTTATCTCTTAAAAATAGGAGGAGCCCCCCTCCTATTTTTCTTTTATATGCATGTGAAGTTCGATATTTGTTATAAAGAAAATACCTCCCGTCATCTCTGATGATTCTGCCGTCACTTCGTAAAAAAAGTTATCATCAAACTTGATTGTTGCTACAGCACGATTATCTGTTTGTTTTTTTATTTGAATGAACTCTTTTTTTATCTCATTATCTTTTTTATAGGCTGGGGGAACTAAATTGGAAGCTTTGATACTAATGAATGTTTCGGCATGTCCTAACCAGGGATGATGACCTTCCTGAAAGGATTTAACCGTCTTTTCTGTAATGTATTCAATCTTACCTAAAGAATAGAATGGAATTTCGCTTACATTTCTATTTTTATAATCATTCAAATTTATTGTGTAGAGCGTGGTTACTATTTCTGTGTCTTCCTTCTGGCTTTCATTCATTTCTTCGTTTGTCGAAAGCGGAATTACAATAGATTTATGAAATGTAAGTTCGCAGGAAACTAAACGTTGCTCAGTATCAAGCTCAACATCAAATACCCCATTGCCATTTGCATCCGAATAGAATGTAAGCTCTCCAAATTCATTCGTGGGCGATTTTATTGCAAGGCTCGTTTTAAAAGTTCCATTCTTCTGCACATCAATCTTTCCCTCAGACAAAAATCCATGTCCATCTTCTATTTGATAAAAAAAGTAATTTTGCTTTAGTCCTTTTACTTGGCCTGAGATCGTGAAATCCAAGCCAGAAATGAGCATAGATTGCTCATCCAGCTCAACAGTTACTTGGTTATCGCTGTTGCTATTGCAACCCGCAATAATAAATAAACTCATGAACATCAGCAATAAAACTTTATTCATACTTTCCCTCCTTTATTCAACTAAATGATCAAAACAGGTTGTTTTTCTAGATAGATAACACACTGTACATTAATAGATTCAAAAATAATCAAAGCGAAAGGATGAGAAAAATGAGTTTATCGGGAAAAAAGATTCTTATTGATGCAGGTCATGGAGGAAGTGATAGTGGTGCCAGCGGTACAGTAAACGGACAAACAAAATATGAGAAGGATTTGGCGCTTCTGTTTGCACAATCAGCAAAGTCGTATATTGAAGGTGCCGGTGCAACTGTTATTATGACTCGCAATAGCGACACTGCCGTCGGAATAAATGACCGATGGAAAAAAGGTCAAGATAACGCTGTTGATGCAGTGATCAGTATCCATTTTAATAGTGGCAGCACTTCTGCTAAAGGTACAGAAACCTTCTATGCACAGACTAGATCTGGTGACAAAGCTTTCGCAGAAAAGCTTCAGAAAAGAGTTGTTGAATACCTCGGAACGAAAAATATTGGAGTAAAAGATGACACGAAAGCCGCCGTTGGCAGTTTAGGAGTCCTTCGTTACCCAACCAACAAAAATTATCCAAGGGCACTGGTTGAAGTTGAATACATTTCGAATTCAGCCGCTATGAAAGTGCTTGATGACCAACCCATGTATGAAGCATCTCTTGATTTTGCAGCAGGAATTTTAAAAGGCCTGGAAGATCACTTTTAAACCCAATCGAACAGCATTGAATAAGTAAAAACGCTTCAACTCATAAAAGTAAAGATGGTTCAGGGGCTTAATTCCCGTTCAAAATTGAACAGGATAAGCCCCTCTCCATGCAATATAAAAATTTATCCAATCGTTTTCAATTTTATCAAAACATGCTCTTTTTTATCTAGTAAAATGTTATGCTTCTCCAATAGTTTTAATGATTCTTAAATATTGAACATCTCCCAGACCGTATTGCGGGAAAAGATGAAATAAATGTTTCAGCAAGTCATCCTGAGACTTATCTAGATGTTTTTTTATATAAGCTGTAATTTCGTTATCTTCCTTTAAATAGTCCAAATAAAGTTTTATTCCCTGATACATGACGGGCATTAGTTGAACATTAGGAATACGATGTTGAATCAAAACCTGTTCATAAATTTCTTTATAACCTTCTAGTCGTATCTCAGTTTCTTCTACATCATAAGTCGTTTCCTTTACCATATGATAGTATACTTTTCCTTTATACCCCATTTGTTTCAAATATGCTAGTACTGTAAGTAAATTCATCTGACAAAACATGTCATCACCAAACCATAAAACAATACATTTGTATTGTTTTTCAAATAGAGGTTTTAAAGTGTTAATGGTAATTTTCTCATAATCCTTTAAAGATACTTGATGTCCTGACGCTCTTATTTTATTAAATTCGTCACTGAATATTGTGGAACAGGTATCATTGGAACACATGGCTTCATTAAAAGGAACGTAGTCGCTTTTCCCCATTAGCTGCTGTGTATAAAACTCTTCATACATCATCTGTCCATTTAAAATATTCAATATATCCTGATCAAACTGACCAGCGATTTTACTCTGTAAAGTTTCAATTTTTAATTTCTGTGAAATATCCAACCTAAAACCCTCCTTTATACCATTCATATTAAGTTTCACATAGGATTGCAGTGGCTGCGGATTTTTTCTAAAGGCATTCGGACTGATACCAAATATATGTTTAAAAGTTCTTGTAAAAGCTTCTTGAGATGAATACCCATATTTAAACGCAATATCAATCGTTTTTTGATTTGTTTGTTTAAGTTCAATAGAAGATAGATATATTTTTCTAAGTGCTATATATCTCTTAATAGTGATTCCTGCCATTCGATGAAACTTGAAAGAACAGTAAAAAGGTGAATAACCCATATCATTGCCTAAGTTCATTAAAGAAAAATCATCAAAAAGATGGTCTTCAATCCAATCTATCATCTCCTGCATCATATTGTTCACCCCCTTTACCCTTGCATTAATGATAAATGAAAAGATAATGAAAGTTTTGATATAAGTTGTTGTTTATTGATGATTTACTACGAGGCAGACGCATATAGCGGTCATTTGACAACTTTAGTGCTGCGGCCGAGAGGACTCGAACCTCCACGCCCTTGCGGGCACTAGAACCTGAACCGCGTACGCGATTGGGATGAATGAGTTATCAGGAAGCCGTAAAAGGAAAAGGCATTATCATGAGCATGTCCCGCAAGGGAACGCCCGCTGATAATACCCCCATTGAATCGTTTCATTCTACGCTAAAGTCTGAAATCAAACCAATTAATCATAAACTCCAACCTTCTGCTCTTTTTCTTATTTGCAAAAAGTTCTTATAAATTCCGTCTCCTTTTATCAAGTCTTCATGCGCTCCCCTTTGAGCGATTCCGCCATTATCAAGCACAATAATTTGATCCGCATGTTGGATGGTCGCCAAGCGATGCGCAATAATAATGATCGTCTTTCCTGCAACTAGCGCACTGATCGCTGCTTGAATTTCATGCTCGTTTTCCGGATCGATACTTGCCGTTGCTTCGTCCAGAATAATAATAGGCGCATCTTTCAGCATCGCTCTTGCAATGGAAAGCCGTTGTTTTTCGCCGCCCGACAACGTTGATCCGCCTTCTCCAACCATCGTGTCATAGCCATCCGGCAATGCCATAATAAACTCATGGCAGCGTGCCTTTTTAGATACCTCCACGACTTCCTCCAAGGTGGCATCCGGCTTTCCGAAGCGGATATTGTTTAGTATGGTATCATGAAACAAATATACCTTTTGGAATACGATACTCATATTTTTCAACAAGCTTTCACTCGTAACCTCGCGGATATTTACTCCGCCGATTTCGATCTGCCCCTGATCCACATCATAAAATCTCGCGATCAGCTTGCATAGCGTTGTTTTCCCGCTTCCGGAAGGTCCGACGATTGCCGTGGTTGTATGTTCCGGAACCGTAAAGGAAACGTCCCGAATCACCTGCCGCCCTTCATAGCCAAACGATACATTCGTGAATTGAATATCAAATTTCTCCAAATGGATTTCTTTACTATGCTTATCCAGAAATTCCGTCTCATTCATCTCTTCCAGCTTGTCCAGCGTTGCGTCAATCACCTTCAATACATGGGAGGCGTTATTCATCGCTTCAACCTGATTAAAGATCACGAATGAAAAAATAACCATCATGATCATCGTCGATAACGGAATGATTTCATTCATCGCCAGCCATGCTGAGACGGCAACGATGCCAGTTGAAGCAGCATGAAGGGAGAGCAGATGCAGGCTATTGTACGGCATATAATTTTTTTCGATTTTGATATTGATCTCTTTGCTCATTTCATACGCCTTATGAATACTATCTTTCGTAACGCCCTGCTGATGATAGGCTTTCACTTCAGGCATTCCCCGAATATACTCAATCGTCGCTGAAATCATGCGATCCTTGACTTGCTGATGAATCGGCGCGTTCTCTTCACTTTTGCTGCGCAGCAATTTTAAGAATAGTGCAGAAAACGCTATGCCTGCAATAGCCACAAGCGCAACTGCATAATGATAAAAAGCCAAGCACAGAACTAGAGTAAATACACTGATGTAGCCGTTTACGATGACATCGATCATCTTCATGCCGTGCATTTCGATAAAGGATAAATCTGTCGTTACAGCCGAAGTAATATCTCCCGCTTTTTTACGATGAAAAAAACCCAATGATACCCGCTTTAAGAGTCCACCAATGTGAATTCGTTGTTCAGCCGTCACTTCATACCCCACACTTTCTTGCGTGGATGCACGAAGATAGCCAAACATAAAACGGCCGGCCACAGCGATCACCATGGAAATGGCGATATACACGATAGAGCTTGTCGCGAGGGACTCCTTGCCATTCATATCTTCCAAAATCAGCTTTAAACTATATGCGGCAATGATGACAGGCAAGGCGGTGAAGAGAGTATGGAAAAAAGAATAGACAAACCCGATATAGATACGCTTTCGCCGAGTACCCGTCCAATTCAGCAACCGCTGGATCGATCTAACCATTGGCATGCACCTCCTTGGCACTGCTGCTCGCCGCCCATGCTTTTGCGCCGATATGGGCCTCCCACATATGCCGGTACAATTCGCATGTCTGAAGAAGCTGGTTATGACTTCCTGTGGATTCAATCTGTCCATGATTGAGCACGATAATTTGATCCGCATGCTGAATCGTTGATAATCTATGGGCAATGACGAACAGAGACTTTCCTTTTGTTAAAGCGGCAATCGACCTCTGCAGCTTCTCCTCATTCTCGGGATCGGTAAAAGCGGTCGCTTCATCCAAAATGATAATGGGAGCATTTTTTAGCATTGCTCTCGCAATCGCTACTCGCTGCTTTTCTCCTCCGGACAGCCTGCCCCCTACCTCTCCGGCAAGAGAATGATAGCCATGCTCTAATTGCTCGATAAAATCATGGCAGCAAGCGGCCTTAGCCGCTGCAATCACCTCTTCATCTGTCGCATTCGGATCGCCGAGCCGAATGTTGTCGATCAAGGAGCAATCGAAAAGAAAATTGTCTTGCGATACGAAGCTGACGGTATTCGCTAATTGATCCAGGGGAATTTGTTTGAGCGGAACATTTCCAATCGAAATCTCCCCGTCCGTTACATCCCAAAACCTCGCAATCAATTTGGCAATGGTCGATTTCCCGCTTCCCGAAGGGCCTACCAGTGCCGTAAAGCTTCCTTCCGGAAACGTTAGATTGATCGAATTGAGCACCTTGTTTTGTGCGAACACTGAGTCTTTCGAAGGCGCTGAATACGAAAAGGAAACATCATTAAAGATTACTCCGTATTGCTCGAATTGGACTTGTTCTGATGCATTCTCCAGCTCTTCTAACTGTAAAAATCCACCCACTTCCATAACGGCATATTCGATCGTCTTCGCGTTATTCACAAATAAGGTGAAGCTCGTGAGCGGTCCAACAATCCCTAAGGATAAAATGAAGCAAATCGCCAGCTCAGAAGGACCCAATGTCCCGGTCTGATACAAATACATCCCGATAGGTACAGTACCGAGCAAGGTTGAAGGTAAGACGGCATTGGAGAAATTCATCAGCTTCCAGGTATTTCGAAACCAGCTCAGCGTATAGTCTTTAAAGGATTGAATGGCTTGCTCAAACTTTTCATAAGAGGACGATGATTGATTGAATGTTTTGATGACTTCAATTCCTTCTACATACTCTACAATGACACTATTGACGTGATTGCTGGATTCCATGTAAGACGCATATTGCTTACTAAAGGACTTCATTAAATAAGCGAAGGCGATTGCTGCAATAGGTACGGTTATCAGGGCTGCAAATGCCATCCGCCAATCGATAAACAGCAAATACGCAAACACGCAAATCGGCAATAAAAGGTTTGAAATGCCTTCAGGGATGATATGCGCAAGCGGCAGCTCGATCGTTTCTACCCGATCGATCATGACATTCTTCAGCTTTCCTACCGATTGGTTCTGTACAGCTCCTAACGGAGCTTTCATTAGCCGTTCAGCAATCCGAACACGCATGGATTCCAGGATTTGATAAGCTGCATGATGAGCTAGCGTCGTTGAAACAGCATGAAAAATGATCTTCACCCCATAGCCCCCAAGACAAACACCAGCCCAAAAAACAATGTCACGAAACTGAACTTCATGAGTCATAAACAAATTAATAATTCGGTAGACGCCGAAATAGGGGATAATTCCTCCAGCAACACTAATGATTGCACACGCTACAGAGAGCGCCAGCCGACTTTTACAGGCATCGGCAAACGACCAGACAATGGAAACCCAATTTGAATTTTTCATTAATATTATTCACATCCGCTAATGATATGTCTTGAATAAAGAAAGCTTGCCAAGCATGTCAAATTGAAACAGGATGAGGACTGCCAAGGTTGATCCGATCCAAAAGGCTCCTATAAAGAAAAAATCCTGTCTCGCCATTAATGATCGGCGAAAATAGGTACGAGTTCGGTAAGCTCCGAAGGCACGCGAATCCATAGAATAGGCCATACGTTCTGCGTGACGTAAGGATGAGGATAGGAGAGGCAGTGCATATCTTTGAGTTCGTTCCATGATTCTGCGAGCCCCTTTCCCTGTATAGCCACGAACCTGGTGAGCCATTTTGACAAGCTGAAACTGCTGCATAAGAATAGGAATGAAACGAAGAACAGCCATTGTACCGTATCCAAAGCGATAGCCTACTCTCCATTGTTGAATGAGCGCGCGAATAAGATCCGCTGTGTCTGTCGTTAAGGTGAATAACAGCGATAGAACGAGCATGGCAAGCAACCTTAATCCTGTAGCTAACCCAAATAATACCCCCGATTCATATACCTCAACGAATCCGAAAGAAAATAATAGTTCCGAGCCTTCGTTGATCTGATCACTGACCAAGAGCGGATACAGAAGAATGAATCCAAGAACAATGAGCAGCATGGGCGCACATACTTTGGCATAACGCATCAATGGAATTCTCCCCAGCACAAGCGTGATGCCTATCGTTAGAATGATAAACAGCAGCGGTGTCCAAACATTGGTCGTCAAAGCCAGGAAAATGGCTGGCGGGCCTATTGCCAATAATTTGCTAAGGGGATTCAGACGATGCAGATAACTCATACAGATACCGCCCGAAATTGCCGTTCGATTTCCACAGATGGCGGCAAGTTCAGGCCTGCTTCGACAAGCAACTCCTTCCGGTCAAACAATGCTTGTACCGTTCCGTGGAAGATTAGCCTGCCTGTCTTCAAAACTACTGCGTGATCGGCATATTCAGCAATCAAGCCCATATCATGCGAGATGATGATGATGGTATGGCCCGTCTCTTGTAATTCCTTCATCAGTTGCATAAGCTGATGTGCATTGCGCCCATCTTGTCCGAATGTTGGTTCATCCAAAATTAGCAGTCTTTGCCCGGTAATGAGCATGGAAGCTGTGCTTAAACGCCGTTTCTCGCCATGACTTAATTGAAATGGATTGGCGTCGATATATTTCTTAAGCCCAAATCGATCCAGCATCTGTTCAACTCGTGAGTAAATTTCATCTGGAGACAGCTGCATACCTTTCAGTCCAAAGGCCAGTTCGTCGAACACTCGATTCGTGACAAATTGATGTTCAGGATTTTGAAAGACATATCCAATCTCTTTCGTTATGTTATGTACAGACCATTCCACAAGATCGCGTCCGTGCAAATAGATGACCCCTTTACCCGCCTGTTGCAGCTTGATCATGTAGCGCGCCAGAGTCGACTTGCCCGCTCCGTTCTTTCCAACAATGGCCAGAAAGTCACCCTTGGGCACACACAAATGCATGGGCTGCAAGATGCATTCATTCTTGCGTTTGAATTCAGCCGGCCGGATTTCAATGGCAAGCTCCTTTTCCGCTGCTGCCAGGCCGGGCTGCATGTCTTCCGCAAAGATATGCGCTGTATCTGTATGGTTAGCAGCTTCAGCAATCCTACTAGAGACACTTCCTGTCGCAGCTTGGAGCGCAAGCTCCTCTGTCTCGCCTGTCAAGCGGATCCTTTCCAGCATGCTTATGGTTTCTTTTACGGTAAGCGGACTTTCGGCTACGGCAATCCCCCGTTTCCTTAACTCATGGGTGAATTTAACGCTATATGGCAGCCAAACGCCTTCTTGTATTAATTCATCGTACTTGTGATAAAAAACTTTACGAGGATGACCATCAGCTATGATCCTTCCATTTTTTCCGAGGACCAGGACACGATCCGCTATATCCATTACATCGTCAAGCTTATGTTCGATCATGATAATCGTATAATTGCCGCTCTTTCGAAGATTTCGCAGAACGGCAAACAATTCCCTCGTGCCCTCTGGATCAAGATTTGCCGTCGGTTCATCCAGGACGAGAATTCGCGGCTGCATACATAATACAGAGGCCAGAGCGAGCCGTTGTTTTTGTCCTCCGGAAAGCTTGTCGATCTGCCATTGCCTGAATTCCGACAAACCGGTTTGCTGTAACGCCGCCTCGATTCTCCGCTCCATTTCGCTGGGATCCAGGCATAAATTTTCCATACCAAAAGCGATCTCATCTTCCACTTTCATGGTGACCAGTTGTGCTTCCGGATCCTGAAAAACAATGCCGACTTGTCTTGCCAGTTCCGCAATCGGCGTTATCGATGTATCTTTCCCTCCCACTCGGACGACTCCGCTGAATTCCCCATAAATACTATTAGGAATCAAGCCATTCAAACAGAGCACGAGCGAGCTTTTCCCCGCTCCGGAAGCACCAAGCAGCAAAACCGTTTCATTATTGCCGATCATTACATCTATGCCGTCCAGTACAGGCTTGATTGTTCCCGCATAAGTAAAGCGAACATCGTGCATTTCAATCATGAGTTTCACTTCCTGTAAGTATGATCTAATGATGATCTGCGATAATCTGCTAACAAACCTAATTTCAACATCGACTCTGCCAACAATTTGGACAATATTCCACCGATCGCTCCGCCTAAGGCACTCACCACGAGCATGGTGATTTGAACTCCAATCGATAATGCCGCATGACCGTATAAGGGGTATTCAAGAAGAGTGCTTAAAATGGTGGCGACCGAGCCGCTTATCATCAAAAACAGAGTTGAATATTTTCTATACAGTACCGCTAAAAAAGGAACTTCACACTCAACCCCGGCCAGGGCTGCCCATACAATTCCGATTAAACCATAGGGTGAAAATGGCAGCATGACAAGGCCGCCAATCGTCATCGAAATGAAAGCAGCACCAGGTTTTCGAATGAGATAAAGAGCCATGAGACCGGGAATCATAAAAATCCCGTCCGTTATTCTCGAATACGCCGGACCTAATATGGCAGCTAGCGGGAAATAAGCAAACGTCACGGCAAGCAAAACAAAAGCAAACACAACGCCAATCATTCCTGTGATCAAAATATCCTTTGTATTCCAAACAGCCCTCCTGCGCTGTACAAGCTTGCTATAAGCCAGATCTTTCTCCATGCCGTCCACCATCCTTTTTCTCATTGATAATCAATATCATTTACATAGTTAATATCATAAATAAAAAAAGAGCGGTTTAACCGCTCCAATCCGTCTGAGTATGCTCCATTCGGACAACGTCTTTCTGATACATGGCTGGTGTCATCCCTTTAATCTCTTTAAATGCCGCTGCAAACTTGCTCGGATTGCTATAGCCGACCTTTCCTGCGATGATCGTTATAGTATCGTCGCTGTGTCTCAGTAAATAGGCAGCCCTTTCCATTCTGTACTTTCGTAAGTAAGCATAGATGGATTGCCCGTAAATAGCCTTGAAGCACAGTTTCATCGCCGTTTGCGAAATATTAAATCGACTTGATAAGTCTTGCAATGTCATATGCCGATCCAAATGCTTACGAATATATTCCATAATCACTTTCACCGTCTCCACTTGCTTTTTAGGAAAATAGGGGCGGCTTTCCCCATCTTCGGAAACGTCTACGGCACTTAAAATGAGCAGCAGCTCTATAATTTTAATTCTAAAATACGGAATTCGGATCAGTTCTGGAACAGCATACAACTCTGTGAAAATTTGTCGGATCGGTTCTGTAGTTCGCATTAGAAATGAGCGGTCTTCATTGCAAAACTTTGCACACAGCAAACGCAGATCGACTGAAAATGGTTCAAATATAGAAGCAGATGCTTTCATGGCTTCATCCAGATAAATACCGATAGTAATGCCTCTATATTCATTCAGCGGAAATCCAAACGTCTGATCAGGATGATTTTTCGTGCTGATTTGCAAATCTCCTTCATCTAGGTACATATAAGAACCATTTTGAACTTCACATTCAATCCGACCTTCACGACAATGATTAATCGTAAGCATCTGTGCATTCGGCCGGAACTCGGAAAAACAGCTTTTCATTTGAAAATCATTATACATGAGCTTAGTGCCGGGAAACACATCGTAGCTCGTCATGACGCCTGTACCGCTATCATCCTTCATCTTAAATATCGTACACTCTTCATCCTGCCTATGTATCTCAATACTATTACCGTAAAATATGTGTTTATCGTAACCGCCGGCTATTATCATCTGCCTCCCTCTGCGATAAAACTGATCGATGTTGCGTCTTCAATAAAAAACTGTACAGTTCTCATATAGCAAGTATATAAATAAAAGCCCCCAGGATCCATGGATGAAAGCCAACTATGACTACATCATCATCGATACGAACCCTTCCTCGGCTTACTAACCATCAATGCTGCGGCAAAGACGAGAAATAAGGCGCAAACTAAGAAAAAATCTTAGGCTGATCTCGGGCCATTAACGGACATGGCAAACAAAGAGCCTATCGATAGCAGAAAAACAGCCTACCGGCTCTAAGTACTATACGCTTCGAGTAGGTAGGCTTTATTTGATACTTACTGTTAAAAAACGAGAGTTTGTGCATAGGCACCTGCGGCTTTTAGCACTTTTCCGGGTTAATCTAAAGAGACTTTCACCATTTTTTTTCGTTCAATCTTGTAACAAATGTCCGCCACTTCTAGAATGAAGCTCTGGTCATGAGAAACAAAAATGATGGTTCCTTCATACGCATGAATAAAATGCTCCAATGCCTCAATCGCACGAATATCTAAAAAGTTCGTTGGTTCATCAAGCAGCAGCAGGTTGTATTCGCCTAAAAACAACTGGCAAAGCTGAAGGCGGATCATTTCGCCGCCGCTCAGTGATTTCACTTTTTTCTGAATATCCGTACCGTCAAATTGCATTGCGTGCAGGACACTGCGCAGAAACCCTTCATCATATTCCGATCGCTTTTTCACAAATTGAAAGACCGTTTCGTCGGTTGCCACTTGATAGCTCAATTGCTGAAAATACCCGATCTGCACTTTGGGAGAAAGGATAATCCCTTTCCCGTTGGAGGCAATATGATGAAGCAAGGTACTCTTGCCCGATCCGTTTGCCCCAGTAATGGCAATTTTCTGTCCAAGCGGAAATTGGAAGTTGACTTCATCCAGCAGCCGTTTGCCCTCCACCTGGAGCGTGAGCCGATCCGCCATTACCGGGAACTTGTTATGAAGTTTCAATACCTCCACCTGCCGAAATACAATAGGCCGTTCCTCTTGCACTGCCTCGACTTCCTGTAGTTGCTCCATCCGCTGTTCAATGGCCTTGGCCACACGATGCATCGCCTTTTGACTCGTCCCTTTCGATTTCGTCTCGGACATCCGATTGGGTTTGGCGTTCACTTCTCGTCTCGACAGGCCTGCGCCCTGGGCAATTTTTTCAGCTTTTTTCATTTTTTCCTGAGCGGCTTTTTCCAAACGGCTTTTTTCTTTCACGTACTGCTCATGCTCTTGCATCTGCTGAGATCGTTCCAAGAGCTTTTGTTCGGCGTAATCGCTATAATTCCCGTTATACACCTTGACCTTTCCATCTGCCACTTCCCAAATGGTCGTCACCAACTCATCCAGCACATCACGATCATGGCTAATCATGATCAGTACGCCGTAATAGTACCGTAATTGGTCCAGCAGAAAGTCGATGCCTTCCCTGTCCAAATGAGTCGTCGGTTCATCAATAAGCAACGCCTCGTGATAATGGGTGAATAACCCTGCTAGCTTCAGCCGGGTCTGCTCACCACCGCTCAACTGAGGTGATTCGGTCGGCACCGACAGTCTGCCTATCAAGGCGGGGTCCACTTCGATCACCGTGGGAGCTTCGATTTGTTTAAAATAGGTACTCTCCACATGCGACTTCACTCTCCCCTTGGTAGGCTCAATTTCCCCGGCCAATAATCTCAGCATGGTACTTTTCCCCGCGCCGTTTTTCCCGACAATGCCGATCCGGTCAAATTGATGTACAGCCAATCGCTCAATGTTCAACACTTCTTTATCTAAATAGGTCACTTCAATATTCTCTAATTCAAAACAGATTTGTTCCATGTTCGCTACCTCCGAAATTCGTAATTTCGTACCGATAGCTAAGACCGATACGAGCTTATAATTCAAGCCCGTATCAATAGAATAATAAAAATTGCATGTTTCTTTCCTCCTATTTCACTCTCATAGTCAGTATTGCATTCAAAATAATCAGAAAACCTGCCAACGTAAATAATAGTGCTACATTGGTTAATTCCGTGAATACTCCGGCCAAACCTAACCCAATAGGCGTTGCAAGCAACGAAAGACTTGTAATAAAACTAAACACTCGCCCAAGTAAATGCGGTTCAATTTCTGTTTGAATATAAGCGTAGAATGGAGCCGAAAATAACGGGCCGGATAAACCAACTAAGCCACTTAGGACAACAAATACATAAAAGGTTGACGGCGGGAGTACACCTGAAATGAATATAGCAATTCCCATCAACATCATACCGGCTGCCATCGTTTTGATTTTATTAAAACGATCTCCTAATGTACCTAAAAGCGAAGCTCCAGCAATTAATCCAATTGCAAAGACAGTTTCAACAATACCTGCCTCTACGACCCCTTTTTCAAAATGATTCCGTACCATAAGTGGAAAATACGTTCCTACCGGGATATAGAGGACAGCTACAGCAGTCATTAAGATAGTTAGCCTTAGAATAAAGGGATGCTTCACAATGGCGTAATACCCTTCTTTCATTTCCCTTACAAAACTGTTAGCCCCCTGCTCCTCTGTTCTTGAAACTCTGGGAATGCGAATAAACAGTAAAATACTGCAAGCAATAACAGCACCTAAAACATCTAAAAGCAGTACCCACTCCAGCGAACTAACGGCAAGCAAGCCCATACCCACTGCTGGTCCTGCAACATTGGTTATCGAACTGATCATCTGTCCCCAGCCTGCCACCTTTGTCATATGCTCTTCAGGCGCAAGTAATGGCACAGAAGCTTGCATGGCCGGCATATGAAAGGCAGTCGCAAGTGAGCGAACAACTAAGACGAGTAAAACTAGCACATTACTCAAATCGTTGAAATACATCATTACAAATAAAAACAAACTGCCTATTGCAACCGTCATATCTGCCAAAATCATCATCATTTTACGAGAATAGCGATCAACAATTGTTCCTGCAAAAGGGCCAATCAACGCTTGTGGCAAAAACCCTGCCATCCCTGCCACTGCCAACACAAGCGGTGAACCGGTTGTATCTGTTAACCACCAAATAATGCTGAACTGAACAGCAGCACTACTCAGCAAAGAAAAAAATTGACCTGTATATAATGCGAAAAATATTCGTTTCCATTTCTGTTTTTCCATTTTGATCGATACCTCCTAAAATTAGCGTATCGATTCTTCATCGATACGAGCTTAGCTTGCTAAGCTCGTATCAATAAAAAAGTAATGTCATCATGTAAATCCCTCCAAATAAAAAAGTACACAGACTGCTGCTCCGTGTACTCAAATTGGCATAAATATCCCGTAGAACGAAAAGATTTCTACAACATATCTAACCCATACACATAGCAAATATGCCCTCAACCAGAGTGCATTTTTCTAAAATATGTGTATGAATCAATACAGTTGTAGAAAGGCCATGTTTTATCGCTCCTTTGATTATTTTCATTATTGTAAAAGTTATCACGTATAAAGTCAATTCCAGGATCTCTGTTTTCTTAATCAATTATTTCAAATTCATGACTTGGGGTATATGGACACAACATTATCCGCTCGTCCTTAAGAAGCATAACTTGCGACGGATTCGATTTCATGATCTTCGTCATAGTTGTGCCAGCATTTTTTTTTGCTAACGGTGTCAGCTTGAAGGAAATTCAGGAGTGTCTGGGGCATAGCCATTATTTCACTACCGCAAACATTTATGCTCATCTCGATTACAGCTCGAAGATTTCTTCGGCGCAAGTCATTAGCAGTACATTGCAAATCCCGAGTATACAAAAATCCCCTGAATTGTCGGAAAGACAAGTTCAAGAGCTCGTTCATTGTTAAGGTTATGCGGTCGAGAGGACTCGAACCTCCACGGGGGTTAGCCCACACGGACCTGAACCGTGCGCGTCTGCCAATTCCGCCACGACCGCAAGTATGTATCTTCCTCATAAATATGATGAAGATTTGATTCCGGAATCAAAAACACTCTCTTGTTTAAGAGGATGTTTCAATTACCGTAATTAAGAGTATATCCCGTTCGTTTAAAAATTGCAAGAATTTTTTTTCGAATAACTTCCTAATTCCTTACTTATTGTTTTTATAGTAGTTTTCAAGGACAATATTTCCTTAAGCTTTTGCGTCCTTTTGATATCTCTCTGCGTCTAACCTATGTAAACATCATGAAGCTACAAAATAAAAAAACAAATTAGGCTGTAAGCTACGCAAAGGAGAGTATATAAAATGATGAAAAACAAAACAATCGCACTCTTAACAGCAACTATTTTGACAGGTTCCGCTTTCGCGGGCTTTATGAACACGACTTTGGCAGATCAAGCACAACCAAAGTCCGTTACACAGCAGCACGTTAAAAAAGCAACTGCTAAACAGCAGCAAAAAATGTTCCGTAACATTAAAGTAATGGAGTCGGCTTTCACATTTACGGTGAAAGGTGAAGCAAGTTTATTTGAAGGAACTTATCAATATGCGGTCAAGCAAGGTAATAAGATTGTAGCAAAAGGCTTCGGAACAGCATCAAAGGGTGGTCCAGAGTGGGGAACATTCTCACAATACATCTCCATTCCGAAAAGCAAGCTTTTCGGTGATAAGCCGATGACACTTGAACTGTTTGTAATAGATCAAGCTACTGGCGCTAGCGTAAACAAACTTACAGTTCCTATGAATAAGATCGGCGAAGCAAAACAAAATCAGGTGTTTCGTAATACAAAAGTAACATCGTCAGCTGTCGTTTACACTGTAAAAGGCGAAGCAAGCGTACATGAAGGAACTTATCAATATGCGGTCAAGCAAGGTAATAAGATTGTAGCAACAGGCTTCGGAACAGCATCCAAAGGTGGCCCAGAGTGGGGAACATTTACCCGAAAAATTTCAATCCCTGTCAGCAAATTATCCGGTGACAAGCCGCTCACAGTTGAATTGTTCGAAGTAGATCAAGCTACTGGAAAGATCACCAATAAAGTGGTTATGCCTGTGAAGTAATGACATATTCCCGCAGTGCCTATGCACTGCGGGTTTGTCATAAACACATACATTCAGAAGGAGGGTGTGTAACCGCGTGAATCAAACCGAACTAGCAAAAAGAGCGATTGCCGGTGACGAGGACAGCTTTACCTTGCTAATAGAAGAAAGAAGAGAAAGTGTATACCGGATGGCGTACACATATGTACGAAATAAAGAAGATGCGCTGGAAATTGTACAAGAGGCTGTATATCGTGCCTTTATCTCAGTACACAAGTTAAGGCAGCCGCAATATTTTAACACGTGGCTGACGAGAATTGCTGTAAACTGCGCACTAGACTATATTCGCAAATCTAAAAAAGTTGTGTATATGGATAAGGAGCACGAAGGCAGCTACACGCAGGCAGGAAGAGACGATGCGCTAGATTTGCTCGAGGCATTGGAACAGCTTGATGAAAAATCAAAAACGGTACTTATGCTACGGTACTTTGAAGATTTGACGATCAAGGAAGTTGCAGAGGTGCTGAATACGCCTATTAGCTCGGTAAAGTCCATCATATACCGTGGGTTAGAGAAATTAAAAGTAAACCTTGGGGAGCGTGAATTTCTTGGATAAGGAGCTTAGTCGTTTGAAACAAACCTATCATGATATTGAGATTCCAGCAGAGCTTGCTGCTGTTACGCAGCAGGCGATTGAAAGAGGAAAGAGTCAGCGGAAACGTACAATAACAAGAAACCGTTGGATGAAGACGATGAGTGCAAGCACCGCTGCAGTATTGGCGATATTCGTAATTAGTGTAAACACGATGCCGGCCTTTGCAAATAGTCTGGAAGATGTACCCGGTCTTGGCAAACTGGTGAAAATACTGCAATTCAACAAAGGCAGTGCCGAAGGCGGTACGATACAGGATTCGACGGACGTTAGTTTTATCACATTAAGACAGCAAGGCAGCAATGAAACGATTACGTTGAATTTTACGAAGCAGAACCAAACGCAGGAGAAGGTAAACGCATTTCATGTCAAATTTACGGAGTATCCGAATACGATGACCTTTTCAGTGGGCGGTGCGCGAGCATTTTCCGCAGTTAAAGACTTTGAAACATTAAAGAAGAGCGAATACATTCAAGACGCTTACGAAATTATTACGCTGGACGACTCTTTAATTCGATTCAATGTGACGTTCAATAAAGCGATAACTTATGATGTAAAAGAATACGCAGATCCAGCGCAGGTAGTCATAACGATTACACCTGATGACGCTAAGGAAAAGCAACGTCAACCTGTATATTCGCTGCGGACGGCTTCTCATCCGTATGGCGAAACACAAGGTGCTGCTGAAGAAGCGTTGTTGGGATGGGAAAACATTCGGATATTAAAGGATAGAGAAGGTACTTTTTTTGTTGAAGCAGGGTATTATGCGACTGAAACTGAGGCTAGAGCCAAGTTAAAACAGCTAGAAGAGCAAGGCGTCATCGGAGAGCGGATGTATGTGGAAGAAAGGGAGCCTATGCAGCTTCCTATGGTGATCTCCCCTGAGTAGTACTAAAAGAAAGCCACCATTCAGGACTTTCACCCTAAGGATGGCGCCCATGCTGGGTGCACATTAAAAAGAGAGGCCCTTATCGATCTATAAGAGCCTCTCTTTCAGTCTATCAAATGGTCCATTCATCATGTATAATGCCGGACAATACCCAGCTGCTGCCTTCTTTTTGGAACACGAGACGAAGGCTCTGCCAATCTATCCCTCCGTATTCAGGGTTAATGCCATCAAAGTAATATTCAACGAACACCGCTCCAGGATAGACTTTGCTCGCATTATTAATCGTATTCCCTTGACTCTTCGATTCGTTATACCCAACGTAAGGGGCCTTGGCAAAGTCCTGGCTGTAAACAAACTTCTTATAGTAGTTCTCAAAGCTCATGGATATTGGTTTACCGCTGCCGTCAAACTTGCCCCACTGATACGTCTTTTTATTCTCAAAGCCTTCAGATAGTTTTTCTTTACTGAGAGTAACATCCTTTGTACGGTCAACATATGCGTACGGCGAGAAGGTTACTCCCTTCGAGTGGGACAGCTTAGCCAGTTGTTCAATATCCTGATCCTTCAGAGACTGAATAACCTGGTCTGCCAACTCTTTCACCGCTTGCTTCGCTTGTTCAGGAGTCAGGTCTGGATATATATTGACTTCTCTCGTTGAACTATTCCACTTTGCAGTACCGCCCAAACTTTCTGCCGAGAATCGCAGTGGAATGAACAAATGTCCTTCTTTCATAACTGGTTCTGTATCCATCACAATCGGGCTACCATTTCGCAGTGCTTTCAACTGTCCGGCCGAAAGTTCAAAGCTATGTTTACCTTTTACTACCGAAGCGGATTTCTTTGATGCATTCCATTTCACTTTGGCACCCATAGCCTCCGAGACGGTTCGCAGAGGTACCATTATACGGCCATTGCGAATAAATGCTTCTCCTAACTGCTGCGCACCATTCACTTTTATAGAGATCATTTCTACAGGCTTGGGATCAACTGCAGCAAAAGCGGCTGTATTGCCACTACTGTTTCCAGATAACGTCAAGCACAGCACGAGGACTATTGCCAACACGCCGGGTAACTTCTTCACATCTAATCACCCTTCCTTCTCCTTTGACAAAAACCATATTCCAGACTTCGTCATGCGCTTAGTATACATTGGAAATGTTCCACCAATCATCTCATTATTGTCAGATCCATCTTCTGCATTTATTACTTGTTAGGCTTTAAGGAAGCCGTTTTAAAGATGTTATTAAATTGTATAGCGCCTGCACACTTTCAGCCCGGGTTGTCATTGCTTTGGGCGCCATATTACCATCTTTGCGCCCTTGCATCAGTCCCAGTTGAGCAGCTTTTCGAACGGACTCCTGTGCCCAGGCGCTGATGTCACCCTCATCGGCAAAACGTATCTGCTGGGCGTTTGTACCGTTTTCCTTCGATACATATTGATAAGCGCGCACCATAAGGACGGCCATCTCCTCACGGGTAATCGTCTGGTTCGGTGCGAACCTGCTGGCCGAAACGCCCTCGATCAGACCCGCTTCATGTGCTGCTGCCACAGGTCCTGTATACCACTGTCCCGTAGGCACATCAGAGAATGGCATCTTTTGCCCACCCTGCAAATTCAGCGCTCTGGCCAGCAGCGTTACGAACTGAGCACGGGTTACTTTGTCTTGAGGGGAAAACCGATCCACAGCCGTACCTTCCACCAAATGTTTAGCCGTAAGCTGCTGGATCACCTTAGCCGCCCAGAAAGATTCTGGAACATCCGTAAAGGTCTTACGATATTCCAGAGCTGTGTATTTACCGAGGAGGGATGTTCGCCCTTCCAGAATTTCGTCAGTTATCCGGCTATTAACGTACTTGAATCGGCCATCCTCCGCGGTATGATACAAACCAACCAGCCAAGGATCCGTATTGTCGTTAAGCGGCAATTTGATTGTCACAGGCTGTTTCAGCTCCCCAATTGGAATGG
This sequence comes from Paenibacillus uliginis N3/975, assembly GCF_900177425.1. NCBI lineage: Bacteria > Bacillati > Bacillota > Bacilli > Caryophanales > Paenibacillaceae > Paenibacillus > Paenibacillus uliginis. The sequence continues at coordinate 1,591,784 of NZ_LT840184.1, read as the reverse complement.
TTACTCCATCCTTCGTGACAACTTTCATTTGAAATTCTGCCATCCTTGAGACAGCCTTAACATCAGCAGAAGCTTGGCGACCTAACTGCTCCGCTCCTTGTTTACTTTGTTCAGCGTCCAGGAGATGGATAGAGATCATTACTTTCGCAGCTGCTCCTGAAGACGGGTCAATCATTCCGGAAGCACCTTCCAGAACGGCCTCAGGGATAGTAAGTACAAACCCATCACGTTGTACTTGAAGCTGATTTGTGTTAAGCCAGCTCTTGAACTCCGCAGGAATGATCAACGTGTGCTGATCTCCGGTAAGTGTAAAACTTCCTTTTGCAGCCTTACGTTCCTGTTCAGTCGGCTCAAGCAATTCTTTCTTCGTCGAATCGGTTCCCTGTGGCGGTACGTTTATTCCGCCCGTAGAAGGGGCAGACGAACCCGGTTCTTCCGGTGGATTTCCGGGTCCTTCGGGATTGCCTCCATCACCCTTTTTCACTATTACCGTTACGGGTTCAGAATACATACGCCAAGTATTGTCTAATACGACTGGATCTCCATCAACCGGAATGCTAAACGGCTTATAGTCCAGATACAATTGCACTGATACCGTTCCTGGCTTTAGTCCTTTAATTCCCCCGCTGTTTTCCAGAGACACTGCTCCCTCATTGCCGGTAACTATTCGCATGCCACCTGTAAATGGAACGGGCTCCATAGCTTTAAAATGAACCAAAGCGTTCATATCTTCCAAAGATAATGATTCTCCCACTTTCAACTCATAGGAATCTTTCCCGCTGGATATGTTTACAGCCACTTGGTCCATCCAATGTGCATAATCGGTAATTAACCCGGTAATCCCCATACTTACAGCATCCTGAAGTCCTTGCTTGTTGTTAATGGTCCAGGCAATGACCGGAAGTCCGCGATGTTTGGCGTAGCTTATCAACTCGGGTGTGAGTATGGAATAATTCGCAAAATAAAACGTTCCAAGCTGTACATGATCCGTAACAACCTTTTCTGCGTCCTGAAGTGCTTCCGCCGGAGATGGTTTACCTCCATCCAGAGTATAACCTCTGCCGATCTCCGGATTCTCCAGTTCAACCCGCTGCAGCACATCTTGACTGAAACTTGTCACATAAACATCCGACTCCATATGATACTTCTCAACCAAATCAATTACTTTATCCTCATGACCGAAACCTTTCATTTCAAGAGCAAGGACCACATTTTTACCCTTGGCAAAGGTCAGTACTTCCTCAAGTGTCGGGATCTTAGCATCCGGATACTTGTCATATTCTTTTTGCCAGTCCGGATTGTTCGTTTTATTCGCAGTCAGACTCTTCAACTGTTCCAAGGTAAGCTCACTCACCCTACCCTTCCCGTTGGTTGTCCTGTCGACTGTATAATCATGAATTAGAACAAGTTCACCATCCTTGGACTCCAAAATATCCAACTCGATCACTTCTGCACCCTTCTCTACCGCAAGCTCAAAAGCGGGCATCGTATTTTCGGGTGCCAATGCGCTCATACCGCGGTGAGCCACAATGATCGGTTGCTGTGTAATACTGTCTGTAACATCGTACTTACCTAGTGCTGCAGCAACTGCTGTTGAATCTGATGCTTCAACCCCTGATACGCCCATCGAGATCAGGCGGTGAGCCTCACTCTCCGACTTCACATCGTATCCCCAAACGGATACAGAACGGACAAACAGACTTCTTACATGTTCCTTGGTCAAAGCCTGCTGATCAATGAGTGCAACCACCCCCGTGCTTCGGCGCACGGTACGAACAATTTCTTTTATATCCTGTTTACTAAGCTTTGAATCTTCAAATCGAACAGCGCCCCGATATTCATCATTCAACCCTCTGATCTGCTTAATAATGTCCGGGTTTGTTGAAACAATAAGCACATCTGTCATTCCACGGGCACTTAAAAGCTGATGAAGTGGCTGAACCATGCTATTCTCATTGATTTCAATAACAGGAAGCATCCTTCCATGAATACGGTCCAGTGCTGCCGAGAGTGACATCTTCCGATTGGCTGCATACAATTCGCTACCTGACCAACGAACCTGAATCAGAAATGAAGGGATATTTCCAGGAAGTTCATCCGGCATGCCGTTGGAAGCATCGATAACGGTCGGTGCTGCGGCGACGGCACTCTGTGGTTCCTTAACCTGAAGAACGTTGTCCTTCAGATCGGATACAGGAATCAGATCTTCTCTTCCCTGAGGACCAAACAACAGTACACCTGGTGTCGGACGGGGCTGATCCACAAAATCGGCGGCACTGTTTTTCGTATCTTTTCCGTTGATCCTCTCGAGCGAGTGGCCGCTGTTCACACCGCGATGAGCTTTTATCCCCATGTACATTCCAGATTTGTATACAAAGGCGTCAACGAGTTTTTTGTTCCGGTCGAGCAGCAGGACCTCATCTCCCGTGTTGGCAAGCTGCATTGTGCCGCAGCCCCAGCTGCAGTTTGGCTCCATTTTCGCGACTGAAGAATCCGAATCCTCCAATTCAAAATCCGCTTTCCTTCCGTAAAGATCCTCGACTCCTTTAGCGTTGCGTGCAATGAGTAACACCTCATAAGGCTTGATGACTGTTCCTGCTGGAAAATTGAACATCCCATCAGGTGACGCTTGACCTTCTGTCTCCTCATCACCCAAATAGTAACCGCTAATATCGACATCCTGATCAGAAATATTCGTTATCTCCACAAATTCGCCCAAGACCTCGTCAAACAACGGATCATACATGACCTCAGTGATCAGCAAGTTGTCACTGGTCGGAAGCGGTATTGGACGATCTCCGAGCGATGGCGGCGCTGCGGCAAAATCAGCCGGAAGACTTCCGGTTCTACCTATCCGATGAATCGCATTTCCATCTCCCGGTGCCGTTGCCGTTACCGCCTTATAAAAAACATCTCGGTATGTCCGGTCGATGATATAAGGCACAAAATCCACAATGTCGGCCTTGGCGTTCATCAACAGAATTTCATCTCCGCCATTAGCCAACTGGATGATTCCCGTCGACCAGTCTGTTGGCAGCAAATCCGGAATATCAGGATCATCCACCGGTCGGGTCACCCCGATCCAAGGCGTTTCAAAGTCCGGTACAGTACCGTAAATCTGCTTGAAGCGTATACCTGACTGCGATAGAATAATTTCTTGTCCGGGATTTATGATCGTATCCGGAGGAAAAGCCGCCATGCCTTCTCCTTTAGTTTGATTGATGCCGTCTCCAATCATAAATCCGCTAATATCAACTGGCTTCTCTTCATAGTTCTTGATCACAATGTATTCCGCCCCGTCATCAGTCCCCGGTACGTCGTACATAAACTGGGAGATCAGCACTTGAGGAATTCCCGGATCAACCGGCGGCTCTTCTAGACCATACTTTGCCCAGCGATTCAGGTTGATTTTAACCATCCGGTCCATAATATAAGTCGTTGTATATCGATATTTCGTTGCACCGGATTCTAATTGAACGTACAGCTCACCATCCACATCGACGATCCCCTCGGACATCGGCACGATGCTAAGTCGGGAGTTATGCTCTTTCTCGGCCTGAGTATCCAGGAACCATACCGGTACATCACGGCCATTGATGGCTGCTGTAGCATGGGCACTCTCTTTAAGCTGATTGTTGTACCAATAGAGCAAACTGTCATTTCCTCTGCCCCATGAAGTACTCAAGATGACGCCGTCTTCTCTTACAACAGCTCCCTGCACCTTACCAGGTATGGATAACACCTTATCAGGAGTAGCCGGTGTAGTTGAACCCGGAATCCAGTCTTCAGAAGAGATACTGCCTGTCGTCTGATCAAGCTCATATCCTGCCATCCAGGCATAATACGTTTCACCTGTTCTATTGGTCATAGTGTGGCTCGCATCCGTTGGGTAACTTTTCTGCTCGTAGAACTCCCCAACCCACAGTACGCCATCCGCAAAATAGTTGAATGAAGCTTGAACAGGAACGGGTACAGAATCGATAAACTGTATTTCTCCATTGTCTTCAGCCTTTACCAGATCCTCCAGCTTAATCTGGAACAGAAACTCCCCGGAAGCAATCCATACATATCCAGGACTGACGGCAACACCGCCCGCATGCCCGGTATAAGGTGTTCCATCCTCATTCATCAAGACGACAGACTTCAAGAGCTTACCGCTAGCTTCATCCAGAACAGACAAGGTTCCCGGTCTTCCATCATCCATATAATAAACCGCAAGAATCCAGTTCTTTTCCTTATAATAACCAAGCCCTTGCGGAACCAGATCCTGTTTCAGTCCAGGTATGACGGGCCCCACTCCGCTTATGTCCCACAGCATTTTATACTTGCTGTCTAATGGGTTCGGAGTTCGCTCGACCTGCGTGACCTTCTGATGGAAAGGGGTAGCAGTTACGACATCCGACTTCGGTGATTCCAAATCCGAGCGGTCTACACCCGTAACCTCGAAGTTGTACGCTACATTCCCGGTCAGACCGTACACTTCAAAAATTTGTTGATCCGCCGGAACAGAAAATTCCAAGGTACCGTCTTTATAAATGTTGTACCGTTCAATGTCCGGCTCGGTATTCGGATCCCAAGTAAGCTTGACTATTCCGTTACCTGCCTCGGCATTTAATCCGGTCGGCTTCATAGGCGCTTGATCATCCTTCTCTCTTGGAGGTGCTTGCCCTTCAATGACCCATCCTGGTGTCGGCTGCTGTTTGGAAGCGAGCTGCCTCATCTGCTTACTACCTTCCTCAGGATAAGTGAACGTAATCGATTTGCCTTCCGCCACATCGCCGCCTATATAAGGCGCCCTTACCACCTCGTTTCCGGCAGAGTCCTGCAAAACGACCGATTGTGTGCCGCTGTTTACAAGGCCTCCAACGTTTCCGATGATGAACGACCGTTCATTCGGCACATATTTGCTGGTGTAAGAGGTGAAATAATAGCTATTAAATGCTTCCCAAGTCAGCGGCTCGATCTCCGCTCTCCGGGTCCAGAACACAACACTCTCCCGCGCCCCGATGACAATTGACGTATCGATGACCTTATTCCATTTATCCGATAATATCCGATAATCCTTCAGATCAATTGCCCCATCGCCAGCGTTGTATAGTTCGATAAATTCAAAAGCATCATAACTCACAAAATTGGATGTATCAGGCACCAGCTCTGTAATGAGCAGATTCGGAACAGTGACCGGAAGAGCTCCTGCAGGGATTGCCTTCACCGTAACTTTTTCCGATTCATTGTCGGATCCGTCCACGGCACTCAGCGCAAGATCATATTCCCGTCCCGCTTCCAGCGGCGACACATTGTAGGTATATACCGAGGACGTAACAGTTCCATGTTTTACTCCATCGACATAAATCCGGTATTCCGCCATGTCCTCCTCTTGATTAGCCCCCCAGTTTAACGTGATCTGCTGATCACCCGGCATTGCCGAAAGTCCGCTCGGAGCTGCAGGAGGTACCGTATCTGTACCGTGTTCCGTGTTCACTGAGGCTTCTGCAAATTCAAAGGGTGTTAGAAATGTCATGTTTCCTAAAATCAAAATAAACGATAAGGTATAAACGGTACATTTCTTCATCCAATTCCTCATAATCTACCTCCCAATTTAATGTAAACGCTTACATTCGTTTATGGATCATGGCAGCCTTGTGCCATCACCTACGTTATTTAAGCGCACTTCAACAAACCTGCTATTCTTTATCCCTCCAATTCATGCGGACCTGCTTAATACCTTCGACCTCCCACAATCTTTCAAATAAAGTATCGATCCCTTTGCTGTTAAAGGAAAACACCCGAAATTCCATCGTTACTTTCGATGAGTCTTCTTCAGCCCCATCATCATTTACGATCATTTGCTCCACCGACATGTTTGATTTCTGCAAAAGTGATGTAATCTTACTGACCTGAACCGGCTGGTCTCCCGCTTCAATCGTAATACGCAAACTTCCGGATTTTTTGATGAACAAAAATCTGGACTCCAGTTTATTTAGTATCAGGGTGCTGCATAAAACGATAGCCGTCGTGATTACCGCAGGCCAGTAAAAACCTGACCCCACACTAAGACCAATAGCTGCCGCGACCCATAACGTAGCCGCAGTCGTGAGACCTGAAATAATATGATTGGAACGCCGCAGTATCGCACCCGCCCCCAGAAAACCAATACCGCTCACCACTTGGGCAGCCAGTCTCGCCGGATCAAATCGGGCATTCGGATGATTAATCAGCGAATTATCAAAACCGTATATGGATGTAAGCATAATTAATGTAGACCCCACAGCCACGAGCAGATGCGTCTTTAAACCAGCCTGCTTATTTCTCCGCTCACGCTCCCAACCGATCAAACCGCCAAGTAATGCAGCCAGCAGCAGGCGCATTAGCAAGGTTTCTGTATCTAGCTGTATAATAACCATTGAACCCCTCACCCATCTTTCAAATGAACTGTGAAGGCAGGTTGCTAACTCATATTCTCATCCTGCCAGCGCCAGAGCTCCTTACTGGAAGTTGAAATTCCAATGACTCCGCTTTTCAGCGCCGTATCAAAATCCTCCAGATCAATCATCAGTCCGCCTGCGATAACAGGCACATCGACTTCCATGCGAATTCTGTCCATAATTCGCTGACATACCATGCCAGGCAAAACTTCAATTGCATCCGGATCAGATGCCTTTGTCATTTTGATTCCGTTGTCTAGTGACACCGAGTCAAACACGAACAACCGCTGCACTGTAAGTAGCCCTAACTTCTTCGCCTCAACGATCGCTGTATTTTTCGTTGTGACAATACCGTCGATTCCAACCTTTTCAGCCAAGTAGGCCACACCCATTTTGTCCTTTCCAATTCCGTCAATAAGATCAAAATGGACAAAAGACAATTTACCCGCTTCTCGAATTTGTTCAACAATCGATTCAATGACAAAAATGTCCGTTTTCAGAATGAATACGATATTGGAATCGGTCTCGAGAACAGAAGGTAGTTCATCTATATTCATTAATGAAGTAATAATTGGTTTACGCTTCAGACAATAAGCAATTCGTTGTGCACCATTCACGCTAGCTTTTACATTAGTTTTCATTTATGCTCACCTCTTTGTTGCAACAACTTCTCCGGTTCTCCCGTTGTAACAACATATTTTGTGTAACATGGTACAGATATTAAATTTACGCGTTTTGCAAACTGCTGTTCCGGTAAATATCATGGACAGAATTCAGTACATACGTCGGCTTTACCTGAACAACTGATAAATCCTCCTGCTGGGTTACGCCTGTAAGGACGAGTGCGGTACTCATTCCCGCATTGTTACCCATCAAAATATCAGTCTCCAGCCGGTCTCCCGACATCAGGCAATCCTTCGCATCAACCTGTAATATATCCAGAGCAGCCAGTGCCGTTAACACCGAAGGTTTACCCATGACCACGTTGATTTCCATGCCGGTCGTTCCTTCAATGGCTCCAATCATCCCGCCGCAATCAGGCACATCGCCGCCGGGCATTGGACAGGTCCGGTCCGGGTGGGTGGCGATAACACTCGCACCACTTTTAATCGCTTGGTAGGCGAAATCCAGATGATTATAATGGAATTCCCGATCCCAAGAGACGACCACCACATCGGTTTCCTCAGGACATGTGGCAAATTCAATTCCGTTCTCACGGAACTCATGCTTTAATATCTCTTCTCCAATGACGTACACTTTTCCTCCGTTATGATTCTTTTGCAAATAATGAATCGTAACAAGTGCAGGATTCAGTATATTGTTCAAGCCAATCTTAATGCCGAATCCGTTCAGCTTCTTCAAATAATTTTCTCTGGACTCGATGGTCTTGTTCGTTAAGAAGAGCAGCTTCTTATCCAGCGATTGCAAATATTGAATGGTTTCTACTGCGCCTTCAATCGCTTGATTCCCAAGATAGATCGTTCCATCCAAATCGAATATATAACCTGTAAAATGATCCATCTAATTTCTCCTCTGCATGTAATTTCCGCTATAATGTGACGGTGGTCAGCTCCTGACCCAACGTAATTTTGCGGGAAATCTCCTCTGGCATCTGCTCAAGGATGTCTGTATAAGGTTCACCATCGGTCGTATGGACAAGAGTCACGCGGTCAACTGTCGCCCAGTTGTAGTAGCTGACAAGCTGTTCCAGACTCGTGTGAGACTCGAGCTCTATTCGTGCTGTTGTCGCCTCATGAATAAGAAGATCAATGGCTGGGAGCCCCTTAATGCAAGGGTTTATCATCGTATCCGACGAATAGACCAGTACTTTGCCTTCATGAATCATCATTACGCCAACGGTTGGCACACTATGTCTGCCCGGTAATACGGACATCGTCCACTCCGATCCCTCGGCTATAATGGATTGCTGCTTCCATATATATGTCTTGATACGTATTTCAAACCGGATGGCCCACTCCGTCACCTGCAAATGCTCCAGCCATTGCTTCAACCATTCACGGCCCCCCTCATCACAGTACACATCAAGCGGTTCCGTGCGATGGTCAAGCCACATCCCCCACAGCAAGGAAGGAAGTCCATATATATGGTCTATATGAAGATGGGTAAATACAACCCTCTTCACCTGATGAGTGGATACTTGCAGCTGTTTTAGTTTCCCTAGCGGGTTCCCCCCCACATCCACCATCGTACAATCTTCTTCGTTTCGTATGAGCAGATAAGTATTGTCACGACCTGCTCCGGAAGCCGCACTAGCAGTTCCCATCAGTGTTATCTCCATACTATGTCTCCCTACTTAAGGCCTGAATGCATAAAGCTCTCAACAAACTGTCTTTGGAAAACGAAAAATGCTATTAGAAGTGGAAGGATTACAAGAACCGTAGCTGCAGTAACTGTTCCCCACTGGGCACCCGTTTCAAAAGATTGAGCAAAGATAGCAATCCCTACGGTAAGTGGATGCGATTCCACTGTATTGGTTACGATCAACGGCCACATGAAATTGCTCCAGTGCGTACTGACCGAGATGAGTCCAAAGGCGATATACGTCGGCTTTGCTGAAGGCAGATAAACATACCACAGCGTTTGCCACCAGCGGCAGCCGTCCACTCTTGTCGCTTCATCCAATTCAAGCGGAATTTGTTTAAACGTCTGACGAAGCAGAAACACCCCGAAAGAAGAAGCCCAGTAAGGCAGCATAATGGCAAGTTTTGTGTCGATCAGATTCAGTTCTTTCATAATCGCATAGTTCGGAAAGATCAAAATATCCGGCGGAATCATGATCTGAACGAGAAATACGATAAAAATTAATCCCTTGCCAATAAAGTTCAAACGCGCAAAAGCATACGCAGCAAGCGTAACGGTCAGCATCTGGACAACTAATATCCCTAGAACGATGACCAACGTATTCCAGTAATATTGAAGAAAAGGAATCGTGTCCCAAGCCGAAATATAGTTCATAAACGTTGGATCTTTAACAGCAAATGGATTCGCACGCGTAATTACTTCAGATGAAGGTGTGAAAGAAGTAATTACAGCCCATACCAACGGAACGAGGAAAATGATAGCCAGAATAATGACGAGCAGTCGGTTAATTACGCGGTACATGGTTCAATTTCTCCTCTCCTAGTAATGGATGCGCTTATCCAGATAAGCATAATTGAATATTGAGATTGACAGCAGAATAACAAGCAGGATAACCGTTAGTACGGAAGCCGCACCCATATCCCAAAAGCTGAATGCCGTTTCATAAATGTAGAACAATAGCAGGTTACTTGCGTTGTCCGGTCCGCCCTTGGTCATAATGTATAAGTGGTCGACCAGTTTAAATGAATTTGTTGTCGCGATGACAAGACAGAACAACGTAGTCGGCATGATTAACGGGAACGTAATTTTGCGGAATACCTGGAACGGTCGTGCTCCTTCAAGCTTTGCGGCCTCATACACTTCACTCGGCAGATTTTGCAATCCGGCAAGATAGAACAGCATAAAAAATCCGGCTTCCTTCCATATAATCATCCCGATCATTGCGTACATAACCCAGGCCGGTTCTCCCAACCAATTCACTCCATCAATTCCGAAAAAGGACAGGAACTTATCCAGCAGACCATAATCGGGGGTGTAAATGAACAGCCAAATGTTGGCGATCGCAATCATCGGAATGATCGTCGGGTAGAAAAAGGCCGCTCTCAATATGCCGTTTCCTTTCATCTTGTTGTTCACCCAAATGGCAAGGTATATCGCCAGAAAAATACTGATTGGCACCGTCCCAATAACCAAAATGAGGTTGTTCTTAATTACTTTATGGAACACTTCATCCTGCAGCACCCTGGAATACTGGTCAAACCCAACAAAGGTCTGACTGCCAAACGTTGAATTATAGAAACTTAAGTAAATCGATTTAAAGGTCGGGTAAAAAGTAAACATTCCAAGAAATATTAGTGAAGGAAACAGCAATGCGTAAGCAAACACATTTTCCCTCCAATTGAATCTTCGCCTTGTGCGTCTATGTACGGCTGGTTGTGCCAATTCAATCCCCCAATTCTACCTCAGAGAGTTTTAAGAAATGCAGGCCGCGAATGCAATGATTGCGCTTTCAATTGTGGTTCGATTCACGGCGCTGCGTGAACCTGCTATTCTTTAATCAAAAATTTACGCTCTATTTTTGAAATTGCTTCAAAATACCCTCAGCTTGCTGCTGTGACTTTTCCAGTGCTTCCTTTGCAGTCATGTTTCCGAGCAGAGCGGCTTGAATGTTATCGTTAAATATCTTAGTTACTTGACCGTTCTGATATGTAGATAATTCACTGTCCGCATATTCCAACTGGTCTCTGGCAATGGCCGCTGCCGGGAAATCGGCTACATATTTCTTGAGTATATCTGTTTCATACGAAGATTTCGTAGTTCCAACATAACCGGTATCGATGGACCACTGAGCTACCCGCTCTGGTTTGGTCAGAAACTCGATGAACTTTGCAGCCGCTTCTTTATTGGCATCCGGAATGTCTTTGAACACATACAGGTTGCCACCACCTGTTGGAGATCCGAACTGCTTGTTCGCAGGCAGGAAGGCCACACCGAAATCAAATGCCGCTTCGTTCTTGACTTTAGTCAGATTGCCTGTCGTATGGAACATCATGGCTGTCTTTCCGCTGATAAAGTCCGAAGGAACCGTTGCCCATTCAATTGTTCCTTTTGGCATAACCTTATCCTTCTGTCCGAGATCCATGTAGAACTGCAGCGATTCCTCTACATGAGGTTGGTTGAACATCACTTTCGTCCCGTCGTTTGACATGATATTCTCACCCGATTGCAGTGACAGTGCTTGCAGCATCCAGTATTGATAGCCTGTGCTTGGAATTTCGATTCCCCATTGAGAGCCATCTGCTTTCGTCAGCTTTTTGGCATACTCACGAAGCTCATTCCAATTACTTGGTGCTTTCTCCGGATCGAGTCCTGCTTCCTTGAACTTATCTTTGTTGTAGTACATAACAATCGTGCTTCTCTGGAACGGAACACTCCACACGGTGTCTCCTGATTTGGTGTTCCCTAGGAAAGCTTCATAGAAATCATCGAAGTATTCCTTGGAAAAGCGCGGAGTCAAATCCTCAATTGCGTTCATGGAAAGCAAGGTGTACAAGTCAGTTGATAGAAGAACCGCAATGTCCGGCGAGTTATTTCCTTGGACCGCTGTAGCTACTTTTGTCATCGTATCCTGATAACTTCCACCATAAATCGGCGTAATGTCGATGTTTTCATTTTCCTTTTCAAAATCACTGGCCAACTGGTCTATCAGTTTTGTAATCGGTCCGCCAACAGCAACTGGGAAATAGAATTGAAGTTCTACTTTCCCGTCCTTTCCACCGCTTTCCGTCTTGCCAGCGGATTCTCCCTTGGTATTTCCCCCACTGTTGCAAGCTGAAAGAACTAGTGCAAATACGATGAACAGAAAACCGAATTTTCTCACATATATCCCCCTTTTTCATCGTCCGGGCACAAAAAAAATAAGAAGCGCTCTGCACAAAACGACTTTCATTACAAAGAAAGTGTTTTAGTTATGCAAAGGGCTTCTCATCATCTCTACCCAGCTCTAAAACTTATATTGTTATACTACAATCTGTTCACTTGTTTGACAAGAATATTTTTGGTATATCCCTTCTATGACAGAAATTATCATTGACATTCGCGAATTTTGTAAAATGAATGTTAAATTTAACTCGAATTCATCGAATATTATGCATAAAATCTCGTTTGTGATGGCTCATCCTGATTCTTTTTCTTAGGTCTTCTAACCATAGAATTCTCTTCTCGGATATCCCCAGATAAGTCCCAGGTTGATTTCAATTGTTCCTGCAACATAGACCATTGTTTATCGATCTCACTGTCATCCCAATCCAACAATTCACTCATCATCATCATTGTATTTCCCATGATTACTTCAGCCTTTTGCCGATCAAATAACAGCCATCCTGTTCTTCTTAATAAAAAATCAACCGCGGTTAATGTCATTTCATAATGAATAGAGTACTGAATTTCGGCATGCAGCAGCCGGTCTTTCATCATTTCATCCCGATCAGATCTTTGTATGTATCGGAATATTTCACTTGTGTTAGAACCGTAGCGTGACATCAGATCAAAGGTATCATCTATATTGACGCCGAGGGTTCGACCTTGTTTCACCATCGCTTTTTTCAGGTCGTGATAGGATCCGTTGTCCAGCAGACCGCCGCTGATCGGTATCCGATCCGTCGTACAGGGCGGAAATATCGTACCATCTTCGTCCTGTAGCTGTTTGGAGACAAGACTGACTACCTTTTCGGCCATTTTTCGAAATCCGGTCAGCTTGCCTCCGGCTATAGTGATAAGTCCCGAATCCGAGACAAAAATCTCATTTTTTCGGGATATTTCGGAAGAATTCTTGCCTTCTTCTCTGAGCAGCGGACGAAGACCAGACCATGCAGCCTCAATATCGGTTAATCTTAGTTGGACTTCCGGAAATGTATAGTTAACCGCATTCAGTAGGTATTTACGGTCAGCCTCTGAAATACCTGGACTACCAATATCCCCTTCGTATACTGTATCCGTCGTGCCAATATACGTTTTCATGCCGCGAGGAATAACAAAGATCATCCTTCCTCCCGGTACATCGAAATATGCAGCCTGCTTCACCGGCAGCTTTTTGTTATCCACCACCAGGTGAACTCCTTTAGTCAAAAGTAGTCTTTTTCCTTTTAGCGAATTATCTTTGATTCTTATTTCATCCACCCATGGGCCGGCAGCATTCACAACTTTTTTGGCGTAAATGGAATAGACCTCTCCACTAATCAGATCCTTTACCTTTACACCAACCACTCTTCCTCCGCGGTAAATGAACTTCGTTGCCTTCGTATAGTTCGTCATTAAGGCGCCATTATCTCGGGCGCTCTTCAACACTTCAATCGTTAAGCGGGCATCATCCGTCTGATACTCATAATAGTAGCCTGCACCTTTTAACCCCTCTTGCTTGAAGAGCGGTTCAAGATTTTTCGTATCTTCAAGGCCGTACATTTTTCGGCGCTCACTGCGTTTTACGCCTGCAAGCCAATCATATAGAAGTAGACCAAATGAGCTTGCCCAATACCCGTATGTTCCTTTTTTATAGATAGGCAGCAGCATTGGGATTGGATCTACAAGATGGGGAGCGCTTTTATGCAGGAGAGCCCGTTCCGATCCTACTTCACGGACTAGTCGAATCTCACCTTGCTTTAAATATCTAAGCCCCCCGTGAATCAGTTTCGTAGACCTACTGCTCGTTCCGGATGCGAAGTCATTCATCTCCACAAGGCCTGTTACCATCCCTCTGCAACTTGCATCCCAGGCGATGCCAGCTCCTGTAATGCCTCCTCCGATGATAAGCAGATCCAACTTAACCGCCGACATCTCCTTCAAATACACTGTTCGTTCACTTGACGAGAACCTGCTATCCATTGCCTTACCTCCATTATCGACACCCGTGCGTGCGAGATCCAAGAGGGTACAAAAAAGAACCCTTCCGCCAAGAATACATACTGAAGACAGTATATACTCAGCAAAAAAGGGTTCTCCGTTATCTCCGCCCGTCTAAGCATAGATATAATAAGGCCCATTATATGACAACCCGGGTGATAAGTCTATACTCTACAGTATGCTGCCCAAACCGAATTAATGCATCATAATGTCACTTTGAAATTTATACTTTTAAACGAAATGTTATAATTTTCAATTAAATGGAAAATATCTTCACACAAAATTCACATTTCAGTTTATAATCAGAACACCTTTTCCGTAATTTCCATAACTTATCTGATAATTATTTCATTCCTCTATCTTACAACTACTCTTTCTCCTTATTTAGGATCTCTTTCCGTCGGATCTATTCTGCCATCCATTCTATCTTTTCTATGTCCATATCACATTCTATTGATCAATTCCGTCGTGTATAAACTCTTTATGAGTTTGTATAAATGTAAATACAGTAAAGGAGGTGATGTTCTACGTGTCTTTCAACCAAGACGACTGATCAATTATTAGACAGGAGGAGGTGTTAAATTTATAGTTTTACGCGAATGGCCGAATGAACATGATATTCCAAATTAAAAGGAGGCTAATCCTAATGACTTCTATTCGATTATCCAATCCAATGTTGGTAAAGCTGCTTACCCTGTGTGGAATGATGATTGTTGCTGCATTAAGTATGTTTCTCTTCTCGGAAAAAGTATCCGCTCACGGCTACGTCGACAGTCCAGGCAGCCGGGCGATTTTATGTAAAAACGGACAGAATACCGATTGCGGAGCGATCATTTATGAGCCTCAAAGTTTGGAAGCGCCTAAAGGCTTCCCTGCAGCAGGGCCAGCTGATGGCAAAATTGCAAGTGCAGGCGGCGCCTTTCCGAAACTGGATGAACAATCCGCTACCCGATGGGCCAAAGTGAACATGTCCTCCGGACAAAATACGTTTACCTGGAAGCTGACTGCTGCCCATGCCACTTCCAGTTGGAAATATTATATAACGAAACCAAATTGGAATCCTAACGCTGCACTAACACGTGATTCCTTCGACCTTACCCCATTCTGTTCTGTCACTTATGATGGTACTCGACCTCCGTCAACGTATTCGGATACCTGCAATGTTCCACAGCGTACCGGGTATCATGTCATTCTGGCTGTTTGGGAAATTGCAGATACGCCAAATGCATTTTACAACGTAATTGATGTGAACTTCAACGGAAGCAACCCGATCGATACGGAAGCTCCGACTGCACCGTCTTCTCTTGCTTCCACAGGCACTACTAGCACAACTGTATCCTTGGCATGGAACGCTTCTTCAGATAACGTAGGTGTAACAGGCTACAAGGTCTACAATGGAAATACCCTCATCACAACGGTATCTGGTTCTACCCTGAATTACACTGTAACCGGCTTAACAGCAAATACAGCCTATACGTTTACAGTAAAGGCTGTGGATGCCGCAGGCAATCTGTCCATTGCCAGTAATGCACTTAATGTGACCACGGATCTCGTAGTAGTAGATACCGAAGCACCAACCGCCCCAGGCAATCTGCATGTCATGGGTAGTCCAACTTCCACAAGTGTCAACCTGATGTGGGGCCCGTCAACGGATAACGTGGGCGTAACCGGATATAAAATTTATAGCGGCTCATCCTTGGTAGGAACCGTATCCGGTACAACTACTGATTACACTGTATCAGGTCTAAGTCCAAATACGGCTTATACATTTACCGTTCATGCGATTGACGCAGCCGGCAATGAATCTTCCGCCAGTAATTCAGTAAGTGCGACAACGGCAGATGCACCTGCCGTTCAAGCTTGGTCGCCAAACACTTCATATACTGCCGGGACTCAGGTAAGTTACAACGGCTCAGTATATGAGTGTCGCCAATCCCACACTTCACTGACCGGTTGGGAGCCAACCAATGTTCCTGCACTTTGGAAGCTAGTATAAATATATTCGCGCTCTAGCTTTTTAGACTAGTTTTCTTAACAAGAACACCCCTTTGAGTGAGAACCGGATATCCTGTAAGGGATTCCACTCTACCCAAAGGGGTATTTCTATTTCCTTATTTCCAGATTTCATCAGCAATCTCTTTAATGAATTCAAGTTTCTTCCACTGCTGCTCCTCTGTTAAAATATTACCTTCCTCGGTAGAAGCAAATCCGCATTGAGGGCTTAGGCAAATATGATTGAGATCCACATATTGAGCAGCTTCCTTAATTCGGCGAATAATCTCCTGCTTATCTTCAAGCTCACCCGTTTTGGACGAAACCAATCCGAGTACAACCTGCTGGTCCTTCAGATGTTTCAGCGGTGTAAAATCCCCCGCACGATCGGTATCAAACTCCAAATAGTATCCGTCAATATGATCGATTCCGAAAAGATATTCCGAAACAGGCTCATAGCTGCCAGAGGATGCCCATGTTGAATGGTAATTCCCCCGGCACACATGCGTTGTAACAATCATGTCTTCAGGGAGCCCGGTAATGGCTTGTTTGTTAACACTGGCGTAAAGCTCTGCAATATCAGGTAACTTCGCCACATCCTCTTGTCTTAATTCCCAATAATTCTTGTCGCAGAGCATTCCCCAAGTGCAGTCATCCAGTTGAAGACTGCGGCAGCCCGCCTCATAGAATGCAAGAATAGCTGCATTGTATGCCGTTGCAATATCAGCTACCAATTCCTCCGTGCTGTTGTAATAGGAATCGGTACTGGCCTTGTTATCTGGACGTTGAAGCTCCGCAAGAAATTGGGCCGGTGCCGGTATCGTCTGGCGAGCGATCGCATCCTCTCCAGCCACTTCTTTAAGAAATTTGAAGTGCTCTACAAACGGATGACTGGAAAAGCCGACTTTACCGCACAAGCGGGCGGTTTCTGCACGAGTTTCCTCGCCTTGGAACTGATATCCTCTATCTGCATTTGCTTTCTCGACCCCATCTAGCCCCCACATAAAATCAAGATGCCACCAGGAGCGTCTGAACTCCCCATCCGTTACGGCTTTCAGTCCTACCGATTTTTGCTTGGCTACCAGCTTAATAATTTCCCGATCTTCTACCCTCTGCAGTTCATCCGCACTAATCTCGTTGTTTTGATATTTGACTCTAGCCTCTTTCAGCACCTCCGGACGCAAAAAACTACCGACCGTATCATGCCTGAAAGGTGTAACCGTTCTTTGTTTAGCGCTCTCCAATGAATTGCTCATCTGTACTATCCCCTTTAAACTATTTATCTGTAAAAAATCGTTATAAGAAAGATAGCACAGTTTTCCAGCTATAGAGTAACTCCAATTAACTATAGCTGGCTATAGCTTAAAACTATAACCATCTCCATTTACCAGAATTGATTGGAAGCAAATTCAGTGTTTCGTTATCGTTGGACAGTGCATTTTTGATTAAATAATTCCACTTGTGTGATAATGAAATATGAAAACAAATTAGGTTAAGGTGGCTGAGAAAATCATGACACTACGGATGAACCCGTATCTTATCCTGGATGGAAATGCGAAGGAAGCAATCTCTTTCTACGAGAAAGCGCTCGATGCCAAAGTTGTAATGATGCAGACGTTCGGGGAAATGCCGGCCAACCCTGATTTCCCTTTACCGGAGGGCGCCAAGGATCGAGTATCCCACGCGAACTTGAAGGTTGGAGAGACGGACTTGATGTTCTCGGATACGTTTCCGGGTCAGCCAGTGCATTCGGGTAATCAGGTTCAGATCTGCATTACCACAGTTACAGCGGAGCGCTCTGAGCAGATTTATGAGGTTCTAAAAGAAGGCGGCCAGATTCGCATGCCTCTTCAGGAAACGTTCTGGAGCCCTGCTTACGGAATCGTAACAGATCAATTTGGCGTCACTTGGAATATCACAACCGAAGTAAAGGCGTAGATAAAAAGGCATGGCGGAACCCCGTCATGCCTTTTTATTGCTGAGATTAGATAAAATTCACAAAATAAATTCCATTCATTTTGAATTTATTTTATAAAAAATTAAAATACCTATTGATAATGATAATTGTTATCAATATAATGATAATCATTATCAGTTATGAAAAGGAGAATTATCCCATGAAGCTATCTCGTTTTAAACCTGTACTTATTCTTACCTTGTTCACAATATTCGTCGCTGCCTGCAGTCAGACGCCATCTACCTCTAGCACATCATCACAGTCACAGCCTGCGGCTTCCTCTACTGCTGCATCGACCCCGGAAGCAGCTTCAAGCACTGAAACAGCTCCAAGCACAGAAGCACAATCCTCTGTCGCTGTTGATGAGGAGAAGCTTCAGGAATTGCTGACGCAATTCAAAGAGAAGACGCCTGAAGGGGAAACGCCTGATAAAGTAGTGACGGTATCTGTCTCCATATCGGAATTGTTGAATGAGCTTGGCGTCATTCCTGTGGGCGTTCCAACTACAAGCAGTCAGCTGCCAGCTGCTTTTGACCAAGTACCTCGTATCGGATCATCCCATCAGCCAGATCTGGAGCAGATTGCCAAATTGCAGCCTGATTTTGTACTTGGCCCAGCTTCCATAAAAGACAATCTGGACAAATTGTTTAAATCCGCATCCTTGCCATCCGCTTACTTACCAGCTGATTCATTAGATGAATTGAAGCTCTCGATGGTCACCCTTGGACGTTTATTCAAGAAAGAAGACAAAGCAGAAGCATTCCTGCAACAGTTCAACGAGAAAGAAAATGCCGTCATTGAAAAGACCAAAGGAAAAGAAGCTCCATCCGTCATGATCCTGTTCGGGTCTGCCGAATCACTCATGTTCATGAATGAGAATACATACACTGGTAGTTTGGTGAAGAAACTCGGTGCATCTAATGTGGTTACTGATGTGCTGAAGCTGAAGGAAACTTACATTCCGCTCAACATGGAAAGCATCGTTGCCGCGA
Organism: Paenibacillus uliginis N3/975; assembly: GCF_900177425.1. Lineage (NCBI taxonomy): Bacteria > Bacillati > Bacillota > Bacilli > Caryophanales > Paenibacillaceae > Paenibacillus > Paenibacillus uliginis. The sequence goes on along the minus strand of NZ_LT840184.1, from coordinate 1,572,918 downwards.
ATCCGGATGTTATTTTATTGGTTGCTCACGGAGATCCAGATGCGGTCGCCAAAAAATTCGAGGAGGACACCAAGAAAAACGGTGCCTGGGAGAAGCTTGATGCATTCAAGAACGACAAGCTGATCGCGCTCGATTACAGCCTGTTCGGTATTGCATCGATCGTTAAGGCTCCGCAAGCATATGAAGAGATGTTCAAAATTTTGTACAACTGATACGGAGGAATCCAGAGTGACGGAGAAACACATCAGAAAAGCCGTACTCCTCGGGATCACTGCCCTAGCTCTAATAGCCGCCGTTCTGCTTTCTATCGGGCTGGGCAGTGTCCGGTTATCTCCGACTGAAACCGTGAGTACCTTGTTTGGAAATGGGGATGATGCCAATCATACGATTCTGTGGGATATACGAATCCCAAGAGTGTTACTTGCTCTGTTGATTGGGGCAAACTTAGCGGCTTCAGGCGCATTACTTCAAGCAGTCATGTTGAATCCCTTAGCTGATCCCGGACTGACGGGTGTATCGAGCGGAGCTGCGGTCGCCGTACTGTTCATCTTGCTCGCTCAGCCCAGTTACGCTTCACTGGTTCCATTAGCTGCAATTGTCGGTGGTATGATCGCAGCGGTCCTAGTCTATGTCTGGGCATGGAATCGGAGGACCGGGTTCACACCCATCCGCATCATTCTGTCCGGTGTAGCCGTTAACGCTGTATTCGGTGGAGTCATAGGGCTGTTGTCCTTGCTGTACAGCGATCAGCTCCCCTCTGCCTTGCAATGGTTGAATGGCAGTTTGTCCGGCAAAGGTATGTCTGCGGTAAAGGTTCTACTCCCTTATTCCATTATCGGATGGATTGCTGCCATTCTGTGTATCCGACAAGCCAATATTTTACGTTTAGGAGAACAGGTCGCACATAACCTGGGGCAAAATTTGAACCGCATCCGGTTTACACTCTCATTTATAGCCGTTTATTTGGCAGCCATCTCCGTATCAACCGTCGGACTTGTCGGCTTTGTCGGACTCATCGTTCCACATATCGCCCGCATGCTCGTCGGTTCTGATTATAAGCAAGCATTGCCGATGAGCCTTCTGCTCGGAGCATTGATCCTGCTCGCCGCAGATACTGCAGGACGTACGGTTTTCGCACCCACTGAAATACCGGCCGGCATTGTGATGGCGATGCTTGGAGGTCCATATTTTCTATACCTGATGCGCAAGGGGGACACTTAGATGCTTGAGGTTCAGTCTCTGACGATACGCTATGCAGATCGAACGATTATTAATAACTTTTCACTTGAGGTAAACGAAGGAGAAGTTGTATCCATTATCGGGCCAAATGGATCAGGCAAGTCAACCATTCTCAAAGGATTGTCACGCAGCATTCCTTGCGAAAGCGGACGTATATGCATTGCGAACCGAGAGTTGTCCTCCCTCAGCACCAAGCAGGTTTCTCGCATTATGTGCATGCTCTGTCAATCGAATTCATGTCCAGCAGACATGACCGTCGAAGAGTTGGTCGGATACGGACGGGTTCCACACAAGAAGTGGTACGAACGATTCGATTCAAGTGATGAGGAGGTCATTGGGTGGGCGCTTGAACAGACTGGTATGCTTCAATACAAGGACAGATTGATCGTCTCCTTGTCAGGCGGAGAAGCGCAACGTGCCTGGATTGCCATGGCACTAGCGCAACGACCCAAAGTACTGCTGCTTGACGAACCGACCACTTACTTGGATATCGCCCATCAGCTGGAAGTGCTTGAGCTTATAAGCAGACTAAATCGTGAATTGAACCTTACGGTTGTCATGGTGCTTCACGATTTGAATCATGCAGGTGCCTATAGTGACAAGATCTCTGTCATCCAGAATGGCGTCATGCGTGAATACGGTCCTCCGCAACAGGTGCTCACCCCACAATTGATCCGCGAGGTATACGGCGTTGAGTCCGAAGTGGAATATGTTGTTGGCAGTTCCGCCCCACGTATTCATATATTGAAGAAAAGTAGAGGGATCATTCATGAAGCAATTGGATAAAGAAAAGATCAAGCTGGAGTATTTAACATTTACGGATAGCCTAAAGACAATCATGCTAAGCACTCTGGATGAAAATGGGCAGCCGTTCATCTCCTATGCCCCGTTCGTGAAAAAGAACGGTAAACTCTATATCTATATCAGTCAAATCGCCAATCATTACCATCATATCGAGAACAATCCCGCTGTTGACGTCATGTTTATCGAGGACGAATCACAGTCCAGAAACCTATTTGCTCGTCAGAGAGCAAGATTCGCATGTACTGCTATCAAAGTAGGAAACGAAGAAAATGAGGATATTTTTAATTTGTTTGGTCAGTCTTTTGGGGACAGTATGATCCGAATGCTCCAGGGATTGGATTTTTCACTGTTCGAGCTAACCGTACGCGAGGGGCGTTATGTGGTAGGGTTCGGTCAAGCGTTCGATATCGATCTGTCGGGTAACAGATTTGACCTTGTCTCAAGGGACGGACACACGTCCGAAGCACAATTGTAAATCAGACAAAGGAGTGTTACTTGATGACATTTACCACCGTATCTCAAATCTGGAATGCTGTTCAAGATCGATTTCATCAGACAGCCAAAAACCTGCCCGAACAAGATTTACCGCTAAAGCTGGGCAATGCCTCTATCGGCTACATGCTTCGCCATAATGCAGAGGTTGAGTATATGTTCGCCGATTGGTTTTTCAATCGTCCACTGCCAGAGGGGCTGATTATCCATACCGCCCGTGGAGCTGCAGGAGCAGAGAATGAGTTTACCAACTTGGAAGAGCTCCTCGCCATCCTGAAAGCCTCGAACGAGCATATGATTCAAGCGATGCGAGAGCTGCCTGATGAAAAATGGAACGAACCTGTCAAGTCTCCGATGGGCATTTCAACACCGCTCGAAGCTGTGGGCAGACTCATGTATCATACAGGCATTCACGCAGGGCAGATATCGCTCATCCAGAAATGTGCAACTGCACAGAGACCATAAGGACAGAGCTGCTATTCATAGGGCACTAAACAGCTAACCACATAGTATCAAATCAACGAGTATGGAAAAACTCGAGACGTATATCTGATTTGAACGCAATACAAGAAGGGAGCCAATGACATGGCTCCCTTCCTTTTTTATGTGCAGAGGTTGGTCTAACTATCCCCTATAGCCTCATACAGTGCTTCAGTATAAGCGATTGCCAGCTTGGATAGCGTAATATTTTTATGGCTAATCCACCCCACATTGATACTCTCATCACTCTCAAGCGGAACCGGAATGATCTCATTTCCGTTCAGATCAGCGCTAAGGACACCGGTAGAAATCGTATATCCATTCAGCCCGATTAACAGATTAAACAGGGTCGCCCGGTCATTCACTGTGATGCTTTTTTTATGTGACAGTGTACTCAAAATTTCTTCCGAGAAATGAAAAGAGTTAAACTCCCCCTGATCAAAGGACAAGTACGGATAGTCCTGCAGCTGTTCAATCTTCACGACGGACTGCTTGGCCAGCGGGTTTTTTATGCTAATAAAAATATGAGGTTTAGCCGTAAACAGGCTGTTGAACTGCAAACCGGCGTCTTTGAGCAGCTTATTGATTACCTTCTCGTTAAACTCATTCAAATATAGGATTCCAATCTCGCTGCGCAGCGTTTTGACATCTTGGATAATTTCATACGTCTTGGTTTCCCGCAAAGCAAGTTCATACTCCTCTTGACCATGCTCTCGAACCAGATTTACAAAAGCATTGACCGCAAACGCATAATGCTGGGTAGATACCGAAAAGTGCTGCGGCGATGGTTTCGCATTCACATAACGGGTCTCCAAAAGCTCTGCCTGCTCTACAACCTGCCGGGCATAACCAAGAAATTCAGCACCCTCCTTGGACAATGAAATCCCTTTGTTCGTACGTTCAAAAATCGTAATTTGGAATTCTTCCTCCAAATCACGTATCGCATTTGAGAGGCTTGGCTGAGATATGAACAATCGCTTCGCAGCTTCGTTCATGGAACCCCGATTGGCTACCTCAATCACATATTTCAATTGCTGCAACGTCACTGGATTCATTCCTCTCTATAAGAATTTAATTTTGGACCATCCTATAACACTAACATCATTTTTAACAACGGCCTTCCCGTAGTGGTTTACCCGCTTCCCCACCCCAATCATCATCCATGAGATACATTGCCTGCAGCGGTTCATGTTCTGGTACAAAAGTCATTCTGTAATAAACTTCTTCATCTTCGCAAATTTCGTAATACAGCGCATACCGCCTTAGTTCAAGGGGAAGCTCGATCATCGCACTCATGGGCACAGACAAAAGCTCCAGCTTCTCCGGTTCTATGACATCAAAAGGTACAACCATCCGTCGCTGGGCAAGTGGGTCCTCCTCAAACTTCTCACACAAGGTAAGCTTCACCCAAGCTCCAAATGCATCATCCGGGATCGGATCAAAAGTGATGTACCCGGGATGAATAACTGCTCCCTGCTCGACATTTTGTTCCCCCCACTGACAGAGGTCCTCGTCAAAATCACGGGAACGCACCTGTATCTGATGATGTGAAATGGCTAAATCCACCTCTTGGGTAACGGATGTTTTTTTCATTTTCGCGTTCTTCCCTTCCATTGTATGTGTAGCCCAGATTCTCTTTACTTCAACGGTTCCATCGAAAGAATGGCCAGCTTGTTCTCCTCATCCAGTTCCACCTTGACCTCGATCTCCAGCTTATCCCTGAACAATCGGGTAACGTTTAGATAAGGGTCTTTTGCTGCACTACTTCCGCCATTGACGCTGTTTCGTGTCATGCCTGCCGCGATGATTGATTTAATGTACGCCTTATCTGCTTTATCCTCTGGATTATAACGGTAGACCGGCTCTTTTTGCTTATTATAGAAGACGTACGTCTCCGTGTAATCATTGGCGTTGGTATACTCCTTCTCGACGAATTTGGCATCCATATCATACCGGGCGTTACCTGCCATAAAAGGATTTTCCTTTGATGGAACGGTCTCATATTTTCCATAAGCCAGCTGGAACAGATAATGAGTACTGCTATCTTCAATCCGATAATAAAAGGTCCTGTCATCTCCCCTCTTATCTACCGCTGCAAAGCTGCCGAAGAGCGGCCAGGCATCATACAATTTACCATCTTCCTCAACAGCGAGCTTGTATTTCGTCAGCACCATTTCCTTCTGGAATACACCGAAAGAACGGGCTATGAAAAAGGTCGGAATGAGCAGAATCCCCACGACGATAAACAAGATCAATTTCAAAACCGGGTTTCTTCTCCTCATGTTTTCTCTCCTCTTTATAATCGGTGTTTCTATCCATCCTGCGTTTTGACCGGAGCTTTTTGCTGCAATTTCCGTAAAATCTTAACGACCGCATCTCTATTCTTCGCTTCCTTCATATATTTGGGCACTGAATAGGAAGCTGTCCATTTCATGGCACCGACAGGTTTCTCGCGAAGCGTGGCCGACAGGTACGACAACAAATAATTCAAATGATCCCGATTCACCGCCCATACTGGTTTACCGCGCAAATAATCGAGATAATAAAGCTCCAAATGAAACACAGGATCCTTTCCATCCTGAATATCGGTACGATACACCCGTGATCCGGTTTTTTGCTCTACCGCTACCTGATTAAAAGCGCCGCAATGAGGACATGGAATATGAATATGCTTATGGGCAAGCTGTTTGTCATCATGCAGTTCCTCATTAAACCATCTTTCACACGTCCCGCACACACCACTGGCTGTATGACGGAATTGCTCTTTTTCCTTCTCATGATAAAAACAATTCGTGCATCTTACTTCCTTCAAGCATTCTGTTCCGTATATGTAAGCAAGACCACGACAATCCGGACACTTCACGGCCACTTGTCCTCCCTGATGGAGAACATAACAGAACGAATATGGATATCCGAGCTCGTCTACAAAACGCTGCATCGTCCTTCCTCCTTCCCCTTAGGCGAGAACAGCCTACAACCATACCGCAGAAAAGCCTACTATAATTCCTACAAAGTCCGATCCATCCAGCGATCATAACGATAAACAACAGCGGACGCTCTAAAAATAAATGTTCCATTTCCGGTCGAAGCAGCAGATAATATCCTCCACCGCCCATAACCAATCCAAGCATTGTCACGCCAAGGATAGCAGCTATAATCGTCGCTTTTTTCATCTCTGCAAGCCACCCTAGTTCATGTTCTCTGCTACCACCGCAGAGGCTCCGCTTCACTCTTCCATACGACATATCGTCCTAGCTCCCGGATCGTTCCGGTTCCAATGCTGTACTCATCCATTGATTCCGCCCGGAGATCAAGCAGATGAAGCATTCCACCGTAAGTACCAACAGCCAACACGCCTTCATCATCCGAAACGGCCATCCCGGAAATCGTACTGCCTACAAAATGACGCCACAGCTCCGCTCCCTCTACATCAATCATACGTAAATAACCGTAGGCATCCCCCAGCACAACGCCGTCAGAAAGTACTCCTGCCGCATATACCCTAGCACCGTCCTCCGCCAGCGGCCATTCCTCCCTCTTATCGGATGCTCCCGATAACACTTCATCGAGTGGAACCCTTATAGTCGAGCCATTATAAAAATGACAGGAATTGAACCATGCCTGCTGTCCGTCATGAGTAAATACGCTGTAATGCGGATAACTCGACTCTGGATAAATGCTATGCACCTTTCCAGTACTCCGGTCCAGTAGCAGATGATCACTCGATTGACTTCCGAAAGCGAGCCACCGCTCATCAGGAGAAACAGAGCCGTGGGCCATAGCGATGGAGGTATTGTCCATTTCGTTTTCTTCAAGCTCGCTGGCACTTGGATGAAGCAGCTGCGTCCGGTCCTTCCCGATCAAATAAATGCCCTCACTGCTAACCAGTAGCAGTCCACTCCCATCGGAAAAAGGAATGACTTCCTCAATAATCTGATCCGGCCGCTCACAATCCGCAAGTGTCTCCAGATTCGGCATCTCTTCCTTCAGCTGCCGCTTGATCGTTGACCAAGGAAGGACGGCAAGCTCCTCTCCTTGCAGCTGCACATCCGGCTTACGAATCAACCGGATATCGTCCGGCCCGACCAACGCGTATACAGAGCCTTGGACAGAGCGTCCGACTAAGCTTAACTCCGGCATCTTGCAAATCCCATGCTTGCCAGCTGTATAGACAGCCCCCTCTTCCCAAGAAGTTCCGGCACGGAAGATGACAGATGATTCACCTACAAATGAAATAGACTTTATTGCTTGTGTATCCTCCCTGTAACTATCAACCAGCGGCCATGTTGCCGCAGGTAGCTCTTGACGGAGCTGTTCCACCTCTCCTGCCTTGTTCGCTTCCCGAATCATCTTCCAGACATCTGCTGCAAGTTTACTGCGGGAATCGTTCTCCGGCTCTTTCAATTTCTTGTCCCATCCTGATTCCATTCCGAGCCGGACATACTCGTTGATCTCCCTGGCATAACGATGTCCTTCCGAACGCCAAGCAGCTGCGGTTTCTTGATTCAACCAATTCATTCTTTTTCCTCCCGTATTCAATCAGTACTCTATCTCTTCAATATTCGTTTTCAAATTGTGGTTGGATTCCTTCAACAGTTCGGTAAAAGATTTCGCCACATAATAGATAAAATCCGGGTCATGTACGTATACAATGACTTGCCCATAATCTCCGGACTCCGCCGGATCGAAATCCAGCATTAAGTAAAGTGAGCCTCCCGCCATGGATGCAAAAGGAAACCATTGTTTATGAAAAAGAAACGGCTTGATCTCGGGGTCCAGCTTGCTGATTTCTTCCTTAGAATAATACTCATCCAAGCGCTCATCCCGCTCACAGAAATATGACTTCGTTTCTTCCATTTCCTCAAGGCTCATCAGATAAAACGGAGTGAACTCCTCATCCAGTTCATCTCCCGGATACAAAATATGAAAGGCATAACCACTGCCATCCTTAAGGCCGTAAAAACCTCTGAAATCATCAGGCAGTTTCACCCCGAATTTCTTCTCGAATTGGTCCAGGCTTTCCTCGCTTGCACCTTTTCCCAGCTTATAACTCCGATGTAAATCTTTAAGATCCTCCGACACCTTGTCCTCAAGCAACTCGTCCAGCTCTGCCATAAGATCGCAGATGGTAGATTTCATGATGATTTGATCCTCCTAATGGTTATTCCATATAAGCATTCATTCCTAGTAGTATAGTAAAAGCTTCGGTAGCACCCCTTACAAAAAGTATATAGAAGGTGCATTACAGAACACAACAGGTCTGGTGGTATACAAAAAAGCGGGCTTTATGCCCGTTTTAAAAAGCTAGTATTTGAGCATTCACGAAATAATGATCAATATCCGCAAAAATCAGCGGGATTTTTTGAGTTCTTTCGGCGTCTTTGGAACTAGTTTTGTGAAAATAAGCAAATCCAGACAACTACAATCCCGTTTAACACAACCTGCTTTCTGGGGATTATTTCATTCTTATGATAAAATGTATGCATTGATACGATCCGAGAAGGAGTGACATACCATGACTCGTTTTATCGATTATTATATACGAAGTGAGGCGGAGCGTGAGCGATTGAAACAGGTGGATGTCTTGGCCGAACGCTTTGCAAAAAGAGCACCGATCCACGATACAAAAGGAAGCTTTCCTTTTGAAAATTTTAACGATCTTCGGCAGGCGGGCTATATGAAACTAACCGTCCCCCGCCAATACGGCGGTGATGAAATTACGCTGTACGAGATGGTACAGGTGCAGGAGCGGCTCGCTTACGGCGATGGCTCTACGGCTTTGGCCGTAGGATGGCATCTGGGCCAAATGCTTCATCTAAGAACGGCCGAAAAATGGCCGGAAGCATTGTATGCGGATCTGTGCAGGGACGTCGTAGCTCAAGGCGCTATGATGAACGTGTTCGCCAGTGAAGCTGGTACGGGCAGCCCCAGTCGCGGTGGCAAACCCGAAACGACCGCTGTGCGGACTGAAGGCGGATGGCATATCTCGGGCCGTAAAACATTCAGCACACTCTCTCCGATACTAGATCGATTCGTCGTAACCGCCTATGTTCCAGAGGAAGACACAATTGGAGAATTTCTCATTGATCAGAGTGACCGTACCACCATCGATGAGACTTGGAATACGCTTGGTATGCGCGGCACCGGAAGTCATGATGTTGTGTTACACGAAGCTTTTGCAGCCGACAATGCCCGGATTACTGGTAAGGGAACCGATGACGGCGGCGGATGGCTTCTTCACATTCCGGCATGCTACATGGGCATTGCCCTTGCTGCGAGAGATTTTGCTCTGGAATATGCCAAATCCTATAAACCAAGCAGTGTTCAAGCTTCCATTGCCACCCTTCCAACCGTGCAACAGTCCATTGGAAAAATGGAAAGTGAACTTCGCATTGCCCGAACGGTCATGTATGAAGCTGCTGATCGGTGGGACCGCGACCCTTCCGCCCGATCATCCATGCGGGCACAGCTTGGACTCGCTAAATACACTGTGACCAACCATGCTTTATCCGTTGTGGATCTGGCTATGCGCATCGTAGGCGGATCAAGTCTGTCCAAGGATTTTCCGCTAGAACGTTACTACCGTGACATCCGTGCAGGATTGCATAATCCCCCGATGGATAACACGGTACTAAATCAACTAGCGGCAGAGGCATTGAATGAGAATTAACAGAAGCAGTGAAGTACTTCACCAACAAAAAAGACAGGGAGTCCAAAAGGTCTATCGACCCGGGACTCCCCTTTGTCTGTTTTAAGACGCTACGTATATACAAATCGTTCCTACAATCACTCTTGCCCCTAATCCACCTCAACACCTTCCGAGGTAAGCTGCCAGACGATGACATTGCCTTTCTTCATTTCCTCTGCAACATGTTGCCGCAGCATATCCAAATCCAAATCCCAATCTGAATCTACAAAGGATGTATAACGATCGGCATTTACGATCCCCATAAAATTGGTATCACCGTCAATTACATAATTCATGTGTACTAACTTCCTCCAATAAGGTTCTATGTAAAAACAGTCATTCTTGGCGGTTTACATTCAAGTTATGTTTGCTGAAATAGTGTCGCGGTGACCCTGCAATCTGAACATAAGAACATATAATAGATTCCCTCACCGTATTCCTCAACCTCCCCCCAATCCAACTGCCCAATAAAAGTCATGCTTTCAGAGCAGCAGGAACAAGCCGGATATTCAGCGTCCTGAATCCAGGAGGGATGTCCGCCTATTTGTGAAATGATGGGCTCAAGCGTCCAGTCTGCGGCATGATACCTATTGCGAGGCTTGCTGGCTAATCTCAAATGTTTACCCGCATGGATATTTTGATCATCATAATCATCCAGTTCCAAGTCCGGCAAATATTCGGGCCTTTGATTTGCTGTGCTCCATCTGCTCTCTCCGTTCCTATCAATGTCCATATATATCGTATGGTAAGAACTGCAACTGACACAGGTGTTTACTTTGAGCGTCTTGCCCTCTCTATCTCCACCTAAACCCAAAAAGTGAAGTGAAGGCTGATTAACTTCCAAATCAACAAGTGTCGTTAATCTGCTGCCGCACCATGGACAGGTCGATGAGTCAGTCTCCAGAAAGATTGCAGGTTTATTGATTGTCCTAACGGAATGATCCTCAGCTTCTACCTTCTCTACAGCGTAGCTGCAGGAGTGAAATAAATTCCGGAGCTCCCCACTCTTGGTAAGCTCCCAGCCTGCCTCTTGTGAATAACACTCAGGAGATACAAAGAGTTCCTTAGCCCATTTCGGTGGCGACTGCCGCCAATGATGAAAACATTGCACGACCTTTTCATCGCCAATCCAAGCCAAAGCCAGTAACAGATGGTTACGGTGTTCCTGATCATGATGTATCTGATCCAGCAATTGATCCCGAACTTCCTTGGACGCATCCTTAAACAATATCCCTGGGTAATATATTTCATGTTCCATCAGCTTAGGGATATAATCAGCAATCGACATATTCTTATAGCAAACTAGCGATAACAAGATGTCCTGCACCGTGTCCTTTTCTCCTGAATCCAACAGATCCATCGCATAATTCAGCATCCTGCTGACATCCTCCGATGTCAAGGACAGATAAATTTTTTCCTTGTTCCATTTGTAAGGGACGTAATGAATCAAGGGATCATACGGGGGATGATGATACATAATCTTGAGGATTTCCACCGGATCCGTTATTCCCGCATACAAGTCCACATCTCTGCGATTTTGTTCGATATAACGCTGCCTTTCTTTCCGTTCCATCTCCTGCTTGCACGGCATGCAATAACCGCCGGTTCTTGCAGCTGTGTTCGGCAATATCGTTGCTGAACAGCCTTGGTTTTTGCATGGAATTCGTTCTGTCATAGTGTGCCTCCTTCTCGAAGATTGATCTAAAAACAAAGTCCGCCGTTAAAATGATATTACTTCTAAATTGGAAAATTGTGAACAAAGCGATCTTTCATCAAATTGAGACATCGACGATTTAAATGATATCTTTCCAACAAAAGAGCTCTCCCCGAATCGAAATCGGGAAGAGCTTCTCACGAACATGTTATTTCACTGTACGATTGTAATCTTGGATTTTGGACGTAATTTCTTTTGCCGCATCATCCAGAGCCTGCTGTGGTGATTTTTTGTTGTTGAGCACCTCTTCAATCGCACCTTCGACAATCTGTCTCGCTTCCGGGAATACTCCCATCACCGCCCCCTGCGTAGCTTTGTTCAATTTCGTTTGGTGCAGCTGATCAATCGCTGTTTGGAACTGCGGGAACTTTTTCAGGTTTTCCTTCACGCTTTCTTCCTCATACGCTTTGGTTGTAATCGGGAAGTAACCGGTATTGATATGCCAGTACGCTTGCTGTGAAGGAGAAGTCAGGAACTTGATAAACTCCCACGCCGCTTTTTGCTCCTCGTCCGGACGGTTGTTCATCATCCACAGACTGGCGCCGCCAACGATAACTCCACCATCCTTGGCATCTGCCGGTTTAGGAAGAAATGCCGTACCTACTTCAAATTTACCTGTGCTGCTGTCAACCAACCCTTTCAAGGCTGCAGTGGAATCGAGAATCATAGCCACCTGACCAGCAGAGAATGCTTTCTTGGAATCGTCCGTTTTACGTCCCAAGTTGTTAGCCGCCTTCGTATCGATCAGGTCCTTCCACCAGGTCAGCACTTTCACACCAGCCTCGGTATTCACAAGCGATTCGGTAGCGAGTCCGTCCCGGCCGTTGCCGTTGTTCACATATTCTGCACCTTGGTTCGCAAACAACTGTTCCATAAACCAGCCGTAAATCGCGAAGTTTGCACCAACCGCTTTTCCTTTTTTCGAAATTGTGTCCGCTGCTTCTTTCAGTTCTTCAAACGTTTTTGGTGGATTTTCAGGATCCAGCCCCGCATCCTTGAACAAATCCTTGTTATAGTACAAAATCGGATTCGACGTATTGAACGGCATGGAGTATAGCTTGTTATCAAATGTATAATATCCGCTGATGTTCGACTCCAGCTGACTGACATCCCATTTGTCCGTGTCGATAAAATCCTGCATCGGTTTGATCAACTTGGAATCGATCATGAACCGGCTACCGATTTCGTACATCTGCACAACAGATGGTCCATCATTGGTTCCCATGGACGCCTTCAGCTTGCTTAATAAATCGTCATAGTTGCCTTGGTACACAGCTTCAACCTGTACCTTATCCTGGGATTCATTAAAGTTAGCTACGAGCTGGTCAACAACCTTCGTATTGGCCCCGCCCATCGCATGCCAGAACACGACCTTCTGCGTCCCGGCTTTCACTTCCGTTTCGGTCCCAGGCTTGTTATCGGTTGGCTGTGGTTTTTTTTCCTCGCCCATGTTTACATTACAGGCCGTTATGAGCAGCATCATGGTGGCGAGCAGCAGACTGACCCATCTCATTTTTCCCATCTCTTCATTTTCCTCCCCTTTTTAAATCATCCACTTATATGACAAGCCTGACTGGTAGACAGGCGAATCACCAAAAGTTACCCTTTGACCGCGCCAGCCGTAATGCCGCGCACCAGTTGTTTGACTCCGAAAGCCAGCAATATAAAGGATGGTAGCAGTACCAGTGTGACTCCGGCCAATATCAGGTTCCACGACATAACCTCGGCATGCTGCAGCATCGCCACCCCGATCTGAACTGTTCGCATGGATGCTTTGTTCGTGATCAGGAGCGGCCACAAGTAATGATTCCAGTGGGTTAAGAACACATATACCGCCAGAGTGGCAATGGCCGAACGTGACAGCGGAATCACCATGGAAAAATAATTACGCAGGTGACCACAGCCATCAATCTTTGCTGCATCAAACAGCTCCCCCGGAAGCTGGAGGAAAAACTGCCGCAGCAGAAACACCCCGAATGCGCCTGCCATAAACGGCACAATGAGGCCTTGATAACTGTCCATCCAGCCCCAATCCTTGATCGTCAAGTAATTCGGAATGATTGTAACTTCCCACGGAATCATCATCGTGGAGAGAAAGAGCGCGAACAGCAAGGCTTTCCCTTTAAACTTCAGAAACGAGAAAGCATACGCTGCAAGACTTGATGTGATCACCTGACAAATCATGATCGCCGTGGATACGATAAAGCTGTTCAGAATAAAACGCACGATCGGAAATCCGGATACAGCCTCTGCAAAGTTCCCCAGGTATAAGCTTGATGGAAAAAGCGGCGGTGGGAAGTTAGAAACTTCCTGCTCGGTCATAAACGAAGAAAACACGGCAAATAGGAGAGGATATAACACTACAAGCGCCAAAACGAGCAGCAGCAAATATGTGAAAAGGGACGTTGTTCTTTTGGCTATCATTGATAGTGCACCTTCTTTTCAAGAACTTTAAACTGCAGCAATGTAAGCGCCAGAATAATGACAAACAGAATCAATGCCTGCGCGCTGCCAATGCCGAAACGGAAATTGACGAAGGCATCCTGGTAAATGGAGTACACGATCACGTTGGTCGAATTGATCGGCCCCCCCTTGGTGAGAATATGGATTTGGCCAAATGCCTGAAAAGCGCCGATGACCGATACGATAAGCGCAAAAAAGATCGTTGGCGACAGCAGCGGAAGGACGATTTGAATGAACGTACGAATCGGGCCGGAACCGTCCATTTTGGCACTTTCATAAATTTCCTCAGGTACCCCCTGAAGACCACTGGAGAGAACGATGTATAGAAAGCCCATGTTCATCCATATCGTCATCAGCGAGATCGAAATGAGCGCCCAGGATGGATCGGTCAGCCAAGGAATCGGACTGATGTTCACCAGACTCAAGAAGTAATTCAGCATGCCTGCTGTCGGATGAAACAGGAGAAACCAGATGATAGATCCTGTACCGACGGATATGACAATCGGCAGAGAAAATACAAACTGGAACACCTTCATACCGCGGAGCTTATTGTGTGTAACTGCAGCCAGAAACAGCGACCACACGAGTGAAGTAGGCACGGTGTACAAAATAAACAGTAAAGTAACACCCAACCCCGAATAAAACGCTTCGGACCCAAGCAGCTTCGCAAAATTCTCAAACCATACAAATTCGGCGACCTGCCCCCGCGGATCAGTTATTGTCATACTGAGATACACCGATTTCAGCATCGGGTAGAACAAAAACATAATAAACAGAATGACTGAAGGGGCTAAAAACGCATAGGCTAACGCTTGCTCCCCCCGTTCTCTTTTTTTGACAATCCTACTTTTAGAGTTTTTACCAAATAAAACGCTTTCATTATTAGTCAAATCGATTTACCCCTTTCTTTAAAATCTCTGTCTGTATCCACCCGCGGCATGAGAACCATAAAAAAAGAGAACAAAAAAACACATAAGCCACATGTCAAAAGACACGCAATTTATGTGATTCTCCTGTTCTCCATCACATGTTCATCTTGATCCTATCTTACAATCGCCATCCGAATATTGTCAACAAATATTCATATTTATAATTCGACAATACTTGACAAGCTGGAAATATTTTCGTTGTCGGATTGAGCGATAGACGCCACAAACTTATTCACCGTAATATGTTACAAATTCTCCGTTCGGTTTGCGATAGCCGCGAGGCCGTTGCTTGCTCGTGTCTTCTTTCCCGAGTGTAATAAGCATGACCGGTTCGTATCTTTCAGGGATTTGAAGTGTTTGCCGGATCGCTTCAGGGTCAAAACCGATCATCGGACAAGTATCCCATCCCCGCTCCTTAGCAATCAGCATAAACTGCATAGCAGACAGACTTGCGTTACGGATCGCTTCATCCCGCTTGAAATTTTCTCCTCTGGATTCATACAACTCATGTACTTCTCGAACGTTCTTATCAAATTCAAACTTATCTATAATGCCGAGGTTCAGCATACCTTCATTCATCGGTCCGATGTCATGATAAGCTTCCAGATCGCCCAGAACCACAATAGCCGCTGAGCTGGTGAGAACTTTATACTGCCGGTATGACGCCTCATATACCTGCTCTTTTAATGCCGGATCTGTCACGACCGCATAATGGGCATGTTGCAAATTAAATGCGGAAGGCGCGTACTTGACTAGATTGAACATCTCCTCAAGCTCCTGCCGGCTGATCTTCACATCCGGAATGAATTTCATTGCAGATCTCCTGGATTTTAAAAGCTCGGTGAATGAGTTCGCTATTCCGTTCATATATAAACTCTCCTTATGTAATCTGTTATTTTTATTCTATGTTATCACAGTTACTGTGAAAAAGTAAGTTGTTTATTGCTTATAACTGTGTAAATATGAGCTTAACTCTGACATTATTGTGACAACAAAAAAACCCTTGCAGCGCAAGGGCTTTAGTATCATGCTACATTCGTTCCCATATGGCAGAGAAAACTTCAGGTTCCAACTGAAAAAAGACTGGAGCAGCAGCGTATTTTACATAATTTCCGCTTTTAAACAATCTTAGCTGTACTTCTGTCCCATCTTGCAACATAAAGTACAGAAATTTCTGATCCTCCGCTTTAGACTCATAAATTCCGGCCTTATATAACTGATCTTCGGCAACAGGCTTTGCCTCATATAACTTCTTCACAAAATCCTGCAGCGTCGATTCCATTTCAAGCTCCTGAAAGCTGTCCTTCCCCATATCCCAGCTGCCAAAATCCTGCCATTTCACCGATTTAATGCTGCCCTTCAGGTTTAGCTTACCGAATAAATCCCCGCCCGTGGCAATCGTAATCCCGTTCAGACGCTCATACAATTCGGCGTAGATCTGTCCTTCGTCCTCTTGATATGACATGATTCTAAAATCTTCATCGTATTCTTTTACCGAGTATACGTCCATTTCTCCTATGGTTGATGCAAGCTCCGTATAATCAGAAGGTTGGCTCCATTCATCGATTCCAGCCTTGGACCGTCCGAGTTTATCTCCCCGCAGCTGCTTGGCGGTTTCAGGCGTAATGCGCGTTCCCGTCTGGGTATAGATATTCCCTTTGTACACAATTAAGCCGATCATGTCCGCCATTGCATTGGATTGTTTCGGCAGCTCTATCTTGGGAATCTTCACTGCCTCCGGATCTTCTTTTTGATTGAGAGCCGGACTATCCACAGATGGCCGGATCGTATAGGTAGCAGGTGTCTTTTCGTTGCTCCAAGCTAAGGAAATAACAAGTCCCAGACCGATCATGACTGCCACACTAGCGACAGCAACTCCCATTCGGCTCAACCTAATTGTGCGGGGGTTCTTGCGCTTTAACTTTTTTAGGATCCGCTGCTCGAGCCCTTCATCAGGCACAATCTGATTGATCAATGTCTTGTATTCATTCCGGTTCATGATTCGTCCTCTCCTTCCAAGTCCATTCTTAGCAGTTTCCTTCCGCGCTGGAGACGCATTTTCACGGCGGATTCACTTATTTGCAAAATCCCGGCGATCTGCCGTACAGAATAATCTTCATAATAAAACAGGTGTATGACTGTCTTGTACTTGAACGGCAGGCTCATCACATGATCCATCAGTGCTCGGTCAGAAGGCTGCTCAAAATAATCATTCAAATTTTCCATCTTGATGACCCGTTTGCGCCACAGACTGCCTTGCATGTTTTTACAATGGTTCGTGATCACCCGGATCAGCCAAGCTTTTTTATGCTCCTGGTCACTAAACTCTGGCGATTTATACATCAGCTTAATGAATGTTTCCTGGATAGCTTCCTCCACATCCTGTTTGTTGCCAAGGTGAATCATCGCTATTTTAAAAAGCATACTGCCATACAATTGATAGGTTTCTGTAAAATCTCCGCCCGGCCGGAGCGAATCACTCTGCATATGGGTTAGACCTCCTTTTACCCTTAACACAATTAAGGACGCGTAATGGTCACATTTAGTTAAAAAATCCCTCCAACAGACCAACAAAAAAACACGCCATAAATGACGTGATATTTGTGTGGTCTATTTTATTCAGTCGCTTCTTCCGACTGTTCAACTCCTAGCACATCCAACAGAAACATGAAGATGGGAATACCAATAATAAGCCCCCATATCCCTAAGTAATGCTGTGAAAAAATAAGAATAATAAACGTATAGAACATCGGAAGTTTCGTTTTGGACGCATATAATCTTGGATTAAGGAAATACGTCTCGAGGGCATGAACAACCAAAATCATAAGGATTGTCCATAACACCAGACTCAAACCGCCAATCTGGTATCCAATGATACCAATGGGAATAAATGAGATAATTACTCCCGCCACGGGAATGAGACTTAACAGGAACACCATAATCGTGAGGGCGAACAAATACGGAAAACCTAATATCCAGAGGCCGATGATCGTTAAAACCGTGTTGAACACGGCAATGAGCAGTTGAACTTCAATTACTTTACCGAAGGAAGAAGTGAACTTCCTACCATAATAGTAGAACTCTTTATAAGCCCAGCTAATTTTACTGTGACGGAATTTCTCCGTAAATTGTACAACTTTCTTTTTTTGGACCAGATAGAAAAAGCTTAACAACAGGACGAACAAAATGATTTCCAGCCATTTCCCCAACATCATAATGTAATTCACTACGTTACCCAAGTATTTTTGGAAATCCAGCTTTTCAAGTGCAGCAGCAGTCATCTCCACAAATTCATTCTGCTGGGAAGAATTCATGAAGCGAGTAATATTATTGAACATATCCACAACTTGAACCACGATCTTAGGTACAAAGTTCAAAATGCCAAACACCAATGAGATTACCAAAAGCAGATATAAGGCGATGTTTACCACTAGTGGTGAGACAGGGAACAGGCGGTTGAGCTTTCTCGTTACGAACCCCTCAAGACGCCCCATTACAAACGTAACTAGGAACAAGAGAAGCAGTAAATTAAGCATGTGCCGAAGGCTGTATAGCAGTATTACAACCAGCATAAGAAAAAGTATTCTTTTTACAATAGTTTGGGCGAAAAATGTTCGCAAAAATTCCATGGGCTTCCCTCGTTTTGTTTTATGTCTATTCTATGATTATAGTTTACTCGTCATTCGTTAGCCAGAAGTAAAAATAGTCTTACTCAACGTATTTTGATATATACCAGTTTGGTACATTATTCTGGAATCCATCATACCAATCCATAACCTCTTCTGCTCTTTTCAGCATAAATTCAACTTCTTCTTCCCCGAACGGAATCGCCCAGTGAATCGATGAAAGCTGGTTGCTTGCTATGTATAATGCCATCAATCTAAAAAATGCCTCTGGTACATCATCGTTAAAATATCCGTTAACACGTCCTGATGCGAAGTATCCACTCAAGCTTGCATCGAACGTAATACGATTGAATTCCTCCCACGGATCTCCATAATCAAGTCTGTTAAAATCAATGATTCCCAACTCACCGGTTGGTGCAACAATCATATTTCCAATGTGATAATCACCATGTTGAGAAGTTGAGATGCGGTCATCCAACAAATATCGATTTTGCTCAACATAGTTGATGATGATATCATCTCCCTCTAGATGAATGCCGCAAGCTCTATAGTTGGCTATATATTTATCGATCTTTTGATTGTAATACTCTACCCATGGTGTGTGATTGTTCTCGGCAGGAATTTGATGCATTTTTCTTAAAAACTCTCCTGACCTTACACCGAGCATATATTGATCTTTAGCGCTTAATAAAGGAAGAGCGTCAATAGCATCTTCTCCTTCGATCCAAGTGAGCAAGGAATACACGGACTGGCCGTCATTACATACCCCAAAATCAATGGGACGGGACATGAGAACATCAATATGTTGTAGCTGCTTCAACGATTCAAATTCCCATTTTTTCTTATCATATTGAGAAATGTCAGACGTTCGAAGCAGCATTTCCCCGCCGTCTGCGTCTTGGATATAATATTTCTTGTCTTTGGACCAACCTTTATGAATGGCTTCCGCTTTGTTCCAGGTATGCGCATCCGGTATTCCATTGAAAATTTGACTCATGTTGTGTACCTCCGATGTATCATTTCCTACTCGTTATAATCATCTAAAAACTGAAAATATGCAACTTAATCGTTACAGATAAGTTTGTCTACAATCATCAGTACAAAAACCACGTCTTAATCGACGTGGTTCCATTTCACCCCGGATGATTCACCCCTATCCTTTTGTCCCGCCCTGCAGCCCGAAGCCTTTGGACATAAACTGCTGTGACAGAATGTACATAATGATAGCTGGAATGGCATACAAGACCGAAAACGCCGCCAAACTGCCGTAATCCACCATACCGTATTGTCCAAAGAACTGGTACAGCTTTAATGATGCTGGAAATTTCTCGGGTGACTGCAGCAAGATGTACGGCACAAAGAAATTACCCCAGCTTCCGGAGAACGTAAAGATCGCGACCGTGCAAATGCCCGGAACCATTAGTGGAGCGACTACTTTTCGTATCCCGGTGAAGATAGAAGCCCCATCCACCCAGGCAGCTTCTTCTAAATCATTCGGCACCGAATCCATAAAGTTTTTCATCATCCATATTCCATAAGGCATAGACGAGGCGACATAAAACAATATAACGCCAAAAATGTTATCATACAGCTTCAATCCGAGAAACAATTGGTATACAGGTACCATTACAGCCGTGATTGGCAGAGAAGTCATAAATAGTATAGTTAGCATAAACGGCTTCTTATATTTCATTTGATAGCGTGATAATGGATAAGCCGCAAGCAGTGCCAACAATACCACGAGTACAGCTTGGCCAATGGACATGATTAGACCAATCAGAAAGGCACGCTGATTTTCACTACTAGTGATCACTTCAACATAGTTGTCCCCGGTTACCCGGGTCGGAAGCTTTAGGGACTGCATCGCATTGGAATCAATAGAGGCAACAAGAACCCACAGCAGCGGCAATACGAAACAGATTCCTATCAGAGTAAGTATCGTATACGGCATCACTCGATAGATCATTTTACGTTGTTTGGCATTCATATGAATTCTCCTCAGAGTTTTGTGAACATTTCACCTTCATTCTTTCATCGATCGAATATAGAGCAGGCTGAAAACAATACCAATAAGCAGCAGCAATAAGGATATCGCGGTTCCATAACCAAGCTGATAATTAACAAACGCCTGATTGTACATAAAGATAGGTAATGTGGTCGTCGAAGTACCTGGTCCGCCTCCGGTCATCGCATAGATCAGTCCGAATACACCCAGCGTCTGCAACGTAACCAGCATCATATTTGTTGTAATCGTGCCTTTGATATACGGTACAATAATTCTCGTGAAGATCTTCCACTTTGACGCGCCGTCCACAACGGCCGCTTCTTCGATCTCAGTTGGAACGTCGTCTAGCGCTGCCTGGAATACAAGCATGGAGAACGCTGTACCATGCCAAATATTCGCCAGGATGATGGTAAGCATCGGAACGGTAAACAACCAGGTAACCTCTGAAAATCCGAAGAAGGTAATAATGGCATTGAGTGTGCCCTCATCCGCGAAAAAGCTGTATAAACATAAAGCGCATACGATTTCCGGAGTTACCCAGCCGGCTAATACAATCGTTCCAATCACACGCCTGAACGTTTTGTTTCTATGCTTCATCAATAGAGCAATGAGAAATCCTAACACTTGTTGTCCAATGACAGCAGAACCAATCAAGAAGATGATCGTGTTCCATATGCTCACCCGGACTGTCGGATCTTCAACAATACGAATATAGTTATCAAGCCCGATGAATTTCAGATCTTTGGCCGCTTCTCCTGTTAAAGCAAGATTCGTGAAGGAATAGAAAAAGGTTAACAGGATCGGATAAATAAAAAACACTAACATAATAGCAATTGAAGGAAGTAAGAAATAGAGCCACGTATAAGTCTGTCTCTTCTTATTGAAATCATTAACTGCCAAACTGCTCATGTTCCGGTTCTCCTCCCACCCGCTGAAGGTCTGAAAAAACAGCTTGCCCAAACGCTCTCGTTCAAAAGGACTCGCTTGAGCAAGCTCTTTACAATTACTTTTCCATTACATGATCTCCGCCCACAATTCTGGTCACATCCTGGGCGTATTTATTCATCGCATCTGCTGGTGAGGTTCCCGTAGTCACAGACTCAACCATGGTTTGGATTTGAGTTGATACTTCCGGATATTTTTCCTGAGCAGGTCTAAATTCAGCATTTTTCAAATATTCCGTTGCAATTTCGTTAAAAGGCATTTTCGTGTATTCAGGATCCTTAGCCACGTCTGTACGGACCGTGATATTGCCTGAAGCGATAACAAGCTTTTGAGTGTTCTCTTTATTAAGTGCATACTTGATAAAATTCCAAGCCTCTTCTTTGTGCTTCGAATTGCTTGGAATCGATAACGCCCAGCCTCCGGCGAGTGTAATCGATCCCGGTGCCTGACCTTGACTTGTCGGCATCGGAGCGAAACCGAGCACATCTTTATATTCCGGCCACGGGGAAGCGCCCTCCGGGAAATAATTGCCCGTAATCCATGAACCGTCTAGCGATATCGCCAGCTTGCCTTTCGGCAAATACTCTCGTGTCGATGTATTTCCTGCTTGACCGTTCAGCACTTTAGACAGCGGTGGACCCAGCTTTTCTTTATTCACTGTCTCAATGAAGGTCAACGCATCCATGATCCCTTGGCTCTTAATGATCCATTTCCCGCTAGCATCGTCATAAAGTCTCTCTCCGGTTCCATACAGAAGCATTTCATAGGTCTGCATCGATGTCGCCTCTCCTGTTGCCTTGCCCATGTTCATCCAGATGGGAACAACATCAGGTGCTTTTTCTTTAATCGTTCTCGCTGCATTCAAGACATCATCCCATGATTTCGGCTGCCAATCTTCCGGAAGTCCTGCTTGTTTAAAAATATCCTTGTTGTACCATAATCCTCTGGAATCCGTGTTGTATGGCACCCCGTATACCTTTCCGTCACTTGCGGTTACGCCTTTTTTCATAGCTTCAATAAAGGAACCGTTGGTCCAATCTTCCCAACCCTTTAATTGCTCATCTAGCGGTTCCAGAAATCCTGCGCTTGCATCCGAGTTCAGAATGAACGTGTCCTCTGTTACAATATCCGGTGCTGTATCTTTGGATTTCAATGCTAAAGCGATCTTGGCAAAATAATCTCCTTCAGACGCCTGAATAGGTGCCGGTTTGATCTCCACATTTTTATCAGGGTAGCTTGCAGCTACTTCTTTTATCCATTTATATAACGTTCCATTCTCTCCAATTCCGTCATCTCTAAAGGTAATGGTGATAGTTGTCTTTGGAGTCTGTGTTCCCTCCCCTGTCCCTGGTTTACTGGAATCCGCTGGTTTATCCGTTTTGCTAGTACAACCAAACAACACAGAAACACATAAGACCGTCATTGCGATAAGAAATAGTAACCTCTTAGCTTTCTTCATTCTTCACCCTCCTTTTAGTTGCAACGATTCCGATTTGTATGCGTTTACACAACACATTACTAAAGCATATTTAAGTATTGATAAGGATATTCTGAACTTTTATCATACAAAAAATGGGGGGTTCTCAAAAGGCCCGTAGACTCAAGACAATCCCATGCATATGTTGTAAGACGCTGCGCGCATACACCACTTTAAACATCACAAATAAAAAAACCTCCATAGTAAAATGAAGGGTCGACTCAACTTTATTGCGAAAGGGGCGGTTAATAATCGGGGATTCCAATATTTATATACATTTGTCAGAACATTAATTATATTTGTATGTACTTCTGATATACTAACTGAGGAATGAGGTTGCACATATAAAGTTAAACGCATTTTAATAGTTAAAAGAAAGGGGAATACCAAATGGAAACTACCGAAATTATCGCGATTGCCGCACTCATCCTATCCCTCCTTCTACTGATTAAAGTTTTTAGCCTTCAGAGCAAACTGAATGACATACAATCAGACCTGGAGTGGATGAAGAATCGTCCGGAAAACCCACAAACATACAAATCAGTAACTCCAGTAGTCTCTGAACCGAATACCTATGGCATAGACGCAGATCTGGAAGAACGGCTCCGCGTATTACTTACATCAGATCAGAAGATTAAGGCCATCAAGATGCTGAGGGAAGCGAGAGGGATATCACTTTTAGAAGCAAAGAACTACGTAGATAACATGGAGCGTAACCAATAACCTCAATCTTTCATTAGATCTAAACACAAAAACTGTCCAACACTCAATGAATGTGTGCCGGACAGTTTTTTTCGTTCACGAAAATCTCTAGTCTCTCACTGCATTGCTTAACATTGAATATATTCTTAACAGAATACCCATTCACCGTCTTTCAGAACAGCATTAAATATACTAACCATCTTGAAGGCGGTGAACAGATGAGAACCTATAATCATATGAAATATCAGCAACCTTGTCAGATAGAAAAATCAAGCAAGGTACGGCGCAGCATAAGCTGGGTGTCCAGCAATTGGAGCGGATATGCTTTTTCCGGCAAAAAAGGGGCATATCATCGGATTTCAGCAGAGTGGACTGTCCCCTTCGTTCGGCCTACTCCCTACGCTTCTTATTCCTCCGCCTGGATCGGGATTGATGGTTTTCAGAATAGAAACCTGATTCAGACCGGAACCGGTCATGATTTCGTGAATGGGAAAAGCGAATATTATGCTTGGTGGGAAATACTCCCCGCTACAGCAACGTTTATAGCTAAGCCTGTTCATCCCGGAGACCGCATGAAGGCTATCATTCTCAAGCGCACCAGCAACAAATGGTTGATTTCCCTTCAAAATTTGACCCAGAACTGGACTTTCCTTACACTTCAGCGCTACACAGGCCCGCAGGCCTCTGCAGAATGGATCGTGGAAGCTCCCCAGGTTGGAGGATATAATACACGATTAGCCCGTTTAACCGCCGTGACATTTACTCGCTGCCGTGTTAACGGCAAAATCCCAAGGCTAAACCATGCTGAGAGAGTTGTAATGGTTCAGGACGACCGAATCATCTCCATTCCCACCCGTCCCAACCAGACAGGCAACGCTTTTGTCGTAAGACGTTCATAAGAAGTAGAAAAAAGGAATCCAAATGAACAAATTTGGATTCCTTTTGTTTCTTATCGATTATGTAATTTATCTAGTTCTGAGTTTCGAATGATTTTTTATGGTTTGGCAATATTAAATGATATGCTATCAGTCATCTATATCAATTATTTCGGTGGTTTTACAACACTTTCATTATATAATAACAAGACAATTATTTATATAAAAAATTGAGGTGTCTACAAACGTGATGTTTCTTGGAATTGTTACTCTTATTTTACTAATTACTTTTCTAGGCTTTTATTTAACAGATCCTAGAAGAATAATAAACGGTTTTTTATTCAACATGTTTTTTTGTTCATTTCTTATTTTTTTCTGTTATTTGGCATTTAGCTCCGACATTGCGATTTTCAGGCTAATCGCCATTGCACCATTTTTCATTTTTCTCTTTATATCAACGTTTGGTCTATTTGCTTTAATCATTGGATTATTTCTTAATGCGAAAATTCTTATAAAAAAAGAAGGACGACGATTTTCTAACTGTTTAACTTTTATTTTGGGGACATGTCTTTTATTATTAATCCTATTCTTAATTATTGATCCCGCTCGTTTTTTATCCCCGAACTTCAAATATATGTTTTCAGGGGCATCTTTAATTGTGGTTTATTTCTTTTTTCATTTAACAAATTTCTTAACTGCTTATTTTCTGTATCAATTTAACAGACCAAAAAATAATCAGGATTTCATCATCGTTCTTGGGAGTGGTTTAATTAACGATAAAGTACCGCCACTTTTAGCGAGCAGAATTAATAAGGCTATCGATTTTTATAGGAAACAAGCGACTGTGGCTTCCCCGCCTACAATTATTTTCTCTGGTGGACAAGGACCTAATGAAAACCTTCCTGAAGCCCAAGCTATGCAAATATATGCTATAGAAAAAGGGATTCCTCCTGAGCACACGCTGAAAGAAGATCGCTCTGTAAATACATATCAGAATATGCTTTTCTCAAAACAAATTATGGATTCATTAAAGGGTAGCGAATACAACAGCATCTTCACAACAAACAATTTCCATCTATTCCGTGCTAGCCTATATGCAAAACAAGCTGGGTTAAGTAGCCAAGGAATTGGTTCAAAAACCGCTTTCTATTACTGGCCAAATGCAATGATTCGGGAATATATTGCTATTATTGTGATGAATCGTAAACGGCATAGCATTGTGGTAGGAACGATTTTGGGATTTTCTATACTCCTAACAACTATTAATTTTTTTGTTTAAATAAACAAGAAAAAGGGAATCCAAAAGAACAACTTTGGATTCCCTTTTTTTATCATCACATAATTATCAAAAACACCTTGCCGTTCACGAAAGAAACCGTATCAAAGTTGCTGTATTCCCATATCTCAATCGTATTTCCGTTAATAGCAGTAACGCTCTTGCTACCCGGATTCCCGATTGACATTCGAACTTGATCCTTCGTCATGCCGAGAGAAACTTGTTCAGCTTTTATCAGTTTCCAGGTGGATGCGGACCATTTATATTTCTTGTACGGATCAAACTTGTAAAAATATGTCTCATCCGCAAGCAGCTGTGAAACGTTGGAAGATGACATAGAATAACTCTTCAAAGTTTTACCTTTTGCAGATCTGAAAAGAATCGTGAAAGATCCTGTGTCATCCGGTACAATATCGGTTACTGTAACTTTCGAGAAACGTTCCCATCCTTGGAAATAGTTAATCCAATAGGTTTTTCCAATAAATCTGGATAGACTGCCTTGGGCCGCTTTCTTGATTAACGATGCCGTTTCGGAGGACACAACAGTCATACTTGCTTCTCCAAAAGAGATTTCAGCCTGCTTAAACTTGCTATCCCATTTGGTACTAGCCCCTAGAGCGTCTGACAACAGCGAGACAGGGATTAAGGTCCCTTGTTTATCATTTATAGGAGCCGCTTTTAATTGGATTGCTTGTCCGTTCAGCTTGGCTTGGGTATCGCCCGCCTTAAACGACAGACTTGTATCGCCGAGCTTCACATCCAATCCCCCTCCTGATGAAGAAACGATGCCGCCTAATGCTTGAAATACCGATTTAGCAGGCACAAACACGATGCCGTCAGCCTGCTTGGAATATTTCAGGTTATTACGCAGACTGGCGGATACGGTCACGGTTTTCGATATGTCATTTGAAGTTATCGTGACTTTCGTCTCGCCTACACCGAGAACTTTGAGCGTGTCGTTCGACTGTAATTGAAGCAAATGCGGCTTTTCAACCTCAATGTTTGCCTTACTAGCAGGAACTTTGATTTTCGCTCCATTTGTGTATGTTTCCTGTATGCTGACATTTAGTTTATCACCCACAAACGGCTTCAGATCAGAAAACGATACATCCAATTTTTTTACGCTTGGCACGTCGACGAGCTTCACATCCCCCTTGTCGAACATCACCCAACTACCGTTGCTGCGTTTCGCATAAAATTGCTCGGAATTGTCCAGTGCAGCTGTCTGTTCGATATCACTTAGACCAGGCACCTGATTAGCTAACTTCCAACGATCCTTGTAATTCCCTGTAGTCCAAACCGTACCGTCCTTACGTGTGACCAACAATTGATCTGTAGGGTCTCCTGAGGTATAAACGATATGAACGGCATCTTCTGCAATCGTAACCGGGATGATTTTACCGTTATCATCAAAGTTGTGGACTTCATACACAACAACTTTACCGCTGTTGTACAACAAGGCGACACGACTATCATGTACCGTCAGAGCTGTAACGAAGGCCGCATCCGATATCGTACCCAGCTTCTTGTAAGATCCCGGTTTATAGGAGTCTTCCAACAGCACATCACCATTTTGGGTCAAAGCCGCAAATTCCCGATCTCCGTAACTGATTAACGAGATGCTGTTGAGTTCTTTTATTTTTCCTGTACTGTGCCAAACAGTTCCATCCGTCTTAAGCCATGTATTACCCGCCACCTGCTTGACTCCTGTCTGGTCCTTCACAACATGTGGAGCCATTCCTATGTCCCACTGAATCAGCTTGCCATCGCGGGTCACTCCCATGCCCTCGTACTCCGTACCGTGAATCGATGCGATATTCCCCGGAGTAAGAATGACCTGGTTACCATTAATTAATGACCACATGCTGCCGTCTTCCATCAATAATGTTTTCTTGCCTATGATGTCTTTAATCTGGGGCGAAGCATCCGCAGCGGAAGCTTGCCCGGCTGTCCAAGTGACTGAACCCAAACCAAGCAGCAAACCGATTAAGACGATATGATATAACGTCTTCCTCAACAATATGACCCCTCTCTAGTTTTGGAATATTTTTCAACATAGTTGATTATTCGACAAAATAAGAGGTTTTCCTCTCTAGAACCTAACACGCTTCTGATCTTCAAAATACGTGTAGATATAGATGTGAAACGGGGCTGTCCCAAAAGATTATAAGATCTTAGAACGCCCCTCTTATTCGTTGTAAGGCGCTACGAGTACGAATCATTCCTCCGCTCGCTGTTGCCCCCAAATTTCCTGAAATCACATGTAACATGGTTGAAATTCGGGGACAAAGGCGATCGCTGCCGCTTCTCCGGAATTGATTCGTCCTCTCCGCTACTCTGCCTTTACTTCAGTTCTCGCAAAAACGCCGCTGCGATCACGCAGCGGCGTTTCATCTCATTCATTATTCTTCGCATAGACTGTGAAGCTGCGACCTTAAGATCAGCAACATCTTCTGTTTTAACTATCACGAATTTTTCATATAATGCAATTTTAATATAGTTCTCGATTTACTTTGCTGTCTCTTCTTTTGCCATCAATTCCTGTGCATATTCATTCAGATTAATGGATTGGCCGTGATTCAACCGGGATTTCTCAGCCGCGAACGCAATGAGATGGCTCCGTACGGAAGCACTGGCAGACGTCAGACTCTCTTGCCCGTTATAGTTACGGACCTCATTTAGGAAGCTGGCAACAATACCGCTGTCGCCCCCGCCATGTCCGCTGGACTGTGAAGGAATCGTGATCTCCGTTTTTTGTCCTGTTAAAAAATCGAAGACTGTGATTTTCCCTTCCTCTCCCCGGAGCTCGCCACGGGTCCCCATGATCTGAATTCTGCGTTCCTGTTCATACGTAAACCCACACATGCTGAACATGGCGGTAGCACCGCCCTCAAACTCCATATTAACGACCTGATGGTCGACCACATTGTTATCGCTCCGATACACACAGCGGCCATAGTCCGTTTCGTGAAGTCCCTGAATAATGTTCGCCTTGGTTAGCTCTTGGGTAAAATGCCCTGCCCATCCCTTGTACTCATTACTCAGATAAAAGCGGGGTGCCGAGTATGGGCAGGTGGACTCCACTTTGCAGTCGATACAGCGATCGGTCGATCCTTCCGGTGCCTGCTCTTCACGGAAATGTATCAATGAGCCAAAGGAGCTGACCTGCGTGCACGGTCGGTCCATCAGCCAAGACAGCACATCCATGTCATGACAGGATTTGGCTAGAATCATCGGACTGGCCTTGTCGGAATTATTCCAATTCCCCCTTACAAAGCTGTGGGCGATATGCCAATATCCCACATTCTCGTTCAGCTGGATCGAAGCGATCTCTCCAATAGTTCCCTGCTGAATCACCCGTTTGATGGTACTCCAAAAAGGGGTATACCTTAGAACATGACATATGGTCAGTAGCCGATCGTTTTCAACAGCCGCCTGCTCCATCTCCAGACATTCCTTCGGATCCGGAGACATTGGCTTCTCCAGGAGCACGTGGTACTTTTGCTTTAAAGCCTGCATCGTGGGACCATAATGCATACGGTCCTGCGTGCAAATTACCGCGATATCGGCTACACAAGACTCTGCCAACAGCGGCTCCCATGATTCATAGCACCGTTCAGGGGGGATACCGTGCTTCTCGGCAAACCGGATTCTCCGCGCCGGATCAGCCTCGGCTACAGCTACAAAGGTCAGCTCATGCGGGTAATCCAGGGCATAGGGGGCATAGCCCCCGGCGCCGCGTGCTCCTGCCCCGATCAATACGGCATTGATTTGAGTCATATCGTGTCGCTCCTTTATGTTCAAGTGCACATCATTATTTGGTGTATCGATCTGCCGCGGACTGGTAAATGGCCAGGTAGCGGTCCAGCCCCATTTTTTGCAGAGTAGCTACATATTGGTCCCAGTTATCAAAGGACTCATTGCCGGATATAAATTTATCACTCATCTCCTCCACGTACGTGTTAATGTCTGCCTGGATGCCGGTAAGCTCAGACTGTTCATCAGCTGTAAAGTTAAACGGCGGCCAGATCTTGTCTTGAGGTATGACGTATGGCTCGGCTTTTTTCGCATTTTCTACGGACGTCGGCAACCCTTCCGCTCCTTTAAAATACTTCTGCGTTACAAAGCCAGGATAGTATCCGCCAGGCCAAATCAGGTACTGCCCTACCGCCTGGTCCAGATTAAGTCCGCCCGGATTGTTCTTGATATCGTCCACGTAATCCACATTACCGTCTGCATCTTCCGTATACGTCTCGTCTTTCCAGCCCATAAAGAACATTCGGATACCTTCATCGCTGTAGAAGTAATCCATCCAGCGGATCAACGCCTCCGGATTCTTCGCTTTATCTGTCAAGACAAACATCCCGATATTTCCAAGTGGTGAGCCTGTGGCACTGAACATCTGATCTCCGTGCGGCCCCTTCAGTACCGGCAGTCCGACATAGCCCTCCTGGTTGTAAATGGCGACCGGGTCCACGTTATCTACAACCCCGAGGAGCCCTTCCATCCCTTTTGCGTCCACTTCAGTGCTTTTAACGGACATGATATCCTGCTCCAACAGGCCGTCCTTGTACAGCTTGTTCACGAACTGAAGCAGTTCTTTGTATCGTGGGTCAGACGGTATGAAACGGACCTTTCCGCTCTCCGGATCGGTATCAACGTTAATATTCGAGGTCCCGTGATAATTGAGGCCAAACGAACCGCGCAAATAATTCACGATGCCGGTAGTTTTGACACCACCCCAGGCATATTCATCCTTCTGGCCGTTTCCGTTCGGATCGTTCTCCTTAAATGCCTTCAGCATGTTATAAAAGTCATCCAGCGTTTGCGGCTCCGCAATACCGAGCTTCGTGAGCCACTCCGACTTCACCCAAGGCGTTCCGTACAGCACCGATCTGAACTCCGGATCGAACAGCGTCGGCAGCCCGTAAATATTACCGTCCGGCATCGTAATCCCCTTCTCGATGACAGGGTACTTCTCCATCAACGCTTTAAAATTCGGCGCGTATTTATCTATCAGATCATTCAGCGGTATAAATGCGCCCTGTTTGCCGTACTTCAGCAGGTCAGCTCTTGGGAATGCGGAGGCGTAGAATATTTCCGGATAATCGCCGCCGGCGAGCAGCAGATTACGCTTTTCCGCCAAATTGTCTTTCTGCACCGTGTCCCACTGCACATGAACATTCGTCATTTTTTCATATTCCTGCCACAGCTTAATGTTGTTCCAGTCGGCGTTGGCAAAGAACTTTCCGGCAAAACCCGTGACCGTGATTTTGTCGTTTACAATCGGAAATCCCGTCTCGTTAATCTTGGCCGCGGCTTCTCCCGATGAATCCGGTTCTTTCGTTCCTCCTGAACCATTGGAACTGCAGCCCACCACCAATGATACCGACAACATGCAGCTCAACAGAAGACTTCCCCATTGCTTAAGCTTCATTCGATTTCCTCCCCTTTTTTATGTTCCAACACTATATCCATACAAGGAATTATCCTTTGATGGCCCCAATCATAACGCCTTTGACAAAATACCGCTGAAGGAACGGATAGAGCGCCAGCATCGGGATATTCGCAACGACCAGCACGGCGTATTTAATACCCTCCACTTCCCTTTGCTGCTTAATCGCCGATTCCGTCGACATTTTGACCATATCATTCGTTTGTCCCTGTATCAGGATTTCACGGAGGATCAGCTGCAGCGGGAATTTATCTTTATCTGACAAATACAACAGTGCATTGAAAAAAGCATTCCAATGACCAACCGCATAGAACAAAATAGTCACCGCGATAATCGGCAGGGAGAGCGGCAGGATAATCCGGGTCAAAATTTTGATGTTCGAGCATCCATCGATAGTCGCTGCCTCCTGCAGTTCGCCTGGTATGGACTGCTGGAAGAAGGTCCTCATAATGATGATGTTCCAGATGGATACCGCATTCGGAATAATCATAACCCAGAGCGAATTCAGCATACCGAGGTTCTTGATCAGCAAATACGTCGGGATCAGACCACCGCTGAAGAACATGGTGAAAACTAGCAGAGCCATAATGGCATTGCGCCCAACAAAATCCTTCCGGGACAGCGGATAGGCCGCTAGGACAGTCATCGTAAGGTTAATCAGCGTGCCAAGCGATGTATAAACAAGCGTGTTGGTAAATCCGCTAATAATATCCTTGTTCTGAAATATTTTCTCGTATGAGTTCAGATTGATCCCCTTTGGCCACAGCATCATTTCGCCCCGGAGAACCGCCTGCGGATCGCTAAACGATGCACTGAGCACAAAGACCAGCGGGTACATAACGATGATGGTGACCAAGATCAGAATCGAATAGTTGATAACATTAAAAATGCGGTCCCCTCTGGATTCAATTTGCATGGTTCAACTCTCCCCTCTTTACCAAAGACTTGTCTCGCTCACGCGCTTCGAAATAAAGTTCACAACAACCAGCAGGACAAAGTTGATGATGGAATTGAACAATCCAATCGCTGCCGAGAAGCTATATTCGGCATTCTGAATCCCCATTCGGTAGACATAGGTGGCAATAATGTCGGAGCTCTCCATGTTCAGATTGTTTTGCATCAGGAGCACCTTCTCGAAACCGATACCCATGATACTCCCCATGTTCAAAATCAGAAGGATGATAATCGTTGGCATGATGCCGGGTATGTTAATATGCCATATGCGCTGAAGCCGTGTCGCACCATCTACACGCGCAGCTTCATGCAGTTGGTTATCAATACCGGCAAGGGCTGCCAAATAAATAATGGAGCTCCAGCCCATGGTCTGCCATACATCCGACAGAACGTATAATGACTTAAACCAGGATGGCTCGGTCATGAAATTGATCGGCTGGCCTCCAAACATTTCAATAAAATGATTGATGATGCCGTAACGGGGTGACAGAAAGATCATCATCATCCCGACAACTACCACAGTGGACAGAAAATGCGGAGCATAAGTTATCGTCTGCACGAATTTTTTGAATCTTTCAGCTCGGATCTCATTCATGAGCAAAGCCAAAATAATAGGAATCGGAAATCCAACAGCCAGGGTGTATAAGCCAATACCGAGCGTGTTTTTGATTAGACGCCAGAAATAATAACTGTTGAAAAACCGATCAAAGTGCTCAAATCCGACCCACGGACTGCCCCAAATCCCTTGAGTTGCTATGAAATCCTTAAAGGCGATCTGGATCCCATACATCGGAACGTACTGGAACAGGATGTAGTAAGCAATGACGGGAGAAATAAGCACATAAAGCTGCCAATTACGTAAAATACGATTCCTCTTGAAGCGCTTACATTTTGTTTCGGGTACCGCATTTACTGCGGGCTGTATGGTCGTATTAGCCAATGAGCATCACCTCGGGTATGTATTTGTTGACCTGCTATGTACTAGTTCATGAATTCCCCCCTTATTTTTTCTGGCATCTGCCATGCTCTTCGGCTACCGTTAAGTCACAGGTTGGTGGATTGCGGTATTTCCGACGCATTGTATGTCAGTTATAATAACGTGAAATCAATCTATAAATAAAACCCGAAGGATTCGGATGTCATCATACAAGTTTGGATTTATTTCGGACAAATCATGAGATTAAATTGGATTATATTTGGAGTATAGTTGGTATGCGGAAGATAAATCCACTGCAACACAAGGACTTATATCATCAATAAGAGGATGCGCTCTATTCTGAAATACCCTTATTATGAAAGATATGAAAACGCAATCATATCAAGAGTTAATTTGAACGAAGAATAATATATATCGATTCCAAATCTAAAAAGACTTTCCAAACGTCTCTTTGATTTTCACTCATGATAATATAGCTAATATGTATTGTCAAATATTTTTTTGGATTATTTTGGCGTAATACCATCCTGGTTTTTGGTTAAGAATGCAAAAAGCAGCCGCCGGCTTTCACACCGATGGCTGCTTTTTGAGCATATAATTATCATTATATGTAATATAAATGTACATCTAATGTAAATTTTAAATTCTGGAGAAGCTGGAGGATTCCCGGATAATAAGGGAGCACGGCAGCAATATTTTGGTCGCCATCGGGAAATGTCCGTCCAAATAATCCACGATGGATTTAGCAGCTACCCTGCCGATCTCGTACTTGGGCACGGAAACGGAGGTTAGCGGCGGAGTCGTATACTGGGCCACATCAATATTGTCCATCCCCACAATCGCGATATCCTCCGGTATGCTACCATGATTCTCAACAACGGCACGCATGGCCGGAATAGCCAGCATATCACTAGCACAAAAAACAGCGGTCGGCCATTCCGCCTTTGGAAGCCGTCCTAGAAGCTCGGACATCTTACTGAAGCTTCGATCCACATTCCAGCGGGTATTCATCAGCCACTCCTCCCGCAGCTGCAGGTTGGCTTCCAGCATCGCAAATTTATAACCGACAAACCGTTCTTCGCTCTCCATCTGCTTGGAATATGCGGGGCCCCCGATATAAGCGATCCGCGTATGTCCTTGGTCAATCAAGTGGCGTACCGCTGCCCTCGCCGAAAGGATGCGGTCACAGTCTACGACAGGTACCGTCAGCCGTTCATCATTCAGGCTCACCCCCATGATCACAACACCATCCTGCTGTATCTGCTCAAACAGCTCCTCGTCGTACCAACTGATGGCAACAATCCCCTGTGCCCCTGTCTCCCTCAGCATTAGCCGTATTTTTTCCGCATCATTAACTTCCTCGCATGTACGAACAATGGCTGGAGGCTGCCCGAGTTCCTCCATTTTTTTATGGAAACCGACTAAAACCTTGGAGAAATAAGGGTGGTCGTCCATCAGGAGTTGGGGAACGATACAGGCGATCCGCTTGATCGCCGCGTTGTTATCATTTGCGTTTCTGGATGGTTCATGTTGTTTGTAACCAAGTTCAAGTGCCGCTTCCCGGATTTTCTGCTTGGTTTCTTCACTGACCGGACGGCTTGCATCGTTACTGATTGCCCGCGAAACCGTAGATATGGATACCCCGACCCGCTCGGCGATATCTTTAAGCTT
Source organism: Paenibacillus uliginis N3/975 (assembly GCF_900177425.1). Lineage (NCBI taxonomy): Bacteria > Bacillati > Bacillota > Bacilli > Caryophanales > Paenibacillaceae > Paenibacillus > Paenibacillus uliginis. The sequence goes on along the minus strand of NZ_LT840184.1, from coordinate 1,538,186 downwards.
AGTCAATCGCATCTCCTCCTTCGCAAAATTTGGAACCAAATTTTCCGCCCATCCATTGATCATAGCATAAACGTTGTCATTTTGGGGCGTCAAATTGATGTCCAAACCGTTGCACGACAAGCCTCGCTCACTTCAGAAGACTATGGAGGCCGAGACTCCAGACCGACGAGGTTTACGTAATCGACATCACTTGACCGCCTGTGAATGCAACCAACTCATCGGGTGAGCATTCAAACACGGCCTTGGGATGGCCTGCTGCAGCCCAAACTGTTCCGTATTGGAAAAGGCCCTCGTCGATGAAAGTCATGATCTCCCTCACATGACCAATTGGAGCCACTCCTCCAATGACAAATCCAGTCTGCTCCCGCACAAAGTCTGCGTCCGCTTTCTTAAGCTTTTCCTGGAGTAAGGTCGAGAATTTCTTCTCATTGACACGGTTCACACCGCTGGCCACAACTAACAGTGGTTTGCTTGAATTCGCAAGACGAAAAATAATCGACTTCGCAATCTGTGCCACCTCGCATCCGATGGCGGCAGCAGCTTCCTCCGCGGTACGCGTGCTTTCAGGCAGCTCCACAACTTGATTACTATATCCCATATCCCCTAAGATATTCTGCACCCGCTGTGCCTTTCTTTTAAGGGTTCCATATAGAGTAGCTCCCTTCACCTTTCTAATTCAAGCAATAATCCGTTCTATAGCAGGAATTAAGCAGGCTTCATGGGGCTTACGCCTGTACATCCTGGGTAACGTCAAGCAAAACGGCGTTAATTCCGTTAAGAAAAGCTAACGCGCTTGCCTTAATAATATCCGTATCCATAGCACGCCCGGAATAGATTTTGCCTTCGTATTCAATCCGGATGTTCACCCGGCCAATGGCCTCTTTCCCCCTCGACAGACTGTTAATTTTGTAATCCTTTAATTGGACTTCCAAGCCAACCAATGCTTTGATGGCGCTGTACAGCGCATCAATCGGACCATCACCCACCATGCTGTCCTTAAATGTCTCATTGCCTTTTTTCAGTTTGACGGTTGCCGTAGGGTACAGATCATTAGTCACGACTTGGAAGGAATCCAGCTCGTACAGATGGCTACTAACTTCTTCATGAGTACGGTGATGGGTCACCAGGTAAAATACGTCATGATCATATACTTCCTTCTTCGCATCGGCCAATGTAAGGAATTTTTGGAACAGTGCTTCAAAATCGTCATCTTCCCCTGATTCAAAACCTAATTTCTCAACAGCATTCTTGAAAGCATGTCTTCCGGAACGGGCGGTCAGGATCAGCTCCATACTATCAGCACCGACTTCCTCCGGCGACATGATCTCATAGACCTGCTTATCCTTGAGAAGTCCATCCTGATGAATACCGGAGGAGTGCGCAAATGCGTTTTCACCCGTAATCGCCTTATTCACCTGCACATCCAATCCCGTCAAATGAGTCAGCAATCGGGAGGTTCTAATCAGCTCTTTCAACTGAATATTGGTGTGAGCGTTAAAGTGATTTGCCCTGACTTTTAGTCCCATTACCACTTCTTCAAGCGAAGTGTTGCCAGCACGCTCCCCTAAACCGTTGATAGTGCATTCCACTTTCTCGGCACCGTTTCTCACAGCGCTGAGTGTATTGGCCGTGGCCAGCCCGAGATCGTTATGGCAATGCACGCTGAGGATTACCTTATCGTCCAGGTTTTTCAGGCGCTCGTTAATTTTACGGATCAACTCACCGAATTCATCCGGAACAGCGTAACCGACCGTATCCGGTACATTAATCATCGTTGCTCCAGCTCTAACAACGGCTTCGATCGTTTTCCATAAATATTCAAAGTCGGATCTTGAAGCATCCTCCGTCGAGTACTGCACATGAGGCAGCAGTGTCTTGGCGTACTTGACCGCATCAACACCCATCTGGAGCACAGCATCCTTGGAGCGGTTGAATTTCTTCTCGACATGGATGTTCGAGGTGCCAAGCACAATATGAATTAGCGGATTGTGCGCAAGCTTAATACTTTCATACACGGCGTCGATATCGCCCTTCACGGCCCGTGCGAGTGCGGTAATCGAGACACTGTCGCCTACGGTTCTTGCAATTTCCTGAACCGATTGAAAATCCCCTGCAGAAGACGCAGGAAAACCTGCTTCAATAATATCGACGTTCAACCGTTTCAACTGCTGTGCGAATTCAACCTTCTGTTGTACATTCAGTTTGGCGCCCGGAACTTGTTCTCCGTCGCGCAAAGTAGTGTCCAATACAATAATGTTGCGGTCCATCAGCAATTCCTCCTTGGAGATCTTAGTTAATCTATATCAAGCGGGGTTGATTAAACCCGGAATTTAATCAACAAAAAAACCCCGCCTCTACGTATAGAGGCGAGGTTGAACCCGCGGTACCACTCTAATTCATTTTATACAAAATGATCTTCTTCGATGGCCATCACCATCTATCCCTGTAACGGTGGAACTCCGGCTAACCCTACATGATCAGGTAGCTGTTCATAGACGAGTTCAAAGGGAACGACATTACCGTTTCGCACCTGCCAACGGCTCTCTGAAAAGTCATTTCACTTCTACTATTTCTAATCAAAACATTTGAATATGAAATTGATAATTATTTTAGGGAATTGACAGCGTTTTGTCAACCCTTAATCTTCCAGAATTCACATCTGCACAATTTTATAACAATCCCGATTTCTTAACAATCTCATAAAAGTCATTGAATTCAGGAATATTCAGCTGTTGAGCAGCATCAGACAAGGCGGTTGCAGGATCTGGATGAACTTCAACCATGACACCGTCTGCTCCAGCGGCTAAAGCTGCCTTGGCACACGGTGCCAGAATATCCTTGCGTCCCGTTGAATGTGTCACATCGACCAGTACCGGAAGGTGAGTTTCTTGTTTCAGAATAGGTACAGCAGAGATGTCCAATGTATTTCTTGTCGCCTTCTCATACGTACGAATACCACGTTCAATCAGCATGACTTGTGTATTTCCTCGAGATACGATGTACTCCGCAGCATGAACAAATTCATCGATCGTGGCAGCCAGACCACGTTTGAGAAGAATCGGAGTTTTCACATCCCCCGCAGCTTTCAGGAGTTCGAAGTTTTGCATGTTTCTGGCGCCAATTTGAATAACATCGATGTATTCACAAGCGATCTCAACATGAGCAGGGTCTACAATCTCACTGATTGTCTTAAGTCCGAACTCGGACGCAACCTCTTTTAGAATTTTTAGTCCCTCAATCCCGAGTCCTTGGAAATCATAAGGAGAAGTTCTCGGTTTGAACGCGCCTCCCCGCATTACGGTAATGCCGGCTTCTTTAAGAGCTGCTGCAACGGTACGTACCTGCTCATAACTCTCAACAGAACACGGTCCTGCAATCATCACCGGTTTACCACCGCCAACGGTTGTATCACCCAGATGTATAATCGTATCCTCTTTCTTCTTTTTACGGCTGACCAGCAAATGTTTTTTAAGATCGATCTGTTGGAGTTTTAACGACGCTTGAAAAATTTGCTTGAATAAATGCCGAACCGTTTCATTATCAAAAGGGCCATTGTTGTTTTCGATAATTACATCCAACATTTTCTTCTCTCTTACCGGATCGAAATCAGGAACTCCCTGCTTTTGTTTCTCCTGCCCGATCTCCTGGGAAATACGTGCCCGCTCCGACAACAGTTCCAACATCTGAAGATTTACTGAATCCAATTGTAATCTTAACTGCTCTAAACTTCCTTGACTCATACCGACTCTCTCCTTTTTTTATCTATTGAAAACAAAAAAACTCCCGTCCGTAAAGGGACGTGGAGTCGTGGTACCACCCTTATTAGATATGCTAAGAAGAACAACTTTGTCGTCTTTTTCAAAAAACGACAGCGTTTCTTCGAGAAATATAAGCCAAGTATAAAACTTATACTTTCTTATATTTCAAAATAGCCGCATATCTCACTTGAACCTTTTAACGCAAGGGGACGGGTACTCCTACCGCCTGCCATAACGCAAGCTATCAGAATACCGGCTCAGGAATGAACTTCGGCGGGAACGTTCGCTCGGATGCTTTCAGTCGGGTGGCATACCGTCCCTGTCAGGAATTTTCTCCGCTTACTCTTTCCTTCATCGCTTGTATTGGATTTACGTGGGAATATAAATTTAAAGGAATCATATTACAATAGGTATAGTCATCGCAAGTCTACACTTAAACGCGATATTGCGTCGACGCAGTAAATAATACTCATTTTTATTAATAAAGTCAAGCATTATCGCATTGACTTCATCAGGAAATTCACCGATATAAGTATATCGAATTGACATAAAATATGTCTTAGATATAATGAAGTGTATTCAAATGGCATATTTTATGTCAATAGGGAGGGCGCCATGAAAATAAAATCCGTTCCATCCATGACAACGTTGCAATACCTTGCTCTGATTCATCAAGTTTCATACACGAATGTATGTAAAGATGCCGGGATAACCCCTCAACAGTTCTCCGATTGGGTAAAGAAGAGACGACCTGTTCCCAAGGAGCGGCTTCAAGCCCTTGGAGTATATTTCAACGTAGAGCCCACTCTGCTGGTTGATGACAACCTTTACTTGAAAGACCTGTCGATTGATATGAAGATAAAAATTCAAATTCATTTTATTAATGAGCTACTAGAAAATGCAGAAGAAGAAACCGACATGGAAGCTTATCGCGAGAAGCTAATTCAACTTCAGAAAGAACAAGAGCAGCAGATGATTATCGACAAATTTACTGCAATGGTTAAGGAAGCCGATACGCAAACCCTTCGCCTATGCAATGCTTTTTTAGATCAAGTTAAAAGCCGTGATTTAGACGCTCTCCTAACCATTTTGAATATAAAGGAGGCTGAGTGATGAGTACCGCATTTCAAATGAAACAGGATGAAAAAATTGTTATCTGTAAAAATCAAGATGTGATATACGATGGTGTCTACCTGTTTACAAACCAAAGAGGTGTTCACAAAACAGCGCTCATGATGCCACCGGCGGTTCCTGCATCGTGGGTATCTCGCTATGGTAGCATAACGATTTCCCAGAACGGTAAAGAGAACCCCAACGGCGGAATGAATGAGGAGGGTCTCGTCGTAGAACAGACGACGTTATGGTCAACGGAACACCTGCCTGCGGATGATAAGCCGACGGTTAATGAATTGCAGTGGATTCAATATATGCTTGACACTTGCGCTACTGTGAAGGAAGTACTGCAAGCAGTAACAACAATTCGCATTGACCAGACCACATCCAAATTGCATTATCTGATTGCCGATCGAAGTGGAGAATGTGCGATTATCGAGTTATTAGACGGACAAATGCACATTTATACCGATCATCTGTCGACTCCAGTTATAGCAAATACGGCTTATCTACAAGCTGTTGAGGAAATGATATCTGGAGATCGGAATTGGACGGACCGTGACGAATATGAGAAAAACTCAATGGAACGCTTTTTGACGGTATGGGAACGAACAAAGAAATCTACACTCGACATGAACATGATCGATTTTGGATTTGAGACTCTGAAGGCAGCCAAGCGAGAGGATACGGTTTTTAGCATCATATACAATCCTGGCGAAATGGAGATTCACGCAAAAACCAGTCAAAACGATGAAACAAGAATAATCCGTATGGCCGATTTCGATTACTCTAATGAATCGCTCGCTGTGGCAGCCGACCTTCAATTGCTCCGAGCTTCACATGTTCAGGAAGATTTCGTCACCTATACTACTGAATTCAATCATAACGTCGTACATTCTTTTTTTAGAGACCCTACATTGACGTCAATCTTCCATTGGGAAATTTCAGATGAAGTGATCCAGTATTTGGCCCAATATCCTGAATCATTTCGTTAATTACACCTTCAGACGATAAATAGACTTATTTTCAAGTCCTCTAATCATGGGTGTCCAGGGTTCGGTTTCAACTGTCGTGTCTAAGGCGTCTTCCACCATCTGCAGCTTGGCATCGAGCATATCAATATAATGCAGTGCAACGGCTTCGGCTGTTTGAGGCTGAACCGGACTCCCCCACTCTCCCAAGTTATGATGAGATAACACCAGGTGTTGTAAACCGAGTACCATCTCGGAATCGAGAGGTATGTTGAATGTAACGGCAGCCTCCACAATCCAATTGGATGCCATGACGATATGCCCAAGAAGTCTTCCTTGGTTGCTGTATTCGGTAACGATACCCATCTGAGCAATCATCTCTTCCGGTTTTGCGATATCATGCAGAATAATTCCTGCCTTTAATAAATCCGGATTCAGAAATGGCCGTTGTTTGCATACAAAATCCCCTATTTCAAGCATGCGTACAATGTGATAGGCCAGCCCAGCAAAATAGGCATGGTGATAGGTTTTCGCCGCAGGATAGTGCATTAGCTTCTCTTCAACCCTGTCCACACAAAACTGAACAATATTTCGGATCTTATGGTCGGTAATCTCATGAATGGTAAGCTTGATGGTATGTAATAAATCCACTGGGCGTATGGGGGCAGACCTTACAAAGTCGGTTAATGAAACCCCGTCGTCCTCTCTGGCTTTGCGGATTTTACTTATTTTCACTTGAGGCTGATCTCGATAGCTTTGAACGGTACCCTGAATCTTCACTAATTGCATTGGAAAAAATGTTTCTTTATCTTGTATGGTGACATCCCAATACTTAGCTGAGACTTGACCACTCGAATCCGAGAGCACGATGTCGAAATAATCTTTCGGAGGAGTGCTGCTCGTCTGTCTAACATTAAGTTCTTTTAGCAAGTAAAAGCCGATGAATTCATCCTGAATGATCAACTTATTAATAGGCTTCATATGTTCCTCCCTAAAGTCAATATGATGCTCCCTCTCACGATCCACTATTGATCATTATTTGAAAAGGAAACTGTTTTGACACCCCCACCCCTAAAGGGGCAAGTCTGCTGACGCAGTTGGGATTCTTGAGTAGTTAACGCCCTCAATCCATTTCTGTTTTGGACAACTCTTAAGTTTAGGGTGTGTCATCGCCCCTCCTAAGACAGTGCGTATAGCATCTTAGGCTGATTGACTGTTACCGCCAACCACAGTTGCGTAGCGAATATTCATCGCCCCAACGATATCACGATGATTCTCGAATCCACATGGGCAAGGTCGATAGACGATAGAAAGACCATGTATGTAGATTCTTTTCGTTTTTACGACTTGTTCTTGTCGTCTGCCTTATCTTCGTTAGTTGCTCTAAGCGAATGACAGAAATCTTATTCTCAACTGCAAAATTTACGATTTCGCGACTGATCTTGTGGTCTTTGTCTTTCATCCATCGTTGTTCTTTATCGTCTAAATTGCGAATAGCATTCACTTTCTTTTGTTTCCCAAGTATTTTACGAACACTACGAAACTTCCGTTTCCTATATTTGTTTTCTCGTCCGTTACCAAAAAAACGAACTTTATCATCTTCTGTGATAGCTACCGCAGAGACTTTCAGTCCTAAATCAACGCCTAAAACTCTTGTACCCGTTTTTTCAGTTGTCGGAATCGTGACAGATATTTGCGCTACCCACTTACCTGAGTTTTGTGTGATACGGAGCGTACCAAGTTTATGCTTTAATAACTCAATATTTCGATTATCTTTGTCGATGAATAATGCACGAATTTTAACACGATTGGATTTACCTTCTACCATAAGTGGAATAGAAATGTGCGTGAAATCAAAAGAATAGTTTTGGTTGTTCCATACACAAACTGGTTTCTTTAGAATCGGAACAATTGAGTATTTACTTTTCTTTTCTTCAACCATCTCAGCTATGAGCATATTCACGACCCCAATGTACTCGTTACTACTTTGTTTCAATCGTTGGATTTGTTCTGTTGTGGGAAGTAGCTTTACCTTAACTGTTATGGTCTGTGCCATATACGTCACCCCCTTGTCTTTTGTTCTTCAACATAACGCTTAATCATCTCGCTTGATACATTTCCAGCAGTAGAAACAAAATATGAACGTGTCCACAAACTCGGCAAATGCATGAGGTGTGGAAATTCTTCACGTAGCTTTTTAGAGGTGCGCCCTTTCACTTTCGCCATAATATCGGCAGGACTTAATGTTGGTAGTGCACTGAGGAACATGTAAGTGTGGTCTTTATCGCACTCAAGGGCGACAATCTCAATTTTTAGTTCCGCACACACTTCATGTACTAATTCTTTGAAGCGTTGCTCTACCTCTGCTTTGAGAAAAATCTTTCTTCTGTATCGTGGGCAGAACACAAAAATGATAATTCAGTAGAGATACGGTTGTGTTGGTTCTTCTGTATTCGTTCATGTCTATATAGTATCAATTGAACAGATATACTGCAACAGAGAAAGGGCATAGACTTTTCGGATACTTAAAGCACCACAAACCTTTCGGCTAGTGGCACTCCGTATCCGACCTCACTTTCATCCCACACCTAAAGAAGTGGGCTTTCCCGTTTAGGAAATGCTGTAATATAACAATAGATACGTTACACGAAGGAGCTTTTCTTCTAGGACAACTTGTAATAATTCTTTTAATACTTTCCTCTGCTATAAACATACATATGTTGTAGAGGTGAAGCCGATGTGGGAGAGCGTACAAAAGTTTCAAACCGAACTAGGTGAAATTGAAATTTATAAACCAGTGACAACCTCTACGAAAGATGAACAACACGAATTTTATGTTTTTCTGGCAAACCTATTATATGCAGACTTTTAGAACAGTTACTTGAAGCTTAAAGGGATACTATAATTATCTCCTGAGTTGACCACCCACTGCCGGGGCGAAGCCCCAGCAGAGGTTTTTCATGTTTACTCTTCATCAATGTCTTCGACTCCGATTTCGACTACATCTACCCCAGACTGGAATAGTCTATAAGTCGCACGGTCAAACTGATACACATATCCTAAAGCTTGTCCAGAAGAAGAATGATCTGTAGTCATCTTTAAACCTCACTTTACCTGTAACTTATATACTATTTAAGACATTTTATTCACATTTCCTGCTTCTGGGGGAACCTAGTTACGAGAGAAGACTAGAGGGTAAACCAATACATTCATCACCGGACCACATTCAGTACAAGCTCGATTGAGCCAATGCTCGCCTTGTTCAAATCGATTGGCTAAGATAATCTTTTTATGAAATGGATTTTCTTTGCATATGTGATAATATGGATCAATTTTTCGCTCTGTTAATTCATTTCGACTCTGTGTATGATACTGCGTACGTATAGTCTTTTCCGAAAGAATAGCCTGAATCACGGGTAACAAATAATTTCGTGCCTCTTCCTTATAAGCTGGTGTACCCATTTGAATAATTTCTGTAACTTGCTGCAATATCTCTTGATTCTTTCTTTTTTGCTTCACATGCGCAGCCATGACATTGTCATACGCACTCTCGAATCCACTTGGCAACTTCGACTGATCCACAACCGAAGGCAACATTCAGTGCCTAATATCTGGCCATAGAATGACAAAAAGCTCTCCATGCAATTGGAGAGCTTTCTCATTTTATCGACTAATTATAATTGAAATTATTGATTTAATCATTAATACAGTTTCTCAGAGATTGATTTTGCCGTTATCTCGCGGTATTTCAGAGCTTCATCCTTTATTTTTAAAGAAACCCCGACATTCAAAATATCAATAACAGCTAGCTGGGATATCTTTGCAGCAAGTGAACTACCTTGTAATGGATTTTCTCTAGCAACCATTAACAGTTCGATATCTGCCAGTTTGGTTATAGGGGAACGCGCATTACTGGTAATAACGACTATTTTGGCGCCCGCTTTCTTGGCTAGGCTTAAGTTCTCCAGCGTATCTTTGGTGCTTCCCGAAATGGATATCCCAACAGCTACATCTCCTGGATGCATTAATGCAGCTGTCATGGCCTGAAAGTGCGTATCTGTCTTAGCGAAGCTTTGCTTGCCAATCCTAGAGAAACTATGCGCGGCCTGTAACGCCGTCAATCCTGAAGATCCTACTCCAAAAAAGTGAATATGATTAGCTGCAGTCAATAGTTCAATGGTCTTCTCCAACTGATCTGAACTAATAAGTTCCGAAGTTTGTTCCAGCGTCTCAATATGCATAGATATAACCTTACGGTTTAAAGTCGCTGCATCATCCTCTTCAGTAACTTCATTATACAAACGATCGGAAGGCTTAACCAAATCTTGTGCCAGAGATAATTTAAAATCCTGAAAACCATGGAATTTCAGTTTCCGGCAGAAGCGAATCACCGTCGTCTCACCGACGTCCGCTCTCTCTGCAAGTTCGGTCACCGAATGATAAATGATATCCTGGGCGTTTTCCAGAATAAAATTTGCAACTTTTTGTTCTGTTTTGGTTAATCCATTAAAATGACTTCTTATGGATAACAACGTCTTTCCCATTCCCTGCTCGTTAGACAAATCCATTCTCCTTTCAGGTTGCCTAACAAATAATGATACTGTAGACTAACCTACATTTATGTTATACACAAATTCCTTTAAAAGGCAAACTAGTATGCTATAACAAGTTACACTATAATAAATTAATTTTAAATAAAATAACCTGCTACAGCCCCTACTACACCTCCATTATCTCCTAAAGAAGCCGAAACTACCTCAATTTCCCGAACCCTCTCTCTAAAAACAGGAAGCAGCTGGCGCGACAGACTTTCACGAACCGGATTAAGTAAAAAATCGCCTTGCCGAGTAATGGCCCCTCCAATAACAATCCCCTCTGGATTAAATTTATGGACCATATTAGCCAGACCAGCAGCAATATACTGAGTATATCTTCTCAGCACGTGAATAGATGCTTCGTTTCCTTCCTGCGCAGATGTGAATATACTTTCCGCGGTACTAATCCCTTTTAGCTCTGCCCCAGCTTCTTCTACCATTCTCATCAATCCTGTAACAGAAGCATACTGTTCCCAACAGCCTGTTCTTCCGCAATTGCATGGATAACCACTGTACTCAATAACATGATGGCCTATTTCTCCCGCAAACCCATCCCGTCCTTGATACGGCCTATGATTAATGATCAGGCAACCGCCTACTCCCGTTCCCAAGGTAACACAGATGAAATCGTTCCATTGTCTGCCAGACCCTACCCACGCTTCGCCGAATGCCATGGCATTCGCATCGTTATCGATCAACACAGACAAACCTGTCATGGAATGCAGCCGATTTCCAAGCTCCATTCCGGCCCATCCCGGCAAATTAGCTGTGGCCCCCATTACAACGCCTGTCCGACTATTAACTTGACCAGCAGTCCCTATGCCGACACCTTTTACCTTCCATCCTTGACTGCTTGAATACCTTTCTAATTCCTTCGTAATTTCGGCAATTCGATTTAACAGTGCTTCCCCACCTTCATTTGCCTTCGTCGGACAATTCAAATGGTGAATGACCACTCCCTCCGCATTTACAATCCCCGACTTAATGTTTGTTCCACCGATATCCAGACCTATAGCTACTTCCCCAGTATGTCCCATCCATAGAACCTCCTCGTTTAAAGGCTGCTGCAAATAAAATAATAAAGACTAAATTTCAGGAACGTTATGATATTGAAGTATAGCATCAGTATATTTCTTAGTAATCAATTGCGGCCTGGTAATGGCTCCGCCAATTACAACTGCGTAAGCTCCGGCCCGCAGAGACTCAACAGTCTGTTCAGGACTATGAATTCTCCCCTCAGCTAATACGGGAATGCTAACCATTTGACTTAAATCAGCAACTAATTGAATATCTGGTTCCTCACTCTGCGGGCTGTAGGCTGTATAACCAGATAGCGTAGTAGAAATAAGATCAAAACCCAATCTCTCCGCCTCTACTCCTTCTGCTACAGAAGATACATCTGCCATTAATAGTACTTGGTGCTTCTCCCTTATTTCTTTAACCAAATCCGCAAGACAAACATTGCCCGGCCTATTGCGTAATGTAGCATCCGTAGCAACAATATCGGCTCCAGCAGCGATTATACCTTCAACCTCTGTTAAGGTAGGAGTTATGTAAACGTCAGAACCGGTATACTCCTTCTTCCATAAGCCGATAACCGGCAAATTCGTCACCTTTTTTATCGCTCTAATATCTTGAGGCGTATTCGCCCTGATCCCTACCGCCTTGCCCATTTCAGCCGCTAGAGCAAAGCGGGCCATATAATCACTTCCGTAGAATGGTTCTTCCTCAAGAGCTTGACAGGAAACAATAAGTCCACCTTTTAAAGTTTGAATAATTGAATGTAACATAGTGCAAACCTCCATATAACAAGAAATGGTATTCATTGTGTAATATGTAGTGCATTTTTCGTGGATATTATCTCCACTTTTCATTTTAATGATGGTTATTTTCTTCGATTATAGCAGATACATGTTCTTTGTAAACACCCTTTGAGCAGATAATCTAGATCGAACCAAAAAAAGGACCACAAGGCCTGTCCCATGACTCGGCAGAGACAATAAGGCATGGGTACGTACTCTTCCATTTCCTTAGAATCAGCAAACAGCCACCCCTTATTATCAATAGAGTGGCTGTCTGCTGATTTATTCTACTCTATCGGTGTTAAAGAACCAGATCGTCCGGCCAGTGGATTTGGACCCCTTGCCTTTGAATCAGCGCTTGATAGGCCTGAAGATGCTCCGAATTGGCGTGTACCTCATGCGGCGTCACTTGATTCTGTAGCGCATAGGCCGCTAAATAACCGACCGATTCCCCAATATTCCATTCTGTCGGGTGAAGGCGGTAGCATCCGTTCGTGATTTGAGTGGTGCCGATATTTTTACAAGCGGGAAGCAAATTCTTGACCCGGATCGGCAGTAACGCACCAAGCGGAATCTCGTACGGATAGTTCGGAATATAGAATGTCCGGTTCGTGACGGTCGTCAGATGAACATCTAGATGGTAGCTGCCTACTCCGACGCTATCATCGTAACGGCAAATCCCTTGTTCACCGCGGATTTCCTTACTGACATCCTGCTCAGTAATGGTATACATCGCTTTAATCCGGCGCGACTCGCGAATATACGGATATTTCGCCAGTCCGTCCTCCGTACCCAGTACGTCCGTACGCAGCCGGATGCCCGGATACCCTCTTCCTCCGTCTGGGCGAGGCGTCTCGGTCTGGAGCCAGTAGATCAATGAGAGGCTTAATTGTCTAGCATTTGCCAGATGCTCCTCCCGTTCCGCTTCAGGAACGTCAATAATTGAACCCAAGAAATAATCGTTCTGCGGCCAGTTAATCAAGGTAATATCACCTTCATATAACCCAGGCTCAAATAAAGCCGGGTCGATGACACGACGATACGTCCACAGCGACAACAGCTCCCGCCCGGAAGCGTCCGTGCTGCCTGGAAATAGGGCGAACTCCTTCATTTTCTCCGCGTCATCCGTATCGTTCGCGTACCAGCTTAACAGCGGAATATTCGTATGCTTTGGTACGAACTTGCGCCAGAAATCATATTGCTCTGGCTTCTCAATTGTGAAATCGCCACCCTCTACATAATCGAGTGCAAACACATGGGTAATCGACTGCATATCGAGCGGATTTGCCTCTTCCAGCGCATGCGGCTCCCCTGTCTCATGCTTGGACTCCGCACCTATCACATATTCAACCCCCGCTAATGGCAGCACATCTCCGCATTCCGTAGCATCGAGGAAGTATGATCCCCTTAGTACAACTTCTTCACCTGAGCTTATATGTGTAACGGTTACACTCTCTATCTGATCCTCGTTCACTGAGGCTGCAGTTGGTCTGAAATGATACAATACCGTGATACGGCCGCTGTTCACATACGGGGCCAACATATCCTCGATGACGCGCAACGCCACCTTCGGCTCATGGCATAAGCGGCTTACCCAACCGTTGCCGGGATTAAGCAGTTCATTATTCTTCGCTTCCTCTGACATCGGATAGTTCTCTCGATAATAAGCACGCACCCGGTCTCGAAACTCGCGATACGTCTCAGTGCAGCCGAATTCCTCGATCCACTGATGTTCATCCGGCGGAACCGCCTGACTTGTCAGCTGACCGCCGAGCCAATCCGTCTCCTCTGTCATGATCACACGCACGCCCATTTTGGCTGCAGCCAATGCGGCCATGCATCCGCCCAACCCGCCGCCTAGGACGACGACGTCTGTCATTCGCTCGTTATTCATCTCTCGCTGGCTCCTTCTCCGGCGCTTCCAGCATCCACCTGAGCTGTTCATGCACCTTTTCTGTTATTTGCAAAATTTGTAGACCCTCGCAGCATTAGCGAAGCTCGAACCCTCGTCGTACTTTATTGTCCTTGCTTAGTATCACGGACATGGGTCTTCAATCCGACCTCAAACATCCGACTCCAAGGCATATAGCAATCGTCGATCACGATCTCATAATTATTCTCTGGATCATGCAAATGCTGCTCGATGAACCGAGTCAATTCAGCTCTGACTCGCTCGGCGATTTGTCCCCGCTGTCCGTCGATCGAGAAATAATTGTATCCCGTACCAGGCAGCACCCGATCACTTACATCCCTACGCACGGAGGCACAATAGCCCCCATCCTCGACATAGCGTAGTGACAGGAAATCGCGATGCTGCGGCGTATTGCCATACACGGCATAGATCATGCCTTGTGCAATGCAAGTTCCGAGCGTGTTACCACTTGTATTCCAGCCTGCATAACCGGCCAATTCGAACAATAGCTTCTTATCGCGAAGCAGCTGCAGCAGTTCAAGATCTGCTCCGTTGGCATAAGCTACATCGGCGATAACACAAGGCTTGCCGAGATGGTGAACAATATCATCAGCCACCTCGATCAGTTCAACTAGATTCCGGTATACCTGATACCCTATAAAGGGCCGTCCTTGATCATTCGACTCCATCATGCTCTCGCCGGGTGTATTGATGCATAGGGCCATATCGGCTTCTGCCAGGGAAGGCGACATTAGTCCTCCGGCCGCCATAATCTGATATTTGACCGATTCATATAGTACGCGGTCTTCATATAGAGGTATCACTAACGGCCCTTGCACACTGGCAAAATGAACATGCACCCGTGGTTTACGACGCTCAAAATGATTGATCATGCGGGCAAGTAGCGTGCATCCCACTTCGTCGGCCCCGGGATACATATAGACGGACAGCTGCTGCTGACACTTCTTGACATGCTCGCGAACGTGCTGCTGATCCACAGAAGTCAGACCATAAGGAGCCGAGTCATCCTGTGGGATGATCATGAAATCGACGGCCCCGTCCTGCACCAGTTCGATTGCTCTCTTATTCGCTGTTAAATTAACAGCACGGCGTTCCGTGTAGTCCTGCCACATGGATTCAGGCAAAACGCCCTCAATCTGCTGCAATTCATTCTGCTCTTCTTCTGTCGCGATGCCCAGCTCCAACCGGTGGCGGATATATCCGCGCAGGAAAATCTCCCTGCCCCAATTCTCGTAATAATCCGGTTCTTCATCACTGCTGGAATAGCGCGGGCAACGCATAATGAGCTGATAAGCAAATACATGCAAAGCCGGGTTGATCCGCTTCAATTGACGGAGCTTCTCTAATTGCTCCCCGCATTGTTCCTCCGTCATCTCATGCAGCCGCGAGGGGATTATTCCTCCGTATAGCAATGTGTCCAAGGCCACAATCGCTCCGTCTGCATCACGCGCCTGCTCGAATAGCCAGGCCCATAGCTGTTCGATGTCTCCAGGGCGCTTCTTCAGCCCCATGATGCTCAAATCCGGACGGACGACATGATAATCCGTTCCCGCGGCAAGAAGTGCCGGAAATTCGTAATTGCACGGACGTTCGTCCAGCGGAATATATATAATTTTTCTCATGTGAGTAGTGTCCTCCTATCCTTTAACTGCTCCGGATACACCTTCCATGTAATATTTCTGGGTGCACAGGAACACGATGATAATCGGTATAACCGAAATGACGGTACCGGCGGCAATCCAGCCAAAATTATAGGAAAATTGGCCATTTAAAAAGCTAAGCGCGGACGCGATAGGATACTGCTTCGTATCATTAAGCACAATCATCGGCCAGAGAAAGCTATTCCACATCCCCATGAACTCCAATAGTCCGATAACGGCGATCGCCGGCTTCACAATCGGCAGCGCCAATTGCAGCCAAATACGAAATTCGCTGGCACCGTCCACTTTGCCGGAATCGCGCAGCTCATGTGGCATGCCCATAAACGCCTGTCTCATTAGGAATACGTTGAACACGGTAACCGCTGAAGGAAGCACGACTGCAAGAAACCCGCCCATCAAGCCTAGTGCCTTCACCGTTAAGTAGTTGACGACCATCCCGGCTGCAGCTGGGATAATCATCGTCGCCACCAATAAGGCAAAGATAAGATCCCGTCCTTTGAACCGAAATACGGCGAGCGGGTAGGCCGTTAGACAGGAGAAAAAGATGTTCATAACGACGCCCATCAGAGCAATGATAACGGTATTCATTAAATATCTTGGAAAGTCCATGTAATTCCACACTTGGACGTAATTATCAAAGTCGATAAAAGTCGGGAAGATCGCCGGCGGAAAGCTGAATACATTCTTGCCGGGCATAAGCGACACACTGAAGATCCATAGGAACGGTCCCATCATAAAAATGGCAAATAAAATCAAAGCTCCATACAACAATAATGATTTCGCTAATCGAAGTGGTTTTCTTCTCATATCATGCATCCATTAATATGGATTGACACCGCCCTTCCGGTTGAATCTGAAGATGATAATACTAAGCGCGGCAATCATGACGCTGACAATTAAGCCAAGTGCCGAGGAGTAGCCAAAATTAAATTGTTGGAAGCCTTGCTGATAAATATACAAGCTCGATGTTAAAGTTGAATCCCCCGGTCCACCTTTCGTCAGGATAAACACTTCATCGAACACACGGATTGCCGCCATTAGTGAAATAAGCGTGCAGAAAAAGACATACGGCTTCAACAGCGGAATTGTAATTTTACGAATCGTCTGCGCCCGGTTCGCGCCATCAATCGTCGCAGCCTCTGTCAGATCCTTCGGAATGGATTGCAATCCGGCCAAATAAATCATCATATAGTAGCCAAGGCCCTTCCACATCGTAATGAACATCAGTGTCCACAGTGCTGTATCTTTGTTGGACAGCCAGGTAATTCGCTCTTTCATTAACCCTACATTGGACAGCACATAGTTTATGACCCCATTCTGGTTGAGCAGCCAGCCCCAAATAAGCGCTACTGCAACCATAGAAGTAACGACGGGGATGTAATAAGCAGTACGGAAGATTTTAATTCCTTTGACATTGCTATTTACTAGAATCGCCATAAGAATAGAGAAAATCTGAATAAATGGCACAACAATTACATATAGCAACGAGTTGACCAGCGATGTGATGAAGCTCTTATCCTGCAATGCTTTGACGAAATTATCCAAACCGACAAACTCGGTCTTGCCTATGACGGAGTAATTCGTCAGCGCCAGCGGTACGCTATAAATAATCGGCCAGAAGACAAATAGGGCCAGTAGAATCAAACCCGGTGTCATGAAGAGCCAAGCCACTGACGCTTCCGACTTGCCGAATCTAGTAAAGAAGGATGTTTTTTTCATGATAGTACTCCTCCACCACCTTTATTAAAGATAGTTCTATATCTATAAGAATCGGGCAGGACAAGCCTGCCCACTCAGACGTATTTAGTTGCCTAAGATTTTGTTAACCTCGCCCTCGACCTCAGTCAATGTCTTCTTCGCATCAGCACCGTTCAAATAAATTTCCTGCAATGCTTTGGTGACGGCCTGATTGACGTCTTTGGCACTCTCAACGCCGATGTAGAAATCCTCGGCTTTATCAAGGCTGACTGCAGATACGGCCTTAGCCATCCCTTCCAGAGTTCCGTCATTTTCCGAGAAGAACGGATCTTTGGCGCTCTCTACTGTGGAAGGCAATGTATTAGCGAGCTTGGAGAATTCCAGTTGATTGGCCGCATTCGTTACGAATACAGCGAAGTCGACCGCTTCTTTCTTATGAGATGTTGCCGAAGGCACGACAATGTTCATCGTGTTGGAATAGCGGATGCCCGCTTTGCCAACCGGACTTGGAACGGCAAGCATTTTGTTGTATACATCCGGCGCGGCTGTCTTGATCTTGTTAATGAATGGCGAGCTGGATAAGGACATGGCCACTTGCTCACCCGCGAAGTATTGCACTTGTTTATCGTAGTCGATAATGTCTTTTGGAATGACGCCGTCTTTTAACAGCTGTAAATTCTCATTGACATACTCTTCCACTTCCGGTGTATTAAAAGCTGCCTTCTTATAATCCTCAGTCAGGAACGGCAGGTTCTCTTCTAACAGAGTACGCGCTTCCATCGTGAAAATATAGCCGTAGGCGCCGGTCTTCTCTTTAATCTGGCGACCCCATTCGTTCAATTCCTGCTTCGTCTTCGGCGGATTATCTGGATTCAGTCCAGCTTTCTCCACCAGATCCTTATTCATGAATAGGACAGGTAATCCGGTGTACCAAGGGAGTGCGAACGCTTTGTCGTTCATTTCCGTTGAGGAGTAGATCCCCGGGAAATAAGCTGCCTTCTGGTCCGCTGTCAGCTCTTGGTTGAAGTCAACCAATGCGTCCTTGGTTCCCATCTGATTGGCCAACTCCGTATTAAGGTTCACCACGTCTGGCGCTTCACCGCCAGCAATATTCGTCATGAGCTTGTTCAGTACAGCATCGTAAGGGTAGTCCTTCCAATCGATCTTGACATTCGGATTCTGCGCTTCATAATCCGCAATCAATTTGTTGAAGTAATCATCGAAGGTCGGCTGCAATGAGATTGTCCAGAACTCTACCGTGACTTGTTCCGCGGGCTTCTCGCTATCGTTGTTCCCACTTGAAGCAGCTTCCTTGTTGCCCGATGAATCCGAACCACACGCCGCCAATAGCCCCACCATCATCATTGATGCCAATAGTAATGAAATCAACCTTCTACCTTTGAAACTCATGCCACAACACCCTCTCTTCTTTATAAACTATCTCTTAAAGCTAGGAGAAGAAATGACTGTAAGTCCGAAAACGGCAGCGCTTACAAAAAAGCCTTATTATTCTACGCTATATCTGTAATTGCTCCAATCCATGAATTATTTCGGAATAAGAGTCGTTCCTGCAACCTTCTCCCTTCTTGCATGTTCATTGTAACACGTATCAAATAAATTCTCCACTATTTTTTAAATAATAGGAGATTATTTTCTTCACATGTATTGACTCCTATTCACGTTGGCTTTGAATCGATCGAAATACGACGTAGCTTCGTTCTGCACATGCTGATATAGTAACCCGCCATCATTCGCCCCTCACTTCAAGATTTCACAGATAATACAGAATCCAGTTGCTCCCACCAGCTATAATCATCCAAATGGCTCACATCGAACAACATGACACCGTGCGTACGTTCTCGGCACATCCGAACAGCTTTTTCAAATTGATCAACGTTTCCTTCATAATCCTTCAAATATAAGCTCGCGATGACTGGAATCTGCCCGTTAATTGCCTCTAGGCTCATTTGGATCGCGCCTTCTACGCTGTACCATTCCGCAGGCCTGCCATTATGTACGGCTTCTTCAATTCGCACTTCGGGATAATAACAACCTGTCATAATGAAATCCAATTCATCGGCATACGCGGAAATATGATATTCTTCTGATGCCCATGGCAAGTTCGAACGATATGTTTCACTGGCCCAATTGACACCTTCGTTGTAATATAACGGATACCACGATCCGACATAAATGCTGAACGACAGACTTGGATTTGTGGATTTAACAACTTGCTTAGCAGATTGCACGAAATGTTTAATGTTCAGAGCACGCCATTCCGTCCATTTCGCGAACCAGTGCCCATACTCGATATGTTTCGTACCTGCTTGTAAGGTAAAAATGTCCTGTGGCCATTGTGCTACCGGCTGCCCAATATATTGTTCGAATGCTCTCCTGCTTAATTCGCTAAAATCACCATAGACATTCGGATAGCGGCAGCGGTCTAGCACAATACCACTAATTTTATAGTTCGAGGCAATCTCCTTCAGAATCCCAAGTTCGTGCAGTTGAACTTCTTCATGAATCGGATTCACAAAAATCGTATCATCATCCGCATTTTCAGCTGCAACCGATTCCGAAGAAAGACTCGGATTATAAAGCATGACCTGCCAATCCTTCTTGTCATAAGCGATACCGTCTCTTGAATGCGTCGTACCTTCAGCGAATACATCCATATTGGCAATGACTTGAAGCCCGACAACACTCGCTTCCTCTATCATTTCCGCAAGAAAGTCTCTTCCTTCCCATACGTG
This sequence comes from Paenibacillus uliginis N3/975, assembly GCF_900177425.1. NCBI lineage: Bacteria > Bacillati > Bacillota > Bacilli > Caryophanales > Paenibacillaceae > Paenibacillus > Paenibacillus uliginis. The sequence continues at coordinate 1,517,902 of NZ_LT840184.1, read as the reverse complement.
ATAACGTCCGTCCGACCAGCAACTTACATGATAAGCATAAGAACTTGGGAATGTCGTATGTCCATAGGGGATTTTGGCATCCACCACCAAGTGGGTTACTCCAGCTTGCTTCGCATTGTTAACAAGGCGCTGCCTCTCTGCACGATCCGCTAGTCGAACCCCATTCGCGATAAAATCAACCCACAACACATTTGCACCTTTTTCCATGGATATACTCATATTGGGATCACCTCAACTATATAATTTTTAAAATTCGGGGTGCCAAATTGATCTGCGGCCCCCCGTGAATTCATTAGGAATTGATGAAGCTTAAATATTGCAATTTCAACTCTGTCGTTATTCTTCGTGGTTCCCTTTATCATTACCAGCGCGCTGAATCGTTACCGTGTAGTTTTTCATTAATCCATCTTCGGACATCACTTGTAACGTAACCAGATTCGATCCCACTTTAAGTTGTACGGGAATGACCGAATCATTTTCAACATGCTTGCCATCCACGGAAATAACTGAATTCTGATTACTTGTACTCGCCGTAATGTTTACCTGCGTAAACGAATGACCGACCTTTACCTTGTAATCATACGTCGATGGTGTGAAGGAAGGCGTTAACTTCATTAACTTCTTCCCCGAGCTCACCGTCAATTTACTTAATTGCGTTTTCGCTGTTTTGGAGAAATAGACGTCTATCATTTTACTGCCATAGTCCAAATCATGCTTCATTCGATTCTTTACTTCTGTATTAATCGAGTTGCTTGCAAGAAGTTTGCTTATGCTGTCGATCTTCTGTTTCACGTCACTTGCAGTCTCATCCGTCATATTGGGATTCACATGTAGATCTTTTACAGCAGATTCAAGTTTCTGTATTAGTTTCTCGCCGTCCTTACGGCTCATCCCTTGGAAAGGAACGTAAATCTCATTGATTTTACGGATCATTTCTTCCATCACGGTCGCTAGCGGCTTGGTCGTATCATATTGAGGCAAAATTGCCTCATTACGAAACACCCCAATCTTCAGCACCTTGTCATACTTATAATTGAAAAGTCCTTCGAACTCGAATAATCCGGATCCAGCTCCATCATTCTTTGTCGCTTCGTTAATTTGATCCACAACAGCCGATGTAGGATTGCCTTGGAACGTGTCTAGACCCGATGAGACGAACGCATTGTCCCCTGCTAATGCCATGGAGTTTCTCAAGTCAGTTACTGTTAATTCCGAACCCGGAGCATAAGACATATGGAACAAGTGATCGATTAAATTATGATCTAACCAGTATTTTGCTTCTTGTGCGTGCGATTTCGGTGCTTCATCATAGTTCGGCCATACCGCAGTTGTAATTTGTAGCTTGGGTTTGATTTGATGCGCCTCGTTAACTACCCGAACGACCCAGGTATTGATAATGTCCGCACGGAATTGTAGCCATTCATCCCAGTAGCGATCTCCTGGATGAAGGTCAAGCGGATCAACGCCATATTTCTCGCTGAACAAATTGCGGGTATACGTGTCGTAACCAAAATCATTCGTGTAATCTCCGGACCCTGGATACCTCGCATAATCCAAATGCAGTGAAGCTATGTCATATTTCGTGACGAGTTCATCGTATACAGAAGCAACGAAATCTCTAGCTTGCGGGAGTGCTGGATTTAGCCAATACCACTTGGCATTGTTAATGCCCACTTCATAATCAATACCTTGTCTGCTTATCAAACGCCAATCGGGATGATTCACCACAACCGGTCCGCCGACAAAGAAGTTCTCCACCCAGGCATGAATTTCAATCCCCTGTTTCTTGCCTTCCTCAATAAATGCTCCAAGTACATCAAAGCCTTCATACAAAGGATTTAATTCGGTATCTGGTAAAGACGTTGGCCAAGTGGTATATCCATCCCACCACGTTTCTAGATAGATGGCATTGATACCGGTCTCTTTGATTTTCTTCACATGATCTCGAACCTGCTCTAAGTTCTTCTCCTTCGGCCGCATCCAGAGACCTCGAGTTTGTACTTTCGGAGACTCAAAATTCATATAGCTTGCATCCGTAACTTTCTGATCCAAGTCATTCAGTAAATCCATTAATCCGTTGGTACCGCTTTCATTTAGTCGCTGTTTAGCCAATTCATAAACGCCCTTTGCCTCTACGATCTCCTGTTCAATTTCGGCATAAGGAACATCCATAAATTGATTCTTGGATAACTGGAGCGCCTTCTCTGCGCTATCGATACTTATCGATGCTTTATCTAAGTAAGATTCCGGCGTAAAAATAACCAACACTTGTTTTTTAGCAAAATCTAGACTCAATTTGGCTCCGACCAGTGCGTTATTCTTTAACCATGTGTTTTTAACCCCATGACCGGATAATACATAGCCGCCTTCAGGAATTTTACTGTTGTTCCCGCCATTGTTCGTCACATATCCGTCCGCATTAACAATCACTTCATTGCCCCATGGGTTCGTGCCAGTCTCCTCGCCATAATTATGATCATAGACGATCAACTGATCCAATCCACGAAATCCTGGATAAGGCACATTGTCAACATTGTCCCAGCCTCCGGGATTATCTTCTTTTACTTTCGGATTAAATGCATCAAACGAGGTTCTAGCCGCTTGGTAAATTAAACTATCCGTCACGAGCTCAACCTCTGCACCAATACGCACTTGACCCGCTAGTTGGTTATAGAATGGACTTGCCGATTGAATCGACAGTACATATCCATCCGATGGAATGGAGGAGTTGTTATTAAGATAAGCCCCTGTGTTGGGATCGTATGCAATCGCCACGACGTTGGTTACCTTATTGCCAACAACTGTAAGCTCCATTCCCCAAGCATTCTGATTGGTGGTTGCGCCATAAGTAGGCTGGTACAACACCACTTCTCCCGCTCCACGCGGTCCATTTATTTTATCAATGCCTACCGCAATACCATTCACTTTCAAATATTTGCTAGGCAGAATAGGAATATCTACGTTAATCGCTTGTACGGACTGCCCCACCACCAAATTCAAGGATGACGCAGCATTGCCAGAAGCCGAAATGACATAACCATTCGCAGGAATGTAGGTTCCACTCTGGCCATGAACATCATATGTGCTTTTCACGACCGACACTTCATTGGTGATGATATATTGAACGGTATCTTCAGAGAATGGTCTTGTCATCTCACCAAAATGACGTGTATAAACTGCGATGGTGTTGGTCGGTTGATCCTGATCTACAACGTCGATCGGTATGTTGCCCTGCTCTGTGATGAGCTGTGGCCCTCCGACAACCGGTACAGGTAGCGTGTAGCCAACAATCTCAACCGGGTCCCCCGGACTCATATTGTCTTTAATCCACTGTTCACTCGATCCGTGACCAAACAGTACAAAACCATTCGTCGGTATTTGTACAGCACCTTCACGATAAGTGACGTCCGTAACGCTGTAAGTACCTTCATGGTAGTCCACGACTGCGGCAGCCGCGTAAGGGTTCGAATCTGTGAGCTTACTACTGTTTTCTCGCGTAAACAAAATCATTTCATCTGAAGCTCCGATGGCTCGATTCACTGCTGTAATGCTGATGGTGTTGCCATTTGAAGCTTTCGCCGTGATGGCTTCATCGGCCGACACACTCAACGTCATTCCTGAAAAAATGAGAACAAAACATAAGATGAAAGACAGCGTATTCTTTAATCTCATTATCGTACCTCCCCATATTGATCATGAAAAAACAGCTTCCCAAGCACTCCCTCTTATATACAACTTATCTCATCTATGATTCTATTTTTTTTGCCGAATTTCTTATAAGCATCACCTCCAACAATAATTATGGGGTATTCCTCTTATGCTATGATTTGTGAATCATGTTGAATTTCCACGTTTAACCCTAAAGCCCGGCAAAATCGAATAACAGACGTTTCTCCTACACCTGCTCGTTCCGCTAAATCTGTCACTATAGCCAGCACCGCTTCCTCAGAATTGCTCTGTACAGCATCGGCAACTTTCTTCTCCGCCTTCGTCAAGGAAGAATAAATACTAGAGATCAGTAATAACATGTTGGTGGAATTAATTAGTTTCTGTGTGTGCTTCATACAACCTACCTACTCCCAAAAATGTGAATGAATCGTTATATTCACCATAACATACAACTCACATTCAAGGAAGAATATTTCCTCTTATTTTATCATTAAAATTAAATTTATTCTCCATTTTTCCATAAAAAATAGCGCGCCTTTCTGAGTAACTGTTTATACCAAGTGCAGTGAGAAAATTTCCTTCCCCTGCTGCCTTGAGTCTTTCTGTCATATCTACGCCTGTGAACTTAGGATTAGATATAATTTGAGTATGTCCAGTCAACTTATTATATACGAGGTAATCTATGCTCCAATACAAATCTGCAATGTGACTTGGTTATCATTAAACATTGCGGTTATGTTAACTAGAGAGAAGAGTGCATTCAAGTATTATCTGAATATCCGCTTTGCTACTCATAACCATATTTCCTTATGAGAAGATATGTGTAAGAAAAGGGGTTATTTATGAATTTGATGAATGGACTGACAATATGGTTTATTACATAAACTCAAAATAGAAAAAATTCGAATTCGTATTGACCTCCAAAGAAATTGGAGGTCTTCTGTTTAATCAATATCAACAATAATCTTTAAAAGAGCCCCAAAAAAAAAGAAGCCCGCTGCGGGCTTTACTGAGATTCGTTCTGTTTTAAACGGAGCATTTGTTGCAGCAACTGTTTAACCTTTTGTTCAGGAAAGGCTGCTAACAAAACTTCTTCAAATGTTACTTGTGCCCGATCAAGCTTATCTTGACCTATTGGTGTAAGCGAGGTATAAATACTTCTGCGATCATCGCCGCAGACATGTCTTTTTAAAGCTCCACAGCCCCTGGCTTCGAATCGGCTAACAAGTCTGGAAACGGCACTTTGACTTAAACCAACCATTGATTCTAGTTGTTGTAATTTTAATTTCTTTTCTGGAGCCTCAGACAAAAACAATAGTAAATAAAATTCTTTTAAAGACAACTGATATTTCTCTTGCAAATTCGCTTCCAATTCATTGGCTACGTTCATTTGTATATGTGTTAAAGTCAACCAATTATTTATAAAGTCATTGTTAAGAACGTTGTCCATCTCACAATTCCTCTCCTGAGCTTAATGCTACTGATCAATATAATTAATTTATCCTTACAATTTTAACATTGTAACATTAATCGTCAAGTAGATGCGGTCACGCCGTCCTTATAGGACGATATCCATAAACGAGCAAAACGCTCTCAGTTTTGTGTAAAAAAAGAGACCCGAGCTAATCAGGCAGGTCTCCTAAAAATAATCATAATATTTAGCGGTGCTCTTTATCTGTTCTTTCTGGGAAATCCGAATCTATACTGTTCGGGAACATCCGTCTCCTTATTAAGTTGTACAGCAGCCTCTAACGTCCAATAAGGATTTCTCAGCATGCCTCGTCCTACTGCAACAAGATCAGCCTCTTCATTGCCGATTACGGCATCGGCAAGCGCCGGCTCATCCAACCTTCCAACCGCAATCACTGGTACACCCAGACTCTTCTTGATTGCACTAGCGAATGGCACTTGGTAAGCGGCATGCGCACCCGGTTTGCCTTTCGTTGCCATTGGCCCAATCCCAATGGGTCCTTCACCACCGGTACTGACATGGAAAATATCTGCTCCAGCTTCTTTATACGCCTTACTAAACTCTATGCTCTCATTAATTCCATATCCGCCCTCTACATATTCCTTAGCAGAAATACGCATGATTAAAGGCATCCCTGCAGGCATTTCACTTTTGGTTGCACGAATAACTTCTGTACCGAACAGAGTCAGATCCTGTCCGTACTCATCTGTTCTATGGTTTGTTAACGGTGAATGGAACTGATGAATAAGGTAACCGTGCGCGCCATGAAGCTCAATGACATCAAATCCGGCTTTAACAGCCCGTGCTACACCCTGCCGGAATTTCTCGACCATTGCTTTCACTTCTGTAGTCGTTAATTCTCTTGGAGTTGTGGACTCCGTACTAAACGGAATTGCTGATGGCGCTACTGGAACTACCGCATCTTCCGCCTTGCGTCCTGCGTGGGCAATTTGAATACCTACCTTGGCACCATAAGCATGACAAGCCTCAACAATTCTGGCCAACGGGGCAATCTGTTCATCGGACCATATTCCAAGATCAAAATCACTAATTCGGCCATCAGGCTCAACATCGGTCATTTCAATAATAATCAATCCAGCTCCACCAATCGCTCGGCTCACATAATGTGTATAATGCCAATCGGTAGCAATTCCGTCTTTATTGTTAACTGAATATTGACACATCGGAGGCATAACTACCCGGTTTTTCAGCTTCAAATCCATAACTTCATAGGGGGCAAATAAATCTTTCATGATCTCTCTCCTCTTTGTATAACAACTGGATTTAGCATGCACAAATCATAAATACAATAAGAGAATAATAAATGCATGCACATGCATATAATATAATGAATGCATCAAGTTCTGTCAACTGTTTAATTGAAATAAATATTCTCATCGCTGATGATGCCCTGCCTTAAGATCCATTGCTATCGGCAACCTTCTCCTGATGTTTATGTCCCTGGTGTAATAAACAAATTACGATCCCATTACACCATTAATCATGTCTTGCTGTTCACATGACACATAAATTACAGTTCCCGCCGGATTATATCGGAGTGTATTGCTAATCAAGTTGGTGATGACACGGCTCATATGGACTTGGTCCATCTCGACAAAAAGTGGTTCTTCCGGGTTATATTCACGGGCTTCACCGATACTTTCGATAGTGAACCAGTACCGCTTAGTAAGCCAGTTACTCGGTGAAGGTCAGTGCAATGGCCGTCATACGTTTTGAAAATATGTTCATTTTTTTGCTCTCTCCTCTGTCTCATTTCCTTGCATTATCTGAGTAAACGAGCAAACTTAATCCAGATTCTATACAATCTTAATGTAATGTGAAATATGCAAAGCCTGCATCATCTTTTGCTGAATACATCCGTCCACTCGGACTGAACTCCGGGGTTCACCCCCTAACGGTAGATTTCAACACCGTACTCCACTAACGAAAAAGACCCTGCCAGCTTATAGTCGGCAAGGTCCTTCGTATTGTCAAACGATTGAATAGACAAACATTGTACCCGGATAATCTCAAGTGCTATTTATTAGTGGCTATTAAAATATTTACAATAGTGTCAAGTTGAAGCTCCATCGAGTAAGGATCTTCCATTACAAATTCATCGCCTTTCTCTCCGAACCCACCGTACATATATACCTGACCTTTTTTGACAGCAGGGAGTCCCTTCCACAAGTTGCTGTTTAATACTTCATTAGCCCCTTCATCATTTGAACCGTATACAAATATATGATCCCCCACATATTCAGGCAAAACTTCGAGCGAGATATTCTCAAACCCTTCTTTCATATTCAAGGCTTTTTCCGTAGGCGGTAACTTCAACATCCCATATATGGTCGAACTTCCATAATTGCCGCCTTCCGCCGCAAGCACATACAGTGATTTATTAGCAACTTGCACGATCGAGACCGTCTCACCTTCTTTGATTATACCGTCAATTTTCTTTTTGGCCTCTTCAACCTTGTTTTCATATTCGGCTATCCATTGCTCCGCTTCCTGCTGCTTTCCGAAGATTTCACTAATTCTCCGGAATTTCTCCAATGGCCCCGCTGTTGATAAGCCTTCCCAATATGGCAGAAACACCGTAGTTCCAATTTTTTGGTAGTCTTCGATGTTCTTTTCGATCGAACCTATAATTAAGTCTGGCTCCAAATAAGTCAATTTCTCTAAATTCATAGGAAATTCGCCGAGATCCTCGATTCCGGCAATAACATCTTTGGAAATACCCGCTTTCTCGATCCAGGCCTCACTAAGCATAAAGCTTCTCACCCCAACTGGAATGATACCAAGTTTCAAAAGATGCCCCATATACTGGTCTGAAGCTACCCGTTTCGGGTTCGCCGGTACTTCTACATCGCCTTTCAACGTCGTTACCGTTCTCGTCTTTGTTTGCTCTCCTGTTTGCCCGTCTCCAGTCGGCTGATCGCCTTTAGTTTGGGTTGTTGTCGGGTTGGTCTCCGTTTGCGAACCTACTTGTGTATTTGCCTGATTTGAACAGGCTCCCAGCAACATCGATAAACAGATCAGCATCGTCATCGCTGTAATTTTGATCCTTCCTTGCATCAAAAATTCCCCTCTCGTACCATGTTGATATTGATAATCAATCTCATTATAGCGTGGGGGTTGTTTCTCTTGAACGGCATATTTTAGCATCGTTATGGGCAAATCCTGATCCCAATGTTGCTGCCGCCGCTCTTTTTTGAAACGGACAGGAGATACTCCCTTGTATTTTTTGAAACTACGGCTTAACGAATGGGCGTCCGGATACCCTACGCTCTCCGCAATTTCCTGTAAAGTAGCGTCCGTCTGCAGTAACAACTGCATCGCTCTATCCACCCGTACTTGACCAAGATAATGAATAGGACTGGTGTGCATCTGTTTCTTGAACAGCCTGGACAGGTGCCCGGTGCTGCATTCCAGTTCTTCCGCTATCAATTCTAATGTGATGGGCTGTTTAAAATGCTCGCGGATATACACGACAGCCTGCGCCATCAGATCCGGTTTAAGCGGCTGAATCCCTTGCTGGTGCAGCTGCGACAACAGCTCATACACAAATTGATGAAGTAAAGCTTTGACATGCAGTTTACCTAGTCCCGATGCCTGACGCCACTCCTGTTCCAGCAATTCAACTTTATCGTACAGGGACAGCGGATGATGCGGTGCAAAAGCATATTGATACTGAAAAGGATTCTCCCTCTCCAGTAGTTGTTGAATCTCCTGGCGGCATGGCAAGGCTAGAATTGCCCTATAAAGAATAATGTAGTATTCAAGCTCATCCTCCGAGACGATATTCAGGCACATCCCCTTTCCGCCATGCAGCACATGGAATCGTTCGACCCTATGAACGCTATGATCCAACCACACCCGGGCGCTTCCGCGCACGGTATATAGAAATGCGCTGGCCGGCAGCCGATAGGTTGGCAACTCCTCCCCCTTATCCATTGTCTGAAAACGGACATCCATTACTTTTATAAAAACATGGTTCCAAAGCAGGATGTGATCATCCAAATTCATAACTATTGTTCTCCCCCGATCAAAATCATCATCCATACCTGACTTGATTCTGTATTTCAACTAAGACTCATTATAATTGATAATCATTCTCATTGGCAATGATCTCTCCGTATCGTTTGATTTGTAAACAATTCATACTCCAGTAATATTTTTTTTGACTCAAAACGTATAGAAAAGAATATTTCACCTATTTATAAAGGTTTGCTACTATCGAATTGTTATCTAAAGGAGGTAAAAAAGATGATCTATCGAAAATTAGGTTCCAGCGGCTTAAAAGTAAGTGAGATTGCTTTAGGTAACTGGATTACCCACGGCGCTCAAGTAAATAATGAGACGGCCTATGCCTGTGTTCATGCTGCACTGGATGCGGGGATTACTACATTTGATACTGCGGATGCGTACTCGGAAACGAGGGCGGAAACGGTACTAGGTCAAGCTTTGAAAGGAATGCGTCGAGAGAGCATAGAGTTATGCACCAAGGTTTACCATCCGACAGGAACAGGACACAACGACAGAGGTCTTTCCCGTAAACATATTATGGAAGCCTGCCACGCTTCACTGAACAGATTGCAAACGGATTACATCGATGTTTATTACGCCCACCGCTTTGATTCGACGGTATCCCTTGAAGAAACCTTTCTAGCCTTTTCGGATCTGGTTCGCCAAGGAAAAATTCTATATGTCGGGATAAGCGAGTGGACGGCAGACCAGATTGCCAAGGGTGCTGCATTAGCGCGGGAGTTGAGGGTTCCATTAGTGGCCAGTCAACCCCAATACTCGATGTTATGGCGTGTAATCGAATCGGAAGTCATTCACGTTTGTGAGCGGGAAGGAATCGGGCAGGTGGTCTGGTCACCTCTTGCACAAGGAATTCTTTCCGGAAAATATGCGCCAAACAAACCGTTGCCGCAAGGGTCTCGTGCTTCAACTTCGGCGGGAGCTCCATTTTTCGAGCGATTAGCAGGTCAATGGCTGCGCACCGAAGTACTGCTAGCTGTTTCTAAGCTCTCCTCTATCGCACATGAAGCCGGGTTGACATTGCCACAGCTTGCAATAGCATGGGTGCTGCAAAATCCGCAGGTATCATCCGCCATTATTGGGGCATCTAAACCAGAGCAGGTACAAGAAAACGTCAAGGCTGCTGGGACTCGCCTTGACTCTGAGATGATGAAACAAATCGATACTATATTAGATGGGCTAGTTGAGCGCGATCCGGCAAAAACCGGATAAATACCACGTTATCTACTATCAATTGCTATTGAACTTACTTCTTCAACTGTCCTAATAAATGCTGATAGGACGGCCTTATTCACGTCGGTTCTCCAAGCAGTGTAGAGGGGAACCGGCGGCACACTTTCCTCAAATGGCCGAAATACGACACCGCTGCGCTGAAAAACGGAAACTGAAGAAGGTACGATGGAAACGCCCAGATTCGCAGCTACCAAGTTTACAATGGTATACATCTGAATGGCTTCCTGTACAACTTTCGGATAAACGCCATGTTGTGCACAGAAACCAATGATGAGATCATGAAAAGAAACTCCGAGATAACGCGGAGACAAAATGAACGGTTCTAATTCCAAAGAGCGGACAGAAATTGCAGACAGTCTGGCTAACGGATGCTGTTCGGGCAGTACAGCAACAAGTGATTCGTTTGTAATGGTACGATAGTCGATATGCTTTGTCGATTCGATGAAACGCGGAAACCCAACATGAATGGTTCCGTCATGTAAAGCCTGCCATTGCTGGGCAGAAGTCATCTCGCATAAAGTAAGCTGTATTTGCGGGAATCGTTCCCGAAATACTCTCAAAATATCAACCATTATATCTCCCGCTGCTGAATCTACAAATCCAACGACTAAATGTCCGATTATTCCTTGGCTGGTCAGTTGCGTAGTTTTAATAGACCGCTCCAATTGGGATAAAATCATTTTGGCTTCCTCTAAAAAAACGGCCCCCGCAGGTGTGAGACGAACTTGTCTCTTGTTGCGTTCCAACAGTTTCACGCCAAGTTCTTTTTCCAAGTCTTGAATTTGCTGACTTAAAGGTGGCTGTGTCATATTCAATTTTTCCGCAGCACGGCTGAAATGAAGTTCTTCCGCTACTGCAATGAAGTAATGTAATTTACGTATATCCATCCTCTTTTTCTTCCTTCGCTCATTTTAATCCCCTACAGTTTAGTTTCACTTATTAATTACAATAGATAACTTATAATTAGCGTGTTTGTTTAATTCGGTTAAAAATAGGTCCAACTCATGGTTAGTTGGAAACCTACACTCCAGGAGATAACAGCCCTCGCCACTAATTTTATAATTGTTCATGATGAATCTTTGTTGTTTTTCTATAAATGTTAAATAGGGTCTATGATCCATACTATGTGTATAAATATGTAGACATGAGAGGAGAGAGTATCCTGCTTTTATTTGATTTAGATGAATCGTGTATCCCTCTATTACACCTTGTTCCTCTATTTTGCACACTCTAGATGCAGTTGCCTGACCCGTCAAATGAACTTTCTCACCTAATTCCTTCATTGTTATACGACCATTCTTTGATAACTCTTCAAGGATTTTTTTATCTGTGTTATCTAACATAAGTGCAGCCTCTTTCATAATTCAAGTATTATATAGAATACTCTTGATTTAATTTATGTACAGCATTCTCCCTTAAATATTATCCTATAGAAGAGGGTTATTAAAGGAGGAATACAGCATGAATATTAGACAAATACGTAATGCAACAATTATTTTGAACTATGCAGACAAGAAATTTTTAATTGATCCCTTCTTATCAAAAAAGGAACTTATCCTCCATTTCCAAACACTCTGAATCAGGACAAGTTTAATCCAACAATAGATTTACCAATCCCTGTTGAAGAAATAATTGAGGTTGATATCGTTATTGTCACTCACTTACATCCAGATCATTTTGATTCTGCTGCGATAGAAATATTACCTAAAAATATTAGAATTATTGCACAGTCTGAAAAAGATGTAGAAATCATTAAAAAAGAAGGTTTTCAAAATGTAGAATCTTTAGCCAGTGTTTTGAGTATTGGGGGCATTAGCTTAACTAGAACAAGTGGAAAACATGGGACAGGCGAAATAGGAAAATTAATGGGTGAGGTTTCAGGCGTTGTCTTTAACCATCCCGATGAAAAAACGCTATATATTGCAGGAGATACAGTATGGTGTAGTGATGTTCAGGATGCCATTAAGCATCATAATCCCGAAGTGATTATTGTAAATGGAGGCGCTGCACAATTTCTTCAAGGTGATCCTATTACGATGACGAAAGAAGACATCTATCAAACCTATATGGAAGCTCAACAATCAACTATTATCGTTTCACATATGGAGGCTGTCAATCACTGCTTATTAACAAGACAAGAATTAAAAGCTTTTATCGATGAAAAAGGTCTTTCCAACAACATATTAGTACCTAATGATGGTGAATCAATCACTTTTTAATATAATCAAAATCCCTGACATCAATATGAGTCAGGGATTTTGATTATTATCTCTTCCAAGTGATTCATTGCAATTGCTTGCGTCCAATCTAAAGCCGTGTTCGATGTATTCACCAAATGAGCTTTTTATAATATTGACAGAATACGGAAACCAATTTATTATTTAGTTGAAAAATAATTCAATGAAATTAATTTCAACGAAAGGTGATATGATGGTAAATAAACGCACTCAACATAAGGAACAACGCAGAATTGATATTTTAGAGGCAGGTTTAGATTTATTTATCCGTAAAGGTTATGGTTCTACTAAAATTGCGGATATTGCAAAAAAAGCCAATATGAGCATGGGGCTGCTGTTCCATTATTTTGAATCCAAAGAAAAGCTTTATGAGGAACTTATCAAGATAGGATGTGCAGGAACAGAATTAAACTTGGAAGATATAGATGGAAGTCCTATTCATATATTTAAGGCAGTGGCAGCAGAAATCTTAAATAACATTAAACAAAATCCCATGTCTGCAAAAATGTTTGTGTTAATGGAACATGCGCAAAACAATGACTCTATACCGGATGTCACCAAAGAAATGGTTGCTCGAATAGACATCATAAAAAGAAGTATCTCTCTGATTGAAGAAGGCCAAAAAATAGGCGAAATTAGAAATGGCAACGCATGGGCATTGTCTACAGCTTTTTGGTGTTCGATCCAAGGAATAGCGGAAGAAATAGCACTGCATCCCGACACGCCATGCCCTGAGCCAGATTGGCTCGTAGACATCTTAAAATCCAAAGAATAGAGCGAGGGATATAATATGGTATTGATCCTATTTGTATTCGCAATTGCTGTTGGAACAGTGATAACTCAAAGCATTTGGAGAGGAAAAAGCACGAATGAAAAACTAGATATTATTTTTAAAAGAACGGTTGATAATAAAAAGGTATTTGATATGGCGATTAATATCGAATCTGCCGATGGAAAATTCTCATATAAAAATTCAGCGGGCAATATGCAAGAAAATAGTCCGTTTGCCATCGCCAGTATTACAAAGATGTTTACTGCTGCAGTCATTTTTAATCTAATCGATTCAGGACAACTGTCATTAGACGATACGATTGAACAATTTTTTGATACAAGCGAGATCGATCAATTGCACATGTATAAAGGGATTGATTCTACCGGTACGATAACTGTAAGCCAATTATTATCCCAGACCTCTGGCCTTCCGGACTATTACACGGAAAAAACCGGGGATGGAACATCCTACGAAGATGAATTAGTAAAGGAGGATGCGGCGATTACCTTTGAAGAAATTTTGGAACGTAGCAAAAAGTTAGAAGCCCATTTCGTCAATGGGACCGAGGGAGAAGCATATTATTCAGATCTTAATTTTGATTTACTAGGAAAAATTGCTGAAAAGGTATCCGGCGAAAAATTGGAGATCTTATATGACAAATATATAATAAAGCCGCTAACGCTTGAATCTACTTATTTAAGTCAAATGGACAGCAGTTTCGCTCCGATCTATATGGGAAAAGAAAAGGTATTTCGTCCAATCTATCTATCAAGTGCAAGAGCTTCCGGCGGAATTATATCTAATGCATCGGATTTGATGAAGTTTTTAAAAGCCTTTTTCAATGGAGAACTTTTTTCACCGTCAAATATTGAAAATATCGAGTGGAATAAAATCCAATTTTTCCCTTTAGAGTATGGAAAGGGCATGATGCGCGTTAAAATGTCTCGGCTGATGTCACCCTTTTTCCCTGCACCAGAAATACTTGGTCATTCCGGGTCTACAGGCAGTTTTGCATTTTACTGTCCGTCAAAGCAGATTTTTATCGTCGGAACCATAAATCAAACCGAAAAAAATCCATTTCAAACCATTTACATGATGTTGAATTGTATTGATTAATTACCTCCCTTAACTATAAGCATACTTTGCTAATTTACGCAGAATGTTAAAAAATATATAGTTTGTGCTTTTGGATTGATAAGCGGTTTGATTGAAACTCCCCATTATATATACATCCTTGTTGGGGAAGTAAAGCATGGAGGCGCCACTCGCACCAAGATGCCCCCACCCGATATATTTCCGAGTGAATGGAAGAAAATGCATCCTCATCAACCCATAGCCATAATCCATTCCTATCCACATTTTGTTCCATTGTTGCATGATGTCCAAGGTTTCTTTTTGAATAATCTGATTGTTAACAAGAGCTTTCATAAAGATCAGCAGATCTTCTGATGTACACTAGGCTTATCCTCAAAATAATCAGGTATACCCGAAGTATTGCTTAACAAATGTTTGATCTGTATATCGTATGTATACTCTCTTGGAACCTAAGGATAACTCAAGCCAAAATCTCTCGCGTAACTCGTATTTAATGTTACTGGCAATTTACCCATCGGCTTCGAACCAAATATGACCTGAATGGCAGCATCCCACGAAACCGGAATGGGCGTTAACCAATACCAATTATCCAAAGCATATGCTGACACATACGCCTTAACATCCAAGTAGCCCAAAAGGTCGCCGGGATTGCCGAGAGAGACAGCTACAACAGGCTTGCCTGTTGCAACTAACTTGTTTACCAAATCAATTTGCCCTTGCGGTATTTCTCGATCCGACTGAGTAAATACAATAATACGATCCGCTTTCTTAGCCTGTTCAAGGGCTTTCTCAACAGCTTCTTTTGTTGCATCCAATCGTTCGCCAGTAGCTGGAGCTGCCTGGTAAGCAATTACTTCGCCCTTGCTTACTCTCTTTACTGTCTCTGCAATTCGATTCGCATAAGCCACACTCACGACAAGGGTTGTTTCATTCGTTTGCGGATCGAATGGAAGTACGTTGTCATTCTTAACTAGTGTAATGGAATCCAATGCAATACGCTCTGCGATCTTCCAATGCTCTTCGTTTCCTACCACTTCGGTAGCATTCTCAACGTCTACAAAGCGATTATGAAACATGTTCAACTTTAATTTATATGTAACAATTCGTTCTACAGACTCATCTACACGGCTTCTCTCAATTTTTCCAGCCTGAAGTGCTTCATACAGAGAGTCCAGTGTATCGATTTGATCATCTACAGAGCCATTGGCCATCACAATATCTGCTCCTGCATTAACGGCCATAACTGCAGCTTCACCCGCTCCCCAATTTTTCGATATGGCTTCCATAATCATTGCGTCAGTAATAATGATTCCTTCGAAGTCTAAATCATCTCGCAATAATCCTGTTAGAACCTTTTCCGATAATGTGGCGGGTAGTTCAGGGTCAATGCTTTCGATAATAATATGTGATGTCATAATAGATTCAATGCCTTGCTTAATTACCGCTTGAAATGGAGGGAGGTGCACTTGCCGCAGTACGTCTTCGCTGTAGGATATTTTGGATAGAGTTGAATGGGTGTCGAAGCCGGTATCCCCATGCCCCGGAAAATGTTTAGCACTGGATAACACTCCTTCGCTTTGATAGCCCTTCACTTGGGCTACAGCCATATCGCTAACCAGCTTCGTATTTTCACCAAAAGAGCGGACACCAATAACCGGGTTTTGGAGGTTAGAGTTTACATCCACTACAGGAGAGTAGCTCCAATGAAAGCCCATTGCTTTAGCTTCAATAGCCGTTACCCGTGCTGCTTGTTCAGCATACTTGACATTACCTGTGGCCCCAATTGCCATCTGTCTTGGAAGAATCGTAGCTTCTCCAGGAACTCTTTGTGCGGTTCCATATTCCATATCACCAGAAATAAATAAAGGTATACCTAATCGGGATTCTGATGCCCATTCCTGTAATTGATTCGTAAACTGAGCAGTCTTTGCGGCACTACTCATCTGTCCATTTAAAAGAGCACTGCCCACGTAATACTCCTTGATCATTTTACTGGAAAAAGAATCAGCTTGAACGGTAGGCGTATACATCACTAGTTGGCCTATCTTCTCCTTGTCGTTCATTAGCGCTACAAGCTTCTTTGCCTTATCCTCAATAGAAATTTCATCACTGAGAATTTCAGTCACCGTCGCACTTTGCACAGGCTTTGGTTCCTTATTCTTTACTTGAGAGTTACTCTGATCCCATATAAACATGACAGTTGCTGCGATTACTAAGATGGAAGTGAATATAAGAGCGACTTTCTTTTTCATCGTCACCTTCTCCTTCTCATTCATTTTGACCGCATTACATGTATACTGTTTACTATTGTTTCCTATTACGGACGAACGTAGAGTGAGCCTATCCCGGAAGTCCCACCTTTCTATTTTGTTCATATTTTCCATATCTAGAAATTTCGATACATAGCGTAAAATTCCTTTTGGATTATATAAAAAAACACGCCTCAATTGGCGTGTCTATAATTTATGTATGGTGGAGCAGTTTCGATTTTCTTAAACTGCAATGTACCCTCCACCTACCAGCAAACTTGTTCCAGTTATGAGGGAAGTCTATTGCATTATTATTTCAACAGCCAACTCTCTGCATCTTCCCTATTTTCAAAAAATCTAAAATGGTTACTATGATTTGATTCGAGTACCATTTCCTTAAACTTGCCTTTGTTAACCAACTCTTTTGGAATGACAGCTGCAGTTTTCACATGATAATTGATAAATTTTTGAATCATATTTCCTGCTACGCCAGTTCTAAGTTTGAAAAAGTCTTCTGACAGAACATGGCTATGCAGCAAAAGAAGATTCGTCTCATTTTCTTTGCATAAAGCAACGAGATCAACAGCATCCTGTTCCGTGCTAAACGGGGTTGGGGTTGATATAAACTCGATATATTTTTGGTTTCCGTTCTCAATAATTTTATAGTTCATTACCATCCGCTCCTCAATCGATTCTTTTTCATAGAGTTCTTTACGAATTCCTTGGACCCAATTCAGTTCATTGTGATAGAAGGAAAGTAGGTTTTCGGAAATCTTATTCCATAAAAATACTTCACGTGAGTTTCTATCAGGTGAAATAACTCCGCGTTTAATTTTTTCCTGCTGGAATAAAATGTGTATGTTTAACTTGCTTTCATATTGTATCAGCAATTCATTTAATTCCTCGTTACTTAGTTGTTCAGCCCACGCCAATTGAATTAGGAAAGTGTTCTTGAACTCAGGAACTTCCGGTTCTGAAAGAACCCACTCTCTTAATCTAGCAAGTCCTTCATCCGTAATACTATAAATTTTCTTTGATGGAGAACTCTCCTGATGTTGAATCTCGTTAGTCACCAGACCTTCACCCAGTAGCTTTACAAGTGATTTGTATATTTGATTGTTGTTACCAGACCAGTACATTGTTGAAGATTCTTCAATAATCTTTTTTAGTTCATACCCTGAAGAAGGCTTCCAACTAAGAAGACCAAGTATTGCATATTGGATAGACATGAATTCACCTCTAATTGTTATCAATAACGTATGTTAATAGTAACCTATGTTACTATTAATGTAAACATAAAAAATCCAATATCCTGCAGGTTACCGAAATCAGACGCCGAGCCTCACTAAACACAAAAAAACACGCCTTATTTGGCGTGTTTGATATTTGTATTAGGTGAAGCCTAGGGGATCGAACCTATACAGATCCGCACAGCGGCAGGGGACTCATTTACTTCATTAACTCGCTTCTTCCTCGCCCTCAGAGAACTGACTGTTGTACAGGTTTTCGTAGAAGCCGCCCTGTGCTAACAGCTCATCATGCGTACCTTGCTCGATAATATCGCCATCCTTCATCACAAAGATGAGGTCGGCATCCCGAATCGTTGACAGACGGTGAGCAATCACGAAGCTCGTTCGTCCCTTCATCAGATTCGCCATCGCTTTTTGAATCAGAACTTCGGTACGGGTGTCAACCGAGCTGGTCGCTTCGTCCAAGATCAGAATCTTCGGATTGGACAAGATCGCACGTGCAATCGTAAGCAGCTGTTTCTGACCTTGTGACACATTGCTTGCTTCTTCATTAAGCACCATGTCATAGCCATCAGGCAGCGTACGAATGAAGTGATCAACCTGAGCAGCCTTAGCCGCAGCGTAGAGCTCATCATCGGTTGCATCGAGCTTACCGTAGCGGATATTTTCCTTAATGGTATTGTTATACAACCAAGTATCCTGCAGAACCATTCCGAACATCGAGCGCAAGTCTTTGCGAGTGAAGTCACGGATGTCGTTGCCATCAATCATGATTGCACCATCTTGAATATCGTAGAAACGCATTAACAACTTAATGATCGTTGTCTTCCCCGCACCTGTAGGTCCAACGATAGCGACCTTCTGTCCAGGTTGAACACTTGCTGTAAAGTTATTAATAACTGTCTTCTCCGGATTGTATCCAAAGTGAACATTTTCAAAGCGAACGGCACCTTGTACATGAGAAGCATCTGCTGGCGTTGTCGTATCTGCAGGCTCTTCTTCTTCAGCCAAGAATTCAAATACGCGTTCAGCAGCCGCAACTGTCTGCTGCAGGACGTTTGAGATATTCGCAACCTGCGCAATTGGCTGCGTAAACTGGCGCATATATTGGATAAAGGCTTGGATATCACCGACAGAGATTCGGCCATTTGCAGCCAAGTATCCACCGAGAATACAGATCGCTACGTACCCAATATTGCCGATAAAGCTCATAATAGGCATCATCATTCCAGAGAGGAATTGCGATTTCCATGCGGAATTGTACAGCTTCTCGTTATGTTCATCAAACTTCTTAAGCGACTCTTCCTCGCCATTGAACGCCTTCATCACCGTATGGCTACCATACATCTCTTCAATGTGCCCATTGACATGTCCGAGAGACTCTTGTTGTGCAACGAAGTGCTTCTGCGACTTCTTCACTACCAGCATAATAAAGATAAAAGACATCGGCAGAACGCAGAGCGCGACTAACGCCATCTGCCAGCTGATCGTAAACATCATGATCATAATCCCGATGATGCTCGTTACCGAGGTGATGATCTGAGTCAAGCTTTGATTCAAGCTCTGGCTGATTGCATCAACGTCATTCGTGATATGCGACAATACTTCACCATAATTACGTTTATCAAAGTACTTCAATGGCAGCTTATGAATCTTCTCAGAGATATCACGTCTCAGATTATAAGTCACCTTCATCGAAACATGAGACATGATATAACCTTGAATGTAAGCAAACAGTGCACTGATGATGTAGAGTACGACTAGGATAAACATAATCTGACTTATATAACTAAAGTCAATGCCGTTACCTGTACCCGATATTATATTCATGACACCTTCGAATACTTTGGTTGTTGCTTGACCAAGTATTTTAGGTCCTAATATATTGAATATTGTAGATCCGATAGCAAACAGGATAACGAATGCTACTGCAATCTTATATTGACCCAAGTAAGCAATCAGCTTCTTAAAGGTTCCTTTAAAGTCCTTCGCCTTCTCACCAGGCATCATCATCCCTGGTCCACCAGGTCCGCCGCCCATCGGCCCTCTATTCTTCGGTTTTCTAAACTTGGAGGCTTTCTCACTCATTGCAATTCCTCCTTCGACAGCTGGGATGAAGCAATCTCCAAGTATGTCGGGCAGTTCTGAAGCAGTTCTTCATGTGTGCCTATTCCGACGATCTTACCTTCATCCAATACAATAATTTGTTCTGCATGGCGAATCGTACTAACGCGCTGTGCGACAATAAGAACTGTGCTGTCTCCTGTATATTTCTTCAAGGCCTGCCTGAGAGCAATATCGGTCTTATAGTCAAGCGCGGAAAAACTGTCATCAAAGATATAGATTGGAGGTCTCTTCACAAGTGCACGTGCAATCGATAGACGCTGCTTCTGACCGCCGGACACATTCGCACCGCCTTCTGATATCTTCTTCTCAAAACCGTCCTCATCCTTGAGAATAAAGTCAGTGGCTTGAGCAATTTCAGCAGCTAGGTGCACTTCCTCATCGGAAGCTTCTCTCTTTCCATAACGCAAATTGCTCGCAATCGAGCCTGACATCAGCACACCCTTCTGAGGTACATAACCAATCTGGTCGTGAAGATCATGCTGTGTTACATCTTTCACATTAACACCGTTAACAATAATTTCACCTTGTGTGACATCATAGAAGCGAGAAATCAAGTTAATCAGCGTGGATTTGCCTGAACCTGTAGAACCGATAAATGCTGTTGTTTCACCAGGCTTGGCTGTGAATGTAATATTAGTCAGCACATCTTCCGGTGCATCCTGATAATGGAAGCTAACATCGCGGAACTCAACAACACCAGTCTTATTGGACTTAAACGGCTTCGTCTGAACAGGATCTTCAATAGAAGGTTTTGTTGACAGCACTTCTACGATACGCTGAGCAGATACCGAAGCACGCGGCACCATAATGAACATCATCGAGATCATTAAGAAGGACATAATGATTTGCATTGCATATTGCATAAACGCCATCATATCCCCTACTTGCATCGCAGATTCAGCGACCTGATTAGCACCGACCCATACAATCAGCAAGGTAATAAGGTTCATTATGAGCATCATAGCTGGCATCATGAACACCATGACGCGGTTTACGAATAAGTTCGTTTTCGTCAAATCTTGGTTTGCATTGTCAAAACGTTTCTTCTCAAATTCCTGTGTACTGAATGCACGTACAACCGTAAGTCCGCTCAAATTTTCTCTCGAAACGAGATTTAATTTATCAATGAGCTTCTGAATCATCTTGAACTTCGGCATCGCGACAGAGAATACAACTCCAATTAGCGCAATCAGTAGGGCAACAGCCAAACCGATAATCCAGGTCATGGAGCTATTCTCCCTCAGCACCATAATAACGCCGCCTACCCCTAAGATTGGAGCGTAGAACAAGATACGAATACCCATGATAATGAGCATCTGAATCTGCGTAATATCGTTTGTCGTACGTGTAATAAGTGAAGAAGTCGAGAACTTGTCAAACTCATTATTCGAGAAACTTTCAATCTTACTGAACACATCGCGACGAAGTTTCTTGGCTACTCCAGCTGCAACTCGTGCAGATAGATATCCGACACCAATCGCAGCAATAGCTCCACCTAAGGCGATCAGAAGCATGAATAATCCTGTCTTCATAATGTACATGCTCTGAATCTTGCCTACATCCATTCCCAGTTCACCGTACATTAGCTTAACGAAAGCTGTTCCCGTCTGAACCTGCATGGCAGGATCCATCTCATTAGCAGATGCGATTGCCTCATCGAGCTTCTCAGCAGGGAGCTGCTGGAATACAGGTGTCAATGCGTACAGTTCATTGAAATCAATATTGCTCATATCCATCTCTTTAGCAGGAGCAGCTTGATCACCTGAGGACGCAGCCAACTGCTTCGAGATTTCGATGAAGGTTGAAGCAGCTCTGCCGAAGATTGGATTCAATTGGTCAATGATACTACTGTCCGTATCCTTTAAAAGGTATACATTATGACTTTCTAGCAGAGGATATTCATCGAGATACTTCTCATCTCCTGCGTTGACCAGCGAGTAATGCTGTTCAACAATCGTTTTATCCTGCTCCTTCATTAAGGAGGTCATCAGCGCGAAGCCGTCCTCGCTGATCGCTTCAGGTACAGCACTCTCAATACCGTTCTGCTGAATGCCCGTGTTGACGATGTCAGACATGTAATTCGGCAGATTCAGGTCTGACAGCGCCTGTCCGAACAACAGCGCAATCGCTACGATGAGCGACACAGTGAATGGCTTCAAATACTTTGCAAGTTTAACCATAACATGTTCCTTTCCTTTCTAATCGTTAAGTAAAGATCGAGAATGATAATCCGGGGAGTGTTCTTACAGACTGGCATGATTAGGATTGACGACTCTTGATGTCACCAATAATCTCGTAAAGGCGAGTACATAATGTGATAAGCTGCTCTGTTTCCTCATGTCCAAGCCGAGTTACAATTTCATCGGTAAAGGATAAGAAGGTTTTTTTGGCTTTTTTTAATGCGGCCTCTCCTTCAACATCAAGCGTTATATACACAACTCGCCGGTCATTTTTAGTAGTGATGCGTTTCACATAGCCTTTCTGCTCTAAACCATTGATCATCTGTGAGACTGAAGGCATCGTAATGTGCAATATCTCGCTCAATTCAGATACTTTAATACCTGGCGGAGCAAGCTGCTCCTGTTCATCGGAGTTATTGCACTGCATTCGACTATTAATAATTTCCATTACATAAAATTCGCGTTGGGGCAAAAGGTCATCAAATTTATGCTTAGATGACACACGTTTTATTTTGGCCATAGCCTCAATCAATCGTTTACCTTGACTACGCTCCTGATCCATGCTCTCCCTCCATTCGACATTACCATTCTCGGCTTAATAATTAGACAACCAATTAATTAGATTAACTATTAGTTAGTTTACCTAAATATAAACGCAGAGTAAATACGTTTCAGCAATTTTTAGTGATTGTAATTATTTCCTGCTAGTTGCAACCAAAACCTAATCAAGCTCCTATCTACAGGGTGACGGCCTTATGAATATGGCTCCATCAAACAACAAAAAAACACCGGGAAACCCCGATGTTATGCGGTATTTTTATGGAAAGTTAGGTGAATATAGATGCGATAATTTCATGCTTATTTTGCTTATTCATCCATGTTGAGAGCTTTTTTAATTTGCGGGATAGATAAACCGCCTGTTTTCAGTTCTTTAATCAAAAGAATGCGTGTGACGGTTTCCTCTCTTTTATATCTGCGTGTCAGATTCTCTTCTGCCTGTTCAAAAGGCAGCATACCTTCTTCTGTGTAAAATTTCAGTGTGCTATAGCGAGCATTCGTAAGCCGTACTAATTCCCCTATGGATACGAACTCAGAGGTCAATATGGTCTCCATGGAACGTTGTCTGGACATGATTACCCAACTCCTTTAAATTGGGCGTTTCGGAAGTAAACGCACACCTTGAATTGGCACTCTCGTTGAGTAAACGGCATGCGGAACCGCCTCGTAAACCAAATTATTCTGGACCCCGATCTGATTCCGCTTCAAGGAAAATTTCAATAGAATTCTTTCGAATCTAACGTTTGTTGACTATAGTATCAAGTTTGTTATCTGGAAGCATCGAATCCTCCTCTTATACAATGAAAATTAACAAGTGCAATACAAGCGAGATAACACCGTAAGGAGTGACAGACATGAGCTCTAAGGTCGAAGCAAAAGATAAACGAAAGCGCTTACAGATTCGCTGGCACAAGCAGGATACGGAACTAACCCTCTTGGCATTGCCGACCACGATTTGGTACATCCTGTTTAGTTTCTTACCGATGTTCGGGATCATTATCGCCTTCATAAATTTCAGGATTAGCGGCGGCTTCTTGAGCAATGTGTTCAACAGTCCATGGGTAGGCTTCAAAAACTTCGAGTTCCTATTCAAATCGAATGACGCTTGGATCATTATTCGAAACACCATCGGATACAATATTATTTTTATCGTACTAGGCATTGTTCTGCCCGTTCTATTCGCTATTATGATCGGACTCCTCCACAACCGCAAAGCAAGTAAAGTCTATCAGACAATGATGTTCCTGCCCTATTTCCTATCTTGGGTTGTCGTTTCTGCCGTAGGCTGGGCGTTCCTAAGCTTCGATAAAGGGATTGTCAATCAAATGCTCGTCAGTATGGGTAGCGATCCTATTAACTGGTATATGGAGCCGAAATATTGGCCGTACTTTCTGATTCTCTTAAATGTCTGGAAAGGCTTGGGCTATGGTATGGTCATTTATCTGGCAACCATCACGAGTATTGACAGCACCTATTATGAAGCAGCTGTTATTGATGGCGCTTCCATTTGGCAGCAGACGAGATTTATTACATTGCCCATGCTCAAGCTAGTTATCGTCATGATGTTCATTTTAGCCGTTGGACGTATATTTTACACCGATTTTGGCTTGTTCTATCAGGTCACGCGAGATTCCAATTCTCTGTTCAACGTGTCTACCACCATCGATGTCATGGTGTATAAACAACTGAAAAGCGCCACTGTAGGGATGGCCTCTGCTGCCGCATTCGTGCAGTCTGTTCTGGGCTGTGCTACTATTCTGGTCGCTAACTGGATTGTTCGCAGAATTGATCCGGATAGCGCGATGATGTAAGGAGGCAAGACGATGACACCGAAAACCACTTACGAGACGGGCCTTGAGAAGTTTAACCGTACAAACAAAGTCGTGAACATTTTTTTCAATCTGATTTTTATTATCTTGGCGCTGCTCTGTGTCATACCCGTAGTTGTTGTTCTATCCATTTCCTTTTCCAGTGAAGAGTCAATCCGTGAGACAGGATATCATCTGCTGCCGGTTGCTTTGTCAGCCGAGGCTTACGTCTATATTGTCAAGCAAGGGACGATGATTCTGCGAGCGCTCGGCGTATCCGCACTTGTTACCGTGGTCGGTACCGTGCTCGGTGTATTGCTGACCACCTCTATGGGTTATGTACTTTCTCGCCCAACCTACAAGCTGAGGGGCTTTTTGACCTGGGTGGTATTCATCCCCATGGTATTCAATGGAGGTTTGGTATCCAGCTACTTCATTAATACGAATTTATTAGGACTCAAGGATAGCATCTGGGCACTTATTCTACCGCTGGCTGTTTCATCGTTCAACGTGATCATATGTAAAACCTTCTTCAAAAGTACGATTCCCGATGGGCTGATTGAATCAGCTGAAATTGATGGCGCGAGCCAGCTGCGAATCTTTTTCTCGATCATCCTGCCGATCTCTTTGCCGGTAATAGCAACCATCGGACTGTTTCTCTGCTTTGCTTACTGGAATGACTGGTTCCAATCGATGCTGTATATCGACAACCAGAACCTGTATTCTCTGCAAGCGCTGCTAAACAGCTTAATGAGCAATGTAGATGCACTAGCCAAGAATGCCGCAAGTATGGGCGTTAGCTACGCCATGCTCGTCGCAACGATGCCGAAAGAATCGGCCCGTATGGCTGTCGCCATTCTCATTGTGCTGCCTGTAGCATTCGCCTACCCATTCTTCCAGAAGTATTTTATTTCCGGCCTGACGGTCGGCGCCGTGAAAGGCTAATGACGAAATAAGCCAAGCAAGCTTGGTTTATGATAGATCACTCTGTACAACTCTTAGGTGATTTAACTTCAAAAAAGGGGGAAATGGAATGAAGAAATCTTTGAAATTCATCTCTACACTGTGCGTGCTGACACTCATGTTGACTGCTTTAGCAGCCTGCGGCGGCTCGAAGCCTGCATCTACAACAGATGGATCTGGGGCGACACCAGACACATCGAAGGACACCGAAACAACAAGCAAGGATATTCCAACGTTGACCTGGTGGACCATCGGCGGCCAAGTGCCTAATAATTTCAGCAAAGCGATTGATGCTATGAATGAATACACGGCCGAGAAGATTGGCGTGAAAATTGACATCAAGGTAGCTAGCTGGGGGGATTGGGACACAAAAATGAACACCATCGTGAATACCGGCGAGCCATTCGACATCATGTTTACGAACAGCGGTAAATACAGCAAGCAAGTGGCTATGGGCGCATTTGCCGATATCACGGATCTGGTTCAGAGTGACACGCCTGACTTGTACAAATTGATTCCTGAAAAGGTATGGGAAGGTACTAAAATCGGCGGAAAATATTATTCCGTTCCGACTTACAAGGATTCAGCACTAACGCAGTACTGGGTACTCGATGATAAGTATGTGCAAAAGTACAATATTGATATCAATAATATCAAGACACTGCAGGATCTTGATAAGCCTCTTCATGACATGAAGGCTGGCGAAGGCAAAAGTTTCTATCCGCTGCCAATGACGCAAGGCGAAGGCTTAAATGGCTTCTTTAATGATTATGACGATTTGACATTGGGCTTCCCTCCCATCGGCGTAAAAGCTGACGATGCATCACGCACGGTTGTCTCTGTACTCGAGCAGCCTGATATCATGGCAAATCTGAAGTTCCTGCATGGATGGTACCAGGATGGCATCATCAACCCGGATGCTCCAACGAAAACGGAGAACGACAAAGGCAGACCATTCTTTGCAGCCCAGGCATTCCCGGGAGCAGAGGTCAGCTGGCAAATCAATGACGCCATTGAAAAGTATGATATGTTTCAGCATTACGGACCTATTTATACGACCAGTACGATACAAGGCTCACTAAACGCGATTTCGGCGAATTCGAAATATAAGAAGGAAGCATTGAAATACCTCGAATTAGTGAATACGGATCCCAAACTTCGTAATATGCTGGCATTCGGTGAGTTAGGCGTGGACTACAATAAGGTCGATGGTGAGAAGGTTATTGAGCGTACATCCGATACTTGGCCGCTGGCTGCTTACACGCAAGGTACATTCTTTAATTTAGCGGTTACGAAAGGCGCTCCTGAAGATCAATGGGAACAGGTTAAAAAACTGAACGATGCAGCGACCTCTTCTACGGTCCTAGGCTTTGCGCTGGACATCACCGATCTTCAGACCGAAGTGGCGAATTGCCAAGCTGTGTGGGATAAATACAAATATGAACTCATTACAGGTGCATCCGATCCGGAGAAAACGGTGCCGAAGATCACGGCTGAATTAAAGTCGGCCGGCATGGACACGATTATGCAAGCTGCTCAAGAGCAAATTAACAATTACTTCAAGTAAGTTTGAATTCATACGCATCCCTTAATGAGTCACTCTTAAGGGATGCTTTTTCCTTACTATCTATGAAGCTTGGTGTTAATCGTGTTAAATTGAGATATAGCAACGCTTATTTCGGGCGACCTGCTGCAATTGAGGTGTCGTATGGGCTCTTTTTTACAAATCAAAATCTATCGTCACAAGTTTATTGCCTATGTCATCTTCGTCGTGGCCATCGGGCTCACGCTTGGCACGCTGACCTGTGCCATGCTGCTGAATCAATGGGTCGGCAATGCCCGTATAGAGGCGGCTAATGCCTTCTCGCGCGTAGAGAATGAGCTGCAGTATGATGCCGACCGGATTGAGGCTTACATGCAGCGTATTTACTCCAATACTGGTCTGATGGATGATGCTCGCAGCTTTTTAAGCAGCAGTGCTGAGGGCTACTTAACGAGCAGGCTGCAGAACAGCCAATTTTCACAGCCGCTGGTTTCCTTTCCGGAGGATGTTAAGACCTATCTGTACAGCTGGGCGCAAGGTGAAATAACGCAGATTAGTCTGCATACCGACCAGTATGGCAATGTTGTTCGTTTTAATGATAACGGAATTGCAAGCTTTGCATTCGGGCTTCCGAATACGGATGATACCTTTCACGATACCATTATGAAGGGATTCGTATATCGTAAGAAACTGTCAGATCCAACGCTTGGCTCCCAGGAATTCGGAGAGCTGCGCTTCTTGGTCAGCAGTGAGCAAATCTTTAAATCCGTCCAAAGTTTTCGCTTAGGTAATGCTGCTGCAGTCAGTCCTTCCGGTGATATATACCTCATCGGTAACGGAGAGGACCAAGACCTGGAGGAACTATCCCGTCTGGCTGCGGCGAATGGACGCAGTTACGGTTTTATTTCGAGAGGTGCTTTGAAACATATCTTTTTCGTCTCCATTCCATCCACCAAGTTTAATTTCAAATTCGTTAGCATCATTGATTTATACATGCTGATTCGTCAGCATGCCGGGATGTTGATCACCATCTTTCTGATCGTATTAGCGGCCATGATTAGTGTCCTCCTTCTCATTGCATACAATATGCGGGATGATGCCCTCTTTCTGCGTCGTATCATTCAATCGATCGGACGTGTGAAAATGGCCAATTTTACACCTAACCGCCCTGCCCGTTACCGTCGAAATGAATACGGCATGATCG
The DNA here is from genome assembly GCF_900177425.1 of Paenibacillus uliginis N3/975. NCBI lineage: Bacteria > Bacillati > Bacillota > Bacilli > Caryophanales > Paenibacillaceae > Paenibacillus > Paenibacillus uliginis. Next base: position 1,489,496 of record NZ_LT840184.1, on the reverse strand, counting down.
CCCGGGAATTGGACGATATGATTCAGCAGTTAGATAAGCATATCCGTAATGAATATTTGCTAAAGATCAAACAGCAGGAAACCGAAATGAAAGCGCTTCAACATCAAATTAACCCTCATTTTTTATACAATACGTTAGAGGTTATCCGCTCCACTGCTCTTGTTAATCAGGACAGGGACACCGCTGATGCCATTGCTACGTTAGGGACGCTCTATCGTGAAATTGTCAAACAGGAGAATATCATTTCGATTGCAAGCGAACTGGAATTGCTGCAGAAATATTTAGAGATTATGGAGTTTAAGTATCCGGAGCGTTTTTATTATCAAGTCAATGTAGAGCCGACGTTACTCTCGATCCCTACCGTAAAATTCTGGATGCAGCCTTTGGCTGAAAATTTTTTCATCCATGGCTTTAATGCTAATCATGAGTTTAATCTGTATGTCGTAAATGGCTTTGAAGCTGAAGACCGTTATGTACTGGAATTCGTGGACAACGGACGCGGTATTCCTACGGAGCGTTTAAATAGCGTACGAAGCACACTGTCTAACCATGATGATGCATCTTCCAATAGTATCGGTTTACGCAACGTATACACGCGCCTTCACTTCTTCTATGGAAACAACTTTTCTATAGAGATTGAGAATAATAAGGAAGCCGGAGTCAAGATTTCTGTTCGGATTTCAAAAGAGGTGATTGAACATGTACAAACTGATGATTGTGGATGACGAACCTCAGATTTTGGAGGGAATGAAGCGAATCCTGGATTGGAAACAATACGGATTTGGTCGGATCGAAACCTGCGAATCTACGGAGCAGGCCATGTCCAAAGTGGTAGACCTGCTGCCGGATGTCGCCATATTCGATGTTTGCATTGGCAAGGAACTTGGATATGAAGCGATCCGCAGACTCAACGAACTTCAGATCCCTACAAAATATATTATTATGAGCGGTTATAGTGAATTTAAGTATGCCCAAGAAGCCATTAGCTGTGGTGTCAAAGACTATCTGCTCAAGCCTGTAGAACGTACCAAGCTACAGCAAGTGATTGAGAAGATCATAGTCGAAGATCTGGGCGGTTCGATAGGTAATATGAACGGCGAGAGCTTGAACAAGGATCCGGTATTAGGTGTGAGCTACGACAGCTTATCCAAACTGGTCAACCGTATTCTACTGATGATCAAGACAGAGTACGCTCAGAATATAACCTTAAAATCAGTGGCAGAGCGTTTCCAGATGAACAGCACCTACCTTGGACAATTGTTTCTTAAAGAAACCGCTATGAAGTTTTCAGAATACCTCATGGCTTACCGAATGCTTCTTGCACAAGAACGAATTCAATCAACAGATGAGAAAATTTCCTACATCGCGTTTTCCGTCGGCTATAACAATCTCAATTATTTCTATACGCACTTTCACAGCTTTTTCGAAAAATCTCCTTCTGAACTGCGGGGAAAAGGTTAACAACGAACGCTGCAGAAAGGAGGATATCGATGTCTAAGCACCCAAGACACAGACGCATCTTAATGATCATCAGTCTTATATTGCTACTCACATCATATACAACCGGCTGCTTCCGGCAGCCTGGTCATAACGATGATAACTATGATGATGACACGGTAAACCTGATCTATTATACGATAGGAGAGCCTGATAAGGATCTACGGCTCGTAAATGATAAAATCAATGAAATCATGGCTCGTAAAATAGGCGTGACGATCACGTATGTCAAGGTAGGTTGGCAGGATTATGAAGATCGGCTGAACACGCTTATATCCGCCGGAAGTCCATTTGACATTGCTTTTGCACCCGATTATGCAACCAGCGCGATGCGCGGCGCATGGCTGAGACTTGATGACTACCTTGCAGGCCTGGGTAAGGAGATGTACGACGCCATTGACCCAACCTTTTGGCAAGGGGTACGTATGAACGATGGCAGCATTTACGGTGTGCCGACCAATAAAGAGTTAGCCGTGCGTGATCAGTGGATGTATCCCGCTTCCATCGTAAATAAGTACAATATCGACATTACCAAGTACAATACACTGGAATCGCTTGACCCGTTGTTCCGGATGATAGGGCAGGAAGAGCCGGCATACATACCCATGGAATTGGATCGGGATTCGCACAACTTCTTCGCTCTCCATGGATACGAATATATTATGAACCACAAGCTTCCCTTGATGGTAAAATCACTGGACCCGGGCGCTCAGGCCGTGAATATCTTCGAAACACAGGAAGCGCGGCAGGTACTGGATACCTTACGGCGTTATTACAAAGAGGGCTTCATTAACGAGGACGCCGCACTGCGAGAGCCTGGAGGACTCAAACGAGGGGCCAAAGTGTTCTGGAAGTCCTCAGGCGGCGGTCCGCTCTCGGAAACAACTTGGAGTAAGGATCGCGGCTACAAGGTTGTAGCGAATCCCGTAACCCCAACCACCGTCACCACGGAATCCGTCCGGGGAGGCATCATGACCATTAATGCCAATACCAAGCATCCCGTGGAGTGCATTAAGTTTCTGAATTTTCTCAATACAGACCCTGAAATACGAAACTTATTCAATTATGGGATTGAAGGCGTTCACTACACGCTGGATGAACATGGGCAAGTGGTTCTAATTACCGACAAAGACAGCAATGGCGACGAGATCCCGGATACGCCTGTAAGCAGCTATTCAGGAGTACAATACACACAAGGTAATTGGTTTATCCTGAAAACCATGAGCGGCGATAACCCGGAACCCCTCGACAAATGGGATCAATTCCGTAAATACAACGCTGGCGTCATCAAGTCCACCGTGCTTGGATTTACTCCTGATCTATCCAAACTAACCGCCCAAACCGATAACATCGAAATGGTCTGGCAGAAATATTATCCAAGCCTCATGACGGGTTCCGTCGATGTTGACACGATCCTCCCCAAGTTTAACGAGGAGCTAAAGCATGCAGGCATGGACGAAGTACGGCAAGAAGTGCAGAAGCAGTTGGATGCTTGGCGGGGCGAAAGGAGATAAGTGCTAGCAGCTCCGCTTTCCGCGAGCGGAGCGGGTCCAATATTGGAAAGTTGATAATATCAAAAAAAGAGACCTTGAAGCAGCTAGTAGCTTCAGGGTCTCTTCACCAGTTTTTTCGAATTGTATATCGGTTCTTCCGTATATGTTGACTTAATTTACGGTTATATGTTTGACCTCTGACATATTCCCCATATAATCTTCCAATGTAATACCAATGACGGATCCCTGCTTAGGCACAGCAAGTCCATTCAAATCATGATATCCTCTAATAAAGTAATCCGTTGTTGTCCCGTTATAATCTTTCTTAGGTTTTACCGCCTCGCCATTGATTGTAATGTACATATGCCACCAATCTTTTGATGAAGGAACATCAATCCCTAATGTACTGCCATCGATATAGTAACTGCCATCGAATGGTTCGGAATAAATATCTTTCATTTTACCTGCGTAACTGACGGTATCAATGGCTTTGCCTGTAGAATCCAAATTTGATATTTTTAAGAGGTAACGATCATCGTCTTTCACGGGTACTTCAAATTGGGTAGAAGCCAGATTTTTATCTACCGTCTTGGTGTACGTATCTTGTCTGCCATCGGTAAAGCTTAAGTCGAATCGAATCTTACTACCGCGGTTTTCTTTGCCCCAGGTAATATCCAATCCTTCTGAGTTCTCTTTAACCTTCACATTTGAAATGAAGTCCTTCCTGTTAAGAGAAATGATAGCCGGCTCACTTTCCGTATTATCAGGGCCAACAGCAGTTAATTTAAGGGCCACGACATGTTTATCTAGGTTTTTCACATAAAAATTGTCGCCGTATACACCGCCCAAAAATTCCTCTTTACCATTATTCAACTGTGCATAAAGATGGTATTGTTTTACCTTGCTATAATCTTCTCGATTCCATACGACATTGATCTCATTGGTATCAAACCTATTTTTGACTTCATTTCCACTTGGCGTACTTGGCGTATAATCTTGCCCATCTGTGAGTTTTAGCTCACCAATATTGACTTGATAATCTTGGACAGACTCTCCCTTGGGATCAAACGCAAGTCCTAAGACTGCAATTTCTCGATTCGCGTAAGCGCTTAAATCAAGTTTTGCTGTGACATAGCCTTTTGTTTTCTCACCGCTATTAGGTACAGCGATATATTCAACTTGATCGGGAGCATCTTTAAAAATAACCCCTAACTGAATCTCAGAACGATCATCGGCTGACGTTTTGTTATACGTAATCGAAGCTGTTGTTGTATTCTTTACGTCCAGATCTGTTTTATAAAGACGCAGGAAGTTCTTCGCATCTAGTGATCCATTCAGAACAAGTGAGCTTCCACCTCTGTAGCCTCCAATCGGTCGATAAGTGAATTTATCACCATTCTCCACGGCATCCCCATAATCAAAATCCGCTTGCAGTTTGGCTCCCTCTGTATCGATCCACCACTGCCACGTTGGAAGAATATCCTGTAAATTGATGTTTGACCACTCTTCGTCATTCGATACTTTGCCATTCATATAGTATTTCATGCCGTGCCCCGTATTAAAGTTCGTCACAAAGGTGCTTTCATTAATGACGGAACGTTCTGTGATATATCTGGAAATCCCTGTCCATTCCGAGGCGTCTTTCACGCCCACATCGGGTCTTGCGTACCCTTTCTGTTCCTCCGTATCGGTCGGATCAATCTTAACGCCGGTATACCACATACGCTCACGCTCGGCGATCATCCACTGATGATCGTCATCTCCCCGAAGGTTCTTGCTTGGATCGCCTAGATGCTCGTCCAGCGCATGCTGAACGAAATTTCCGCCCAATGTTGCAATCGATGTCAATGGATTCCCTGTCTCTTGATCTAAAATGATATCCATATTGCGAGTCGAGTTATGGGATCCCCCAAAGCTTCCCATTCCTGCCTCTACACCGGAAAAGACTGTTTTTAGCGGATCTATGCCTCTCTGTTTCGCTTCTTCAACAGTTTTCTTAATATACTTTTGATCCGTACTATCTCCATTATTCCAACCATCCGGCGAATTCCAGTTATAGTTCATAAAGACAGAGTTATTTATGGTTCCGCCCATTTCGTCATCTCGAACAAAAGAGCTGTGGGATGGAATAAGCGAAGGCTGATAGGTCAGTTTCCCCTGCTTGTCATCCACCGTGTCATACCACTGTGTGTATACCCCTGCATCTATCAACGTTTTTGTGAATGCTTTATATTTCTTAATATGTTCAGGTTTGATCGAGGTTTCCTGGTTGATGAAATACCCGTCAAAGCCGAAGTATTCCTTCATTTCAATCAGCTTCTCAGCTACGGGGAATGTCCCGTCTTCTCGTTGTCTGAGCAAAAGATCATATGGCTGTCCTCCGCGCGGAATAAATATGCAGCCTACGGATTTCACGCCATTTTTGTGGGCAGCATTCGTATAAGCCGGATTAGGTAAATCTACGATACCAAATTCAAATGCTCGTTTCTCCCACGATTCGTTAGGGTCGTATAAGTTGGAGGGCACATCCTCAGTTGCTGTTCCATGCCAACCGCCATAATAGTCTGTATACTGCCAGAAATTAAATAAATAGTTCGAAAACTCGTTATTGTAAGGTGTAGATCCAAAGAAATAGTTGTCATAATCCCCGGTCAAGTTAAAAAACTCGGTTTCTGGACTTAATTTCGGATTGGCTTGTGTTGGTGCAAATGACTGATTTCTGGTTTGCAAAGGCACATGGGCTCTTAATCTTTCTGCATCCGGGTCAGTCTCTGGATTCCAATTCTCAATGTCCACAGCTCGATATCCGTGGGTTACCGGTTGATTCTTCTTAAAGACAGCATCGCCTGTAGGCGGCATGGCGTCTCCTGCAAATACATGAAGGGGAGGTGTTGAAAGCGTCATCACTAATGCTGATAGAAGTGCTAGTTTTCTTTTTTTCACTGGTCTTTCCTCCTAGGTTGTAATGTTGGCCCTCTGCATACTTGAGGCAATGGAGACTAGTGTTACGTACAGACTGACAGTTCCAGCATTTTTTCAAAAAATAAATGGAAGCGGTTTCACAAAGACTGTGAAATTATACATGGCACCGCCTCATCCACGCCTTGCCGGCTGGTTTTAAGCATCCATAAACGACTTCCTTTCCTTCGGCGCCTTAGCTCGAAAATCATCAAATCATAGCTCATTTGATTTCCTCCAGTTCTTGGCTGTCTCTCTTCCTCTATTGTAATGATCGCTTGTCCCGCGTCTATCCACCTTTCGTCTCAATTTTGAATCGTACACCTATCCGTTCTTTCATTACACCAAAATCACTGGTTCCTTGGTGTATCTATCTAACCATAAAAATGACGATCATCGTCATAGCCCACCGGCTGTCCACGATCCGCCATACGGACCAGGTCATTGTGATGGAGCAGGGCCGGGTCATCAAGCAGGGCGCTACCAGGCTCATCTAAAGTTTAGTAGAAGGTTCTTCATTGTAAAAAAGCACTATAAAGAAGATGGTTGGAATGGTAGAATAAGGATGCCTGTGGATGGTTTATCTGAATTCGCCTTAGCAATCTGAAAGACTATGAGAATCAGTAACGTGAATCCACAGTAAGGAGTTGAAGGCGTTCACCAAGCGTGTCACCAAGACGTTTTCAATCGGAGAAGCGAACAATAGGAGGGAATTATGCTTAAAAAGATTGTTGCATTTTCTATGGCTATCATGCTTTGTGCAGGGTCGGGCAGTACAATGGCATATAGTGCACAAACGCAGGCATTTTCTGACGTTCCGAATGATTGGGCTGCCAGCAGTATTTATAAGTTATCCACATTAGGTGTAATATCAGGTATGGGAAAAGGTACGTTTAAAGGAGATGCCGTTCTTACGAGAGAAGCTTTTGTGAAAATGCTGATGGCTTCGCTTCAAGTAGACTCCTCCACAACCCAAACCATGAAATTACAAGATATGCGGGATCCGAACCGTTGGTCGTATCCTTATATTGAAAGTGCTTATGAGCAAGACCTAATTGATTTTATGATCAAGGACAACCGATTTAATCCTACCCAAGAGATTACAAGAGAAGAAGTCGCTGTACTCACCGGTCGTATGCTGCTTCAAAAACTGGATGATCAGGAGCAAGCTAGCTGGAATCAGACAGGCTGGAAGGCCGAGGCGGACAAACGAAAATTCAAAGATGCCACTCAAATTGATTCAAGCTATCAAGCAGATCTCTATTACAGCGCCCAGCTCGGCATGATGGTTGGCGACGAAGCAGGTAAATTCAGACCGAAAGCATCGCTAACACGCAAAGAAGCCGCTGTAATCATCGAACGAATGATCAATGAGCGAATAAAGGAGACCGAGGTAGCAGGCATTGGTTACTACGCTATTGAATCCTTCAAGCAGGCTCAGCAGATGCAGTTCTTGAATGAAGTGAAATTCGGTTGGTCTGAGCTGTCTTACATGGCAGATGGCATAGCGGCTCTGGATCTGGATAATAGTTTTTATTCGGTACCAAGCGGCTGGGAGTCTGCCATCCAGATTGCTGATCAGTATCAGGTTCAGAAAGAGCTGAGTGTGTTTTCCGATAACAGGGATCAAAAGCTGAGCAAATTTCTGAAGGATCTCCCAGCGCAGAAGGCCTTTATCCAGTCCGTGCATGATACGATGAAGAATAATCCGTATGGATTTACTGGGATCTCGATCGATTTTGAGGGATTGAAAAATTCATCAGAGCAGTCTGATTTTGTTGCCTTTCTGAAGGCATTAAGACAGGAACTTGATGGACTCACCCTATCGGTAACGGTTCCTCCAACGGAATGGTACAAAGGTTATGACTTACGCCAAATTGGCGCAATTGCAGATCAAGTGATTGTGATGGCTTACGATTATACGCATTTGGAGAGCGATCTGCCTTCGGCTCCGCTTCCATTAGTCAATGAAACAATCCAGACTGTGCTTAAGGATATTCCGAAGAATAAACTGGTTCTCGGGATCTCCAAGCAAGCGAATCAATGGATTACACGCAAAGATGGAACGGTTGTACTTGAAAATCCGGCCATTAAGCTTGTGGAGGAGCGGGTAGCTAAGACGGGCAGCAAGTCAGTTTTTGACTATCCTTACTTTTTAGAGAAAATTACTTTTAAAGATGAACGCGGCAATCATTTGATCTGGTACGAGGATGAACAGAGCATCGAAGCCAAGATATGGCTGGCCAAGTATTATGGACTTCACGGCGTTTCCTTGTGGTATATGGGGAATTACACGGCTGCTGATTATGAAGTTGTAAGGCGGGATACGAACAGGTAGCTTACGCTCCATCTGTCGAGCGCGCAGGGTTACGAGATAGCGTTTATTCGCGGTACAAGCAGTTCCTATGGTTTTTTATGATTCCTATTTCGTTTTTCGCATAAGGGCAACAACCGTCAAAAGCGCCTTCCCGGCCGCCATTGGCGGTCTTTTTTTATTTTCCAATCCCGACAATTGGAAGGTTTTCTTCCTCGAATTAATAAGGGGATTATTGAGATAAAAGTAAAATGCCTAAACAAATTCAATACGACCAAGAACCTTGAGTACACAGGCCTCCAGCTTCCTTCAGATTCCACCTCGCGATGGACACCTTTGCTCTTGGCTAGTGGTTGGTAACTACAAACCCCCACAGTGGACTTTCACCACCTAGTTAATCGCCATTCGTGGCACACTAAAAAACGCAACCCTTAACAGGTTGCGTGAAATACGAAGTAAACCATAGTTCTATTTCAACTTTGTTTTAATTGGAAGAAGCAGATCCAATTGAACGATTTTGTCCATTTCTTCATTGCTCAATTTATATTGATTGATGTAATTTAAATGTTCTTCCATTGAGCCATTCATGCAATCTGGGTCTCCCCAATTCGGCTCATATTCATTGCTGTTGTTATTAACCCATTCGGTAAGCCAACCCCATTCCTCGAAATTCCCCATAGGTATCATATGGGCAGCATATAAACCGCCAGGAAATTTCTTTTTAACAAATGATTCATTTACTTCCATATCGTCTGGAATGGTGACCCATCTTTCGTACCCATGGTCAGACCCGTCAGGTTTAACTCCATTCGGATGGTTAAAGCCATAATGACGTAGATCAAGCTTGAGACTGGCAAGATTCGTCTGAATCATAAATTGTTGAAGTTTTACCCCTGTATCATATTCCGGTGTACCGCCTACCAATTGTATTGAGGCCACTGTAGATGGGGGTAAATACACAATTCTTACATCCTTTAGCTGTGATAATTGATTGTCGACCATATTCAAATCATTCATGGTTACTTCCTCCTTTAAGTTCGTTTTTATTCCCGGGAGGGTTTCAATCATCTGCCGTATCTTTTCATCTGCAAATCCTAGATTCATTGCCAACCCAGTTTGATCTCTGAGAACGATCACAAACTGTTCCAAAACTGTCCTAACCGCAGACAATGCCGTTATTTCATTGGATAGTTCTTCGATCTTATCTTGAAACACAGCTATTGCTATCCTTGATTCCTTACTTTGCAAAACGCTCTGGATTTCTTTTAATGGAATTCTTAGCTTTCGTAAGATCAATATTTGTTCCAATCTTTTCAACGAATCTTCATCATAGGTGCGATAAGCGTATCCCTCTTTCTTCGAGCTCTGAAGCAGTCCGATTTGCTCATAGTATCTGAGTGTTCTTGTTGAGATTTGATAGCTTTTTGTAACCTCGCTGATTGTCTGGAGCTCCATGTTTTCCTCCTTTCAATTACCACCTTAAAGTACGACACGACGTCAAAGTCAACTGTTCTATTAACAGTATTTTTTATTGCGATTTCCCAAACCCATTTTTTTGGACTAGGCCATACTTAGCTTGGACTCCGTATGCCACATGGCCGCATACTTCCCGCCTTTTTCGAGAAGCTCCTGATGAGTTCCCCCTTCTGCCATTTTGCCTCCATCCATCACCAAAATCTTGTCTGCATTTTTAATAATGGAAAGCGTATGGGCGATCATCACGACTGTTTTTTTCTTTCTCAAAAGATTTTTAATGGCTTCTTTTACAGCCAATTCGTTTTCTATATCCAAAGACGCTGTAGCTTCATCTAGCAACAAAATAGGACTGTCCTTTAATATAGCGCGCGCTATAGATATTCGCTGTCTCTCGCCGCCGGAGAACTTATTGCCGTTTTCTCCGGCCACCGTATAGTAGCCATGCTCCAGCTTTTCAATGAATGCATGGCAGCCCGCTTCCTTCGCTGCCGCAATAACCTCTTGTTCCGTGGCTTCCGGTTTCGCATAACGGATATTGTTTAGAATGGTATCGTTAAACAGAAAAACATCCTGGTCCACCATAGAAATCGTCTGAAGCAGAACAGTTACTTACAAAAACGGATCTGTCTATTAACGAAATCGCCCGGACAGTAGGCTATCAAAGTGCCGGAAGATTTTCTGAATTGTTTAAACGCTTTGTTTATTTGACACCGACAGAATACCGGCAACGCCTGACAAAAAGCTGAACATCAAGCTGAACAATAAATAGGGGTCTTTCCAACCCTTCAACGCAAAAAATAAAGGGTACCCTATAGAGTGGACATGTAAAAAAAAGTCTACCTATAGGGTACTTTTCTGTATAATATGGGGACTTTTGGCATTAACCAACTCGAGAGTTTCCAACAATGCGCGTGATGTAGATCATAGTCACCATGGGTACATATTCGTAAACTAAATATCAAGTAAGTACTTGCTTGTCAAATAAGAGAGGAGGATGAGCAATGAAACTGACAACGAGAGATAAAATTATGTCAGCTGCTCTTGAACATATGGCGCTCCACGGTTTTAAGGGAACCACCACGAAATGTATCGCCATACAAGCTTCTGTGAATGAAGCGACTATATTTAAGCACTTTAAGGGAAAAGATGAACTTATACATGAGGCACTTGAACAGCAGATGAGCTTGGTTAAGACAGAGGTCGACACCTTTTTCCATACCGATCATGAGAACATCCGAGAGCTATTGCTGGCGAAGATTGATTTCATCAATCATATTTACGAAAGCCATAAGGACTTTTTCTTGGTCACCATTAAGGAAAAAGGTAGCAAAGAGCTCGAATTCATGTATCCGTCGATCTTTGAATACATCACGGAGGAGTTGGAAAAGGAACTTGCGAAGATGGCAGATGACTCGATTCCAGAGGAAGAGCTGCAGGCCATCGCCATGATTGCGAACAGCGTGCTCATGGCCATCATTCTTGAAAAGATGAAAGCCGAATGTTACGGACATCCTGTCCGACTGGATATCAAAAAGGAGACGCTCATTGAGATGTTAATTCGACTTTGGGGACAATAGAAATCATTTAAAGAGAGGTGCATTTGATGAAGTGGATGGAGAGAAAACTGGAGGATATCTTTAAGGCGCTTAAGACAAATAGAGAGAATGGCCTTAGCAGCAAGCAGGCAGCAGAGGTGCTGCAGCAGAAGGGCTACAATGAGTTCGAAGAGGAGAAAAAAGAGGGCATTGGAGCCAAGCTGCTGCATCAATTTTCTGAGGTAACGACGATAATCTTGTTGGTAGCAGCATTGATATCGACATATCTAGCGGTTACGGAAGGGCATGGCTATGCGGAGCCGCTCGTGATCATCGCAATCGTAGCCTTAAACGCCGTGCTTGGCATCAGGCAAGAGCTTAGTGCAGAGAAGGCGCTTGATGCACTTAAGAATATGAATACGCCTGCAGCAAAGGTTGTACGAGATGGAATCTTGCAGCCCATCAATTCGAAGGAGCTAGTTCCAGGCGATATTATCATGGTGGAAGCAGGAGACATGATTCCTGCAGACGCCCGTCTTATAGAGAGTTCCAACCTGCTCGTTGAGGAATCGGCCTTGACGGGAGAGAGTGTTCCATCCGAGAAGAATGCACAGGCAGAGGTGAAAGAGTCCGATCCGCTAGGGGATCGAGTCAATATGCTCTTCTCCGGTTGCTTGGTTACGAATGGCCGTGGCAGAGCTGTAGTAGTAGCAACCGGGATGGAGACAGAGATGGGGAAGATCGCTTCTCTTCTCAACAACACGAAGAAGTCCAAGACGCCACTCCAGCAGCGTCTGATAGAACTTGGCAAGAAGCTGAGTTTGGTAGCGGTCGTATCTGGTGTCATCATCTTTGGTATTGGTCTTCTCCATGGAGAGACGATCATGGAGATGCTGATGACGGCGGTATCCTTGGCGGTAGCGGCCGTTCCGGAGACACTGCCGGTTATTGTAACGGTTACGCTAGCCTTTGGTATTCAAAACATGGTTCGCAAAAATGCGATCATTCGCCGCATTCCAGCGGTAGAAGCATTGGGAAGTGCGTCGGTTATCTGTTCTGACAAGACTGGAACGTTGACGCAGAACCAGATGACAATTAAGCAGGTCTGGGCTGTGTCTCACGAACCGAAGGCAGATACAGAAGCGTTTAATGATACAGAAACTGAGTTGCTCACGATGTTCAGTCTTGCGAGCAATGCATCGATTGAACTCAATAATGGCGAAGAAACCATCATTGGAGATCCAACAGAGACTGCGATTATTCGTTTGCTGCATCAAAAGGGAACGAAGAAGTCCGAGCTTGAGGCGAAGTATCCTCGCGTGCATGAGCTACCATTCGATTCCTCACGCAAGCTTATGACGACGGTACATCGCACGGAGGACGGATATATCTCCATTACGAAGGGCGCCTTCGACCGTATTCCGCTAGACCCTCATGCATCGTGCACTAATGAGTATCAGGCTCGAGCGAATGAGGTGCATGATCAGTTCGCAGAGCAAGCGCTGCGTGTTCTAGCGCTGGGGTACAAGCATTATGGGGAGCTCCCAGAGCAGCTGGATGCTGCTGAGCTGGAGCAGGGCCTTCGCTTTGCGGGATTGGTCGGCATGATCGACCCTCCTCGTCCGGAGAGCAAGGCTGCGGTACAAGCTGCGATGGATGCAGGCATCAAGACGGTCATGATCACAGGTGACCATATGGCTACTGCATCGGCGATTGCGCGCGAGATTGGTATTTTGAAAGAAGGGGATCTTGCCATCTCTGGAGCTGAGCTTGAGCGTATGTCCGATGTAGAGTTGAAGCAAAAGGTACGTCATATCTCTGTATATGGTCGTGTTTCACCTGAAGACAAGATTCGTATCGTACAAGCTTGGCAGGCTAACGGAGAAGTGGTAGCCATGACTGGAGACGGCGTAAATGATGCTCCAGCCTTGAAGGCGGCAGATGTCGGTACGGCGATGGGTATCACCGGAACGGATGTAGCGAAGAGCGCTTCCGATATGGTTCTTACGGATGATAACTTTGCAACGATTGTCGATGCAGTTGCAGAAGGCAGACGCGTATATGAGAATATCCGCAAGACACTCTATTTCTTGCTTAGCTGTAACTTCTCCGAGATTATGATCATGATTATTGCAGTTGCGTTTGGCTGGGGGCTTCCGGTTATCGCCATCCAATTACTCTTGATTAACGTTGTCGCGGATGGGATTCCAGGCTTCTGCTTGAGCCGTGAGAAGATGGAGCCGGATACAATGCGTCAGAAGCCGATTTCTAAGAATGCAGGCATCTTCTCGAACGGATTAGGCAAGAAGATTGCGCTTCAAGCATCACTCTATACGGTATTGACATTGCTTGGCTTCTATGTCGGAAAGTTTGTTCACATTTCGGATCAAGTATCGACTTCACATGAAGTTGGACAAACGATGGCCTTTGTTATCTTGGGCTGGTCCTCCGTTGTTCATATCTTCAATGTGAGAAGCAACACCCAATCGATCTTTACGATTGGATTCATGTCCAACCGTTCGTTGTTCTGGTGCGCGATGCTCTCCATTGCGATTATATTCGGAATTGCGATTATTCCTACACTGATGGAGATCTTCCAAATCGTTTCCCTAAGCTTCACGCACTGGGTGATTGTCACGATTCTCTCCATCGTTCCACTAATCGTTGTGGAGCTTGCGAAGCTCAGCACGCGTAAGAAGTTAAGAGCACAAGGACAGTCGATTTAAATGGCAAAAAGAGTAAAATAGAGTTCTGTCTCATGGCCGTTTCTCGAATACTGCATTCGGGAAGCGGTCTAATTCATTTTTTGATGAATAAGGGGGGAAGTAACCATTACTGTCGGATTTCTGCGCGCGGAACGCCCTTAGGGGTTTATCTCCCTTAGGCAATTCCACTAGAGTAAAGGGCAGAACATTCTGCCCCTCCTCATCAAACCGTACGTGAGGTTTTCCCTCATACGGCTTTCCGATATTCGTCATTCATGTGCATGCAGATTACAAGAGCGTTTTGAGCCCACATTGACTGGCAAGATATTTAACTTCTCGAAACGAACTCATCCAACCTCTGCGCTGTCGCTTTCTGGCATACCACCTTGTAAATCGCTGTAGGATGTACCAATCCAACTTTGCTAGCTTTCGCCCACTGTAGGCTGTGTAGTAGTAGTTTCGCCACCCCTGAATCTTCGGATTCAAATTTCACGTGATCAAGAAATGACTTGTGCCGCATGTTTGGTGGGGCAAGACGATCCTTTACCACTTCCCGGATCCGTTCCTCCGCTTCCCGAGTCAACCATTGTTGTGTTGTGTAGTACACCTGTCCTTTGGAAGTTTCGGCCTTCGTCTTCCGATGATGCATCCCTAGAAAGTCGAAACCGTCTTCTCCTGTCCATAGTCCGACAATGCGCGTCTTGGTCGGGTGCAGTGTTAATTCCAGACGCTCCATGATAGCTTCTATCAGTTTATACACCCGGTCTGCTTCTTTCTTCGTTTTGCACACGACTACGAGGTCATCTGCGTAACGCGTAAGTTCCCCGATTCCGCTTCCATGTCGTTCCCACAGTATGTCGAAGTAGTTCAAGTAGATATTCGCCAAGAGTGGTGAAATGACCCCGCCTTGCGGTGTACCCAAGTCTGAGCGCCTAACCTTTCCTTCCTCCATTACGCCTGCATTTAGCCACTTCCTCACGAGTTTCAAGAATGCCTGTCGCTGGTTCGCATTTCCATCAGCTTCATGAGTTTCTCTTGATTAATGTTGGAAGTAGCCTTGGATGTCGACGTCAACTACCCAATTACCTTTGCGGTTGCATGCTTTCCGAATTCGGTCGAACGCTTGTTTCGCGCTTCGCTTTGGCCTAAATCCGTAGGAGGATTCCTGGAAATCCGCTTCAAAGATTGGTTCATTCACCAGTTTCGTTGCCATCTGTATTACGCGGTCCCGAACGGTGGGAATCCCGAGCGGTCTTTGCTTCCCGTCTTTCCTTGGGATGTAATGTCGTCTAACAGGCTGAGGGTGGTACTCACCTTCCTTGAGTACTCGCTGGCATTCATGGATAAAGAGATGTTCTCCTTGCTTTTCGATTTCTGCAAGTGTTTCTCCATCAACTCCCGCCGAGCCTTTGTTGGCTTTGCTTTTAATTGGATTGACATGAATCCCTTTTGTTCAACTATAAAGGCAGTTTCTACACCTTTACAGTAACTCTAATCCAAGAACACTTGTTATGATTCACCTGCTTTTACAAGATGAGATCACATAATATTTTTTACATATTCTTCATTTGAAATCTGACAAGCTAATTGCTAACCACAAATATTTTAATGAAACCAAATTAGTTCTTTTTACTTTCTTTCACAAGATTTATAATAGATTCTAGAGTAGAAAAATTATCCAATAACAGTTTTTCATCCGCAATACTTATATCTAACATATTCTCAATTTGAACGGAAATCATTATAAACTTAATTGAATCCATCCCATAATTTTCTAGGCAATCATGTATCCCAATTTCCTCTTCATGAAATTCTAGAACATCTAAAACAATTTTTGTTATGCTCTTTTCTAAACTGTGCATATTTTATTCCCCCCACTATAAATTAACGTTTTCTCGCATTTACTCACTCATTCTTAGATTTTCAACAATCGACTCTTAAGAAAGGTAAATAAGTCATGGAGTTGTCACATAATTTTCTGGAAAAGCCTATGCGAGAATAGAGGTTGGATCTATGTTTCCAATCAATGGGTGTTGTTGTATGACCGCACCTTGAATATCCACACCGTTCCCTCGACAGCTTACCCTCCCATATCACGCTGGGTCTATGCCCTTACATTCCTTCGTTCTGCCTCTCAAGAGGTGGACGCCGTTTCTTGCTCCTATACTGGGTCGTTGCCCTTACGGAATATTTTCTACGGCTGCTCCGTGCTTCTTTTGTCGTTTATTTCGTTCTATTCAAAGTTTTGAGTATTTGCGTTAGTTTGAATCGTTAAGCAGCAAACTGTAGCTGTTTTTGTCTTAATGGACCTAATACATCATTTGCGTTGTATACTTTCTGCTTTGTTCCCAATGTGTGCAGCACCCGTATCAGTTTGCCGTATAAAGCTACAATTGACTGTTTCTTCTTTAATGGATTCTGGTTTCGGGTTGTCAGATAACAGTGCAATGCTTTAAACTCTGGGTTACTCGCTACCATTGGCATCACTGCTCGAAACAGTAATGCACGTAATCGAGATCGCCCCCGTTTGGTTATAGTCGATTTACCTTTCTTTTTACCAGTACTGTTCTCTTTCAGATTTAGGCCTGCTAGCCGTATAATCTGCTGTTCATGCTCATAGCTACTCAAGTCTCCGACTTCTGCCAAGAACCCAGCTAATGTAACTATTTCTATTTCCTTGGTATCGTCAACATTTCTGTTGTACCTGGAATCTGTTCTAGCACTCGTTCGACTTGCTCCATCAGTTCTTCAAGTTGTCTAGCATACATCTCGTATTGCACAAGCAAAATTTAAGTTCTAATCAAGCACCGCTTAAACCCTCTGATAAACCAATGGAGTGGTTAGCTACTTGAACCAGTTCCTCTGCTCTTTTCATTCCCACAGCTCGTTTTACGTCTTGTTTCCAACGTCTAAGGATCGCAAATGCGCCCTTTGCTACGATTCATCTGGAGTTGGAAAATCATGCAGGGTAATGAGTGACGCTTTACCTTCCCACACTTTAAATACCTCTGAGTACTCAGGGAAAAAGCGATCCAGCCAATTCTGAATTCGTCGTTCGACTTGTCCTTGGCTATTCACCAATTTCTCACGAGTATTCATCAGAATCCTTAAGTCTGCTTATTCTTTCGTCGGTAACTTAGGCTCAGTATATCTGCCACTTCGCACTAAGTCCGCTATGACTTTAGCAGTCGTTTTTCGTTGGTGAACTATCTTCAAGCTCTTTCGTTCTGCTGACATGATAAGGATTTACAACCACCACACAAATTCCTTCATGCTACAAGTATTCTGCTAGCGGAAACCAGTAGTGTCCAGTTGGCTCAATGCCCAAGATGACGTTAGTCTTGGTATGTTGCTGATTGAGCTCCTTCATCCTCTTCACTAACTTAGATAAGCCTGCATGATCGTTGTGAAACACGCAATCCTTACCTAGCTCAATCTCTCGGAAATCGATGGCTCTTGCAACATGCGTTTTCTTTGCGATGTCTGCACCGACTCACCGATTCCCCCTCGGGGGAATTCCTTGGTAATTGAGTTTACACAAAATAATTGACAGACCCGCCAAATTCTTCTTAACGATTGCTATTCACAAAAATATATTGATTCTGGATAATATCTTAACTTCTCTTGAGTAGATTGAATAAAACCTTGCCAATCACTTTCACTAATATTGGATTCCATAAATTTTAAAGGGATTTTTAAATTTAGCAGTCTATTATTTATAGAAAAATGAGTTACACCAGTTGGTAAGTGAACCTCATTAAAAATTAGACTGTTTATTTCTTTTAAATTAAAATCACAAAACTCTACAAGTACGTCTTCTTCATCAATCTCACTCTTATTCATTTGACTAACTCTTGTGAAACATGTACAGTCATACCTTGCAACAACATAGTGCATTGCATCAACAAAATTCATTATGTTTTTGTCATTATCCAAATAAAAATACAAAGTTTTTTGTTTAGAGTCCGTTATTTTAAAAACAAACCTTTTATTATTAATCTCATTTTCCACTTTTATCAAATTTTTGTCCGTAATAGCTTTTAGCGATTTACCCGCTTTTACAAGATGAGACCACATATTAAGCTTCGCATCAACTTCGTTTACTATTTGGCAAGCAACTGTTTTAAAACCAAGTTCTTTTAAAGACAGGTAGCGATGTACTCCATCAATTATCATATAATCGCTTTCATTGATCCTGGTTGTGACTATAGGGTTTATCAATACTTTTTCATTTAATATAGCTGACATTGTTTTTTCCAATCTGGTTGGTTGAAAACTTTCATGCATTTTAATGTTGTCAACAGGTAACAGCTTTAGTGAGGTTCTCAAGTCAATCATACTGTCTCCTTAATCTATATATTTTAAAAACGATCTAAAACAAATAGAAAACACCTTTTCACTCAGTAAAGCGAATGGCTTAACCAATCACTATACCTAGAAAGGGTGTCTCTCGAAAATGTTAAGAAGTCTTGATCTTTGTTTATTCTATTCAAAGAGCATCTCAAGCTCTTCTTGAGAAAGATCTACGGCGTCAAAATCAGAAGGTGTGTATCCCTGAATCTCTTTTCCATTGCAATACTTGACAAGAAGCTTAAGGTTATTAGCAAATAATGTTGCGAATCCAGTCATTTCATTCAAATCAAATTGATGATTCGAATAGGTAACAGCTATTCGCAACTCTTTCTCTAGTACTAAGGCTACAATATCAATCATTGCAGTCATTTCATTTTCAACTGCTATATCTTCCCCAGTCAAACTTGCGTCTGAAATTTCAAAGACATTTTCGTACGTATTCTGCTCAAACTGACCTAAATAATTAAATCTAACTCGTTTATTCTGAGGTTGCGAGATTGTTGTTGTTAAATATTTCAAAGCCCCGTAACCTATCCCATTCCGTGGGATATTTCGCAACTTTTCTTTAGTTGATACAATCTGCTTGTCTAGCGCTTGCTCTTTCCATTTAAAATGGACCGGATATATCGATGTAAACCATCCAACGGTGCGGGTAATGTCTACATTAGAATCAAGATTTTCCCGACCATGTCCTTCTAATTCAATAAGAATCTCATCGATATTCGTAAATTGAGCTAACGTCTGTACTAAAGCTGTTACTAATAACTCCTGAGGTTTTGTATTATAGGCTATATTAGCTGTGGTCAACAATGTTTCCGTTTCTGGAATTGTAAGACTTTGTGATATGGTTTCCTTTACAGCCGGGTATTCATCTTGATTCAGAGTAGTGGTGGTTAATGAAAAATCGATTTCCGTTTCTTTATTCCAGTATGCCAAGTCCACCATACCTTCATTTTCTTTAAAGCTATTCATACACTCAGACCACCGTTGAATTGAGTGCGTTTTCAAAGGCAGGATTAATGCTTGATTTTCTGCAAGTTGAACATAAAGTCTTGCAAAGTCCTCCAACAGTATTCTCCAAGAAATTGCATCAATAACCAAGTGGTGGGCAGTCAGGAGTAAATATAGGCCTCTGTCGCTCCCGCAATCAATAAGACCTGCCTTAAATAATATGCTTGATTCAATATTCATACTAGCTTTTAGTTTTTTCCCAATCGATTTAATTAGGGTTTGTTGCTCTGCCACATTATACCTAGACAGATCATAATGATATACCATCTCAGTAGGTATCCAATGCTTCTGATTATAGTATAGTGACTCTGATTGACTATCATAGTTTAACCGTAATGAATCGTGATGTTGAACAAGTTTAACTAGAATGCACTCTAGCATTTGAACATCTAGCATTTTTTTTATTTTGAGAAAAACCGATTGATTCCAGTGATGAACATTTTGAAACTTTTGCTCAAAGAACCAAGACACTATAGGAAGTGGGCCGACTTCCCCCTCACAAGTTTCTTGAGGAACCATGAATTCCCCGCCTTCTTTCAGCTTCATAGCCAATTCTGAAATTGTTGGGTATGTCATAATATCCTGAACTTTTACCTGATAGTTCAACTCTCGAAGCTTTGAGGTAACTTGAATTGCTTTGATAGAATCTCCGCCCATACGATAAAAATGATCATGGATGCTAACCTTGCTAATATTCAATACTTCTTTGTAAATATTACAAATTGTAAGCTCAGTATCATTACGACCATCTTCATCTATTATCGTATCCATTTTGATTTTTTCATTTAATACAAATTTATCTACTTTCCCATTTTTATTCAATGGAATATTTTTTATAAATTTGTACACAGACGGGAGCATATAATATGGTAATAATTCAGCTAAGTAACTTCGAATCTCGATAATAAAAATATCTATTTTAGGTACGATGAAAGCAGTTAAATAAGCAGTATCCCCTCCTTCATGAATAGCGATAACTGCTGCTTCAGATATTTTATCGTTAGCTAATAAGTAATGCTCTATTTCGCCTGTCTCGATCCGGTAACCATTTATTTTTACTTGTTGATCAATTCTGCCCAAATATTCGATTGTTTCATTTTCCAGCAATCTTCCCAAATCACCTGTTTTATAAACTTTTGATCCTTCTTTAAATGGACTAGGAAGAAACCTTTCTTCCGTCAATGTCTCACGACCCAAGTACCCTCGAGCAACTCCCATCCCAGAAATGTATATTTCACCACATGCACCTGGTGGAACTAATTTCATGTTTTGATCTAATAAATAAATTTGTATATTCTTTATTGGACGCCCTATTGGTACTGAGACATTAATATCCTGTTGTCTGTCATATCGATGAATCATGCAGCCAACAACAGTTTCGGTTGGGCCATACTCATTGTAAATATCAACCTGACCTCTAAATGCATCGTAAATTTGGCTAGATACATTTGTTTTTAATTCTTCTCCCCCGACTATAATACATCGAATGGCCGATTTATCAACATTCAACTTTGCTAATAAAGATAAATGGCCAGGAGTCATTTTAATGATATGAGTACGGTTATCCTGTAAAATACGCTCAAGTATAAATTCTTGATTATTACTTTCATAAATAACGATAGAATTTCCATTTAACAATGGCGTGAAAATAGATGTGACCGTCAAATCAAATGCTATAGAAGAATAAAATGCAAACGTTTCGTTTTGTGAATGTATATATTGTTCACTAGCCCAGAAAATATAGTTTAGTACTCCCTCATGATGAACCATAACGCCTTTAGGTTTACCTGTAGAACCTGACGTATAAATAATATAGGCTAAATCATTCGAATTATTAATTGAATTCAAATTACTCCTATCACCTACATAATTATTTCCTTCATCAATACGAATGACTTCACCTTGGTATTTCAATTCTGGCTCATAACAATCATCCGTTAAAAGTATAGCTACGTTAGCATCATTCAGAATGTACTGAATCCGATCTACTGGATATTTTGGATCTATTGGTAAATAACAGCTTCCTGCCTTTAAAACAGCTAACATTGCAATGATTATTTCTGGAGAATGATTGCCCAGTATTGCTACTGGACAATCATTGGCTACATTTTTACTTCTTAATAAACGGGCTAATTGATTAGATTTTTCATTTAATTCCCTATAGGTTATTTGCTTCTCTTCAAATATTAAAGCAATATGATCAGGTGTTTTAGCAACTTGTTCCTCAAAGTATTGTTGAATAGTCCCGTATTCAACATTATCATACTCCGGATTATTCCACTCATAAAGCAAATGCTGTTCTTCTTTTGGTGATAATAGAGAAACTTCAGAAACAGTAATTTCATCATTGCTAATTATCTGCTCCATCAAATACATCATATAACGATGCATTCTATCGATTTCTTTATCTCGGTAGTCATCAATTTTATAATCATAATGAAGCGTAATTACATTTTGGTCTGACCATTCTTTTATGACCATTTGTAGCGAATAAAGTTGATTTCCATTGTGTACTTCCTTATTTTCCAATGGAATCCCCGCCAACGTATTAACAAGATTAGTACTGTAATAATTAACACAAACATGAAATAGCCTGTCTCTTCCTTTTTTTTGCAATTCAATATCCTGTACAAACAAATCGAAAGGATACTTTTGATTAAAAAAACAGGACAAAAGTTCCTTATTAGCTTTTTGTATTACATTTAAGAGTGTTTCTTTTGTATCTAACTTCAAACGAAAAGGCATTGTACTAGTAAACATCCCGATCATTTTTCGTTCAGCTTGTCCCGATCTATTTAGGACAGGAGAACCAATAATGATATCCGTTTGCTGTGTCATCTTGTGAATATAAAGCATCATTAACGAATTAAAAAAAGCGTTAATCGAGAAACGATTACGCTGCGTATACTCTCGCAATTTAGTAGAAAGTACAGGGCTCAACTCATATGTCATACGCTTACCTGCTATTCCATCACTTATCCTCTCATAAGAAGATTCAGGCAGATCATCAAATCGTTCCTTCCAAAATTGCTTATTTTGTGAAAAGCGTTTAGAAGTCAAATATGCTTGTTCTTGCTCAATATAAGCTAAATAAGAATGTTCAACTTGAAGATCAATCGATTCATCCTTTAAAAGTTGTGTGTAATATTCTGATATTTGCTTGGTCAGAATATTCATCGTCCAACCATCAGAAATAATGTGATGTAATTTAATTAAATAACCGTATTTATTTTCAGCTACTTTACAAAGTGCAAAATAATATAATGGACTGTTTAGCAAAATAAACGGGCTTGCCATTTTTTCTTTAACCCATTTCTTACACTCTTCTTCAGCGCTATGAGGATTTGTGCTGAAATCAACGTAGTCAAATTTTCCCTTTACTGGGTGATCGACTTTCTGATACGGTTGACCTTTCAACTCTATCATCTGCAAGCGTAAACCTTCATTTTTTTGAATGCAAAGTTGAATGGCTTGCTCTAGTACCGATAGATCTGGCACTCCACAAATCTTTACCAGTCCACCAAGATGATGAATTGAAGTATGCGGATATTGTTGTTCAATATACCAAATCCTTATTTGAGGATGAGTTAATGGATATACCGCTTTATTGTCATTCATTAAATTTCATACCTCCCAGAACTCAATTCAAAAACTATGTTCAAGTTCATAATTTTGCAGATATTCCTTTGATTAAGTTATTATGATTTTTCCTTATAAACAGAAGAATAGTAATAGACGCTCACCCAATAATTTTAGCTTGAACCATAATTAGTTCTGTTTACTTTCTTCCACAAGATTGATAATGGAATCTAAACTCAAAAAATTATCCAATAACAGTTTTTCATCCGCAATACTTATACCTAACAAATTCTCTATTTGAACGGAAATCATTATAAACTTAAACGAATCCATTCCACAAATCATGTGCCCCGATTTTCTCTTCGGGAAATTCTAGAACCTCTAAAACAATTTTTGTTATGCTTTCTTCTAAACTATGCATATTTAACTCCTCCTATAATTTCTATTAGTGATCAAATCATTGAATTGTGTAGTCTCATATCACAAATTCCGTATAAATTTCACACATTTCTTCGTGATTTCTTCCATAAAATCAAAATCTAAATAATCCGATGCATCTGCTGGTGTATGATAATACGGATATCTATATCGCCCAGTATCAGTTAAATAAAGCACAGGAATACCTGCTAGCCAAAAGTGTACGTGATCAGAGGACATTAATTCTCCATAATTCCGAAATATTTTTTTGACATCTTGTTCTTGAATATTCATAGAGTAATATGGAACAGGCTTCTCGTTACATTTGAATTCATTAGTTAATTTACTTACTAGATGTGTAGCATTTCTAGAAGAAATAATCGTCAGAAAATTCCCGATTTTTTTTTCGAGGCTTACATTGAATAAATCTGCATCCGCCTTTAAAAACGCTTCTGGAATTACTTGTGAACCAAACTCTTTTGACGTATAGCCTAATGTGTCAAGGTTGATCATCCCTACTACATCACTCTCATTACCTGTGATATAGCTATCCATGAAAATCTTACTACCAATTAGACTCATCTCACTTGGTTCAGAGTATTGTGTATACATGTCAATTAAGTCATTTGAATATTTTTCTAATTGTTGTGAACTTGATTCTTTCAAATTCTTTGTAAATTTAACAGCGCACCGTGCAGCCTGCTCGTAATTAAAACCTTTAAAAACTAGCTGTTCGATTACCTTTTCAAGTTCTCTTACACTCGTATAAGTTTGCCATGAAACATATCTTTCTTGTGAGCCTACTAAACCATGTTTTTTTAATAGTTCATTCCTTTTGCTATACAAGATAGGATTACCTTCTTCTAATGTAAATGCAACAAATATAATGCTATATTCAGGTGTTTCCCCTAATGATAAACAATTGCAGATTTCTAATAAAACAGATAATCCAGACAAATTATCATTAGCACCAGGTGAATTGTAAACTGAATCATAATGAGCTCCAATGACCAGTTTTTTTTCATTTTTACCGCGAATTAAGCCTACTATATTTTCAAAGTACTCCTCAGAACCCTTTAACTTAAATGAATTAGGTAAAATCTCCAACCCTTTCTCTTCGAATCTCTCTTTTATATATTTAGCCGTATAATTTATATGCTCAGTAGAAGTAACCGGATGCCTTATTCCCTCTAGTTCCTGAATATATTTGAATATATTTTCTTTCACTAAATCAGTCATCTCTATCCCATACCTTCTAATCATCGAATTTAATTAAACGCATTACGCCCATTCATCCATGAATACTTCAATTTAGGGATTCAGTATCAAGGTTAAGTAACAGTTCAAATTTGAGAAAAAGATTGTTCTTAACACACTTGTTACTAAAAAAATATAATTCATGACAAATCCTCTAGGTAGTGTATGTTAACTTCGATCTGCATGTAAATTCGTCATGAATTATGTTTCAGCTAAAGTGTCTACTTATCTAAAAAGAATATATACTCCCAAACTTCACCAGCTTTTTCAAAGCCACATTTGGTATACATCTCCTTCGCGCTATCAGATCCGTCAGTCATTAAGTACGCTTGGTTGATATTCATTGAGTTGGCTGTCTTCAACAAGTGCTTAATTACAGATGTCCCAAACCCCTTTCGTTGATACTTCTCCAAAATATCAAAATCTTCAATCTTTACAAATTCATCCAAAAACGCTGATTCTACTTTGCCTATTGGAGCGTTATTATGGTAACAAACATAAAACTGAAAATTCTGATCAAATTTCTCGTATACTTTCTTTTTTCTTTCGAATCTTCTTTGATAAAAATCCGCCCATTCAAGATGCTGATTGGCTTGCTTATCAACAAGAAAGCCATCATCGATTATATTCGATGAAACTGCTCTCTCTATTTGGCAATCTGGATTCCCATGTAATAACTTGAAATCCCGCGTATTGATTACCATGTAATCATATGCCCCTTCTTCTGGGTTAAAAGATAAACCTTTGATTGTATGATTACTTAACTGAAAGGGAGTCACTATTCTCAAAAAACTACTGTGATTTCTTTGAGCCTTTTCAATTTCAGAATTGATATAACGTTCAATCCCATCAAATTCAACTTCAATCAAGATGAAATTATGCAAATACATATCAGGTAAATGAATATTACTAAATTTCCACGTATAAGGTCCATTATTTATAGAACAAAAATTAACTAAATACTCCCTCTCACAATTGAATATATTCGTCATTAGTGAATTCTTCATATAAAAACCTCC
Organism: Paenibacillus uliginis N3/975; assembly: GCF_900177425.1. NCBI lineage: Bacteria > Bacillati > Bacillota > Bacilli > Caryophanales > Paenibacillaceae > Paenibacillus > Paenibacillus uliginis. The sequence continues at coordinate 1,463,882 of NZ_LT840184.1, read as the reverse complement.
AAAGACAAACCAGATTTAAAAATGTATGTTCAAGTTTATAATTTTACATAGATGTTCCAATTAAGTTAATGATTTTTCCTCATAAACATAAGAATAATAATACTATGCAATAGCAACACCTTAGACATGCTCCGAAGCTTCGACTAACATTGACCATTACTTACGATGCTAATGAAAACATTATCGAATTTATATCCTCTATTTCATGTAAAGTGCCTCCTGTTGAGTTGTTCTTTGTCGGTACAATCCTCAGTATACAGGGGGCACTTTATTCGTTTATTATCCGAATTGCTTTAGACTTCAACTACCTACTTCAAATACATTCAGGAGGTTAATCCCTCAACAAACTGCTTTTCGTGTTGAATAATGTCACACATGTGTCTATGCATCACTACAAGCTGATCCTTATTAAATTTATTCGCATAAGCAAATTTTATTAAAATCGTACGAATACTAGTCCAAGCATTAATTATTACATCAAGAGAGATGTGCATATCCTTCTGCTCTGCAAACAAGAACTCCACTTTATATTTCTCTACATACTTAATATTTAATATATTATTGATAGACGGTAGGAAATACTCTGTGACTTCGTTCATTCTATCCATGGACAGTACTAATCTTTCAAAATGTAACGCCCATTCCTCAAATTGCTTGAGTCCCTCTTCAATAATCTTTTTATTCGTGACAGCAAACATGTTATAGCATTCTCGTAATCGGATATCATCTTCACTTTGTGAATGATGCTCATCCGCAATATAAAATTCGTAGTAACTAGGTCGAAGAGTTCCTTCCCCCGCAAAATAGGTCTGGAAACCGTCGTAACAGGCAACAACATCCCCATAGCCAATTTCCATCGGCTCATAGCGCAGGCTATCACGATGGTTATGCTCGATAATCTTGCATATCTTTCTTTTGTCATCAAAGCCATATACTAACCATGTATGTTGCAGATGGTTCTTCATGTATGTGTCTTTTCTAAATGGTTCAAAGTAACAATCCACCCAGATAATTACTGGTCTATTTTGTAGTATGGCTCTTTTTATATCATCTATTAATTGCTTTGAGTATTGCTGCATGTCTGCTTGTATTCCCGTTTCTACAATGATCTCATCATGCGGCTTTCGCGAATAGTAACTTGCACTCACAACAGGTATTTCAGCCGCATTGTCAATGTGATACATTGCTAGATCATTAGCAAGAACTGAATGAATATTTTTGTTAAAATGCCTCATGACAGGAAAGAAGGAATTGAACAAACAATTGTTGTAGAAAAGGTCATTGAAGGGCTCTATATTAGAAATTCGAGCTTCCTTTCCATTCCCTGATACAGTTAGGGCATGATCCTTTTCTGATATTTCCCTATTAATAACATGTTGCTTCTTAATGGTTTGCTGATGCGAGTGCTCGCTCTCCTTCGTGTCAACTTGACTCTCCAAATACTCCGCCAACAATTGAATGGTTGGATTTTTCAAAAACTCTTTTAAAGGAATCTTTAATCCCGTAGTCATTTCAAATTTTGAGATCATAATGGTCGCAATTAAGGAATGTCCGCCTAAATCAAAGAAGTTATCATCGACACCGATTTGCTCCTGATCGAGCAGTTCCACCCAAATATTAGCCAATAGTTTCTCCATTTCAGTGCTTGGTTTTCTAGATGTCGTGGTTCGTTCGATCCGTTCAAATCGTGGAAGTTGCTTCTTATCGATTTTCCCATTAGAGTTCAAAGGCAAACGATCCAACAGCATATAATGTTTCGGTAGCATATAGGAAGGCAAATATTTCTCAAGCTGACTCACGATTAGGTCAACGTCAACAATCTCCCACGCTTCCTCCTGCTCAGCAGGTTGATGCTCTACCCATACACATGGGTCGTAATATTTCCCAATACCACGTTCTATATCTATTTGAACCGGCTGCAGCGTATTGTGTAATACATACTCACCACTCTTTACAAACTTTTGGTTACTCCATTTCTCCCAGTTCTCATGCGAGGCCACGATCAATTGGGACTGGGTTTCAATTTTAAGCGTTACTCCACCAATCTTTTCATGAACTCTTAACCAGCTATCCGCGAGTTGTCCATCATTTCTTCTTGATGTGCACCACTCTTTAAAGCTCATGTCAGGATGCTTCACCTTATCTGTAGGCCTTACTGGGACAAGAACCTTATCAAGGTTATAATCTTGGGCTAATGACTTAAACTGCTTTAAAAGTTCAGTACTCAATCCTTTTCCACGAGCTTCTTCGCTCACAACCGCTGCCAATACAAGCAACGTATTAGGCTCTAAGATTCCGTGGTTAACAAATCCAGATTCCAGTCCCCCATCCCAGCCAGATGGCAGATGATTAATATCTCCGTCCCAGTGGATAGGTATGGAATTAGCTACTGCTACAATTTCATCTTTCTCGTTAAACAACATAATTTGATAGCCTGCGAACGTTGTATACAACAGCGGCCAGTAGCGAACGTTGATTTCATCGCCGCTAAAAAATGCCGGCCAAACCTTATAATGCAATTCTTCTGCACGAGCCATAGCCTGCGGTCTTTGTTTAGCCGTATACTTTTTAAAGCGTTCGCCGATACGAGTGGTTACTTGAATGTCTTTCTCCTCCAACTCGATATAGGCACATAATTCATGCTGCGCTTCATTGTACAGAATTGCGCTTTTCTGGATACCAGAGATATTATCCAACTGTCTCTCAATCTCACCAAGCTCTATTCTGTTCCCTCGAATTTTTATCTGATCATCTTTACGGCTTAAGTACACAATTGTACCGTCATCTGTATATTTTCCACGATCTTTCGTCCTGTACAATTTCTTACCGGATTCGAATGGATGGGAAATAAACGAATCTGCTGTCAAGCTCTCTTGATTCAAATACCCTCTAGCTAATCCAGGAGAATGGATGTATATTTCACCTTCCACCCCTACTGGCACGACCCTCATATCCTCATCCAATATATATACCGTCACATTATCAATTGGGCGCCCTATCGGTACAATTTCATCATCAAATGGTATAGAGCAATCGTAAACAACGGCATCTACTGTAATCTCGGTAGGACCGTAATGATTTGACAAACGGCAGTCGAAGACAGAATAAAATTCAGATACTAAACGTTTCGTCAGTTTTTCACCGCCACAAATGACATGCCTTAAAGCTAACAGATCAGTCATACTGTTCGTTTTCTTTGCCCTGATGAACATTTCAAGTGAAGAAGGAACAAATTGAATGACTGCAACCTGATGATCATTGACAGCCTGAGCTATGACTTCCGGTTTGTTTCTGTTTTCTTCATTTAAAACAACTATTTTTGCTCCAACAGTAAGCGGCCAAAAAATCTCTAAAATTGAAACATCAAACGTGAATGACGTATTCAGCAACGTAGATTCATTTTTGTTCAACCTATACGTTTTCTGTGTCCATTCCAATAAATTTGATACACCTTTATGCTCAATTTCGATGCCCTTTGGAACACCCGTCGTGCCCGATGTATATATAACATAAGCTAACTGCGTTAAATCTATCGTTTTATTTGGATTAAATGGAGAACACTCAGCGATCTCTGCACTATCCAACAACACGTATTCTCCTTCAAAATTTAGAGAATCGATTTTAAATTGACCAGCCAGCACAATTTTTTGAATGGAACAATCTTGAATGATATATTGCTTTCGTGCAGGTGGAAAATCTGGATTCAGTGGAACATAAGCGCATCCAGCTTTAAGTATTCCTAACAAGGCCACCACAAGATCTGGGCAAGGAGCAGCAAGCACACCTATCTTATCTTCTTTCCTTACTCCATTTCGTATGAGATAGTTTGCTAGTTTGTTTGCTCTCGCATTTAATTCTTCATAGCTCATTGTCGTATTCTCATAAATAATTGCGATTTCATAAGGATCGCTCTCCGCTTTCTCCTCGAACTTCCTATGAAGGCCGCCAGAAATATCATAACTCGCTGCAGTGTCATTAAATTCGAATACAATTCGGTTTAGCTCTTCCGTTGAAACCAAGCTGTATTCCGATAGAAGCTTATCTGGTTGCTGCAATACTTGTTTCATCAAATTTATATTTTGCTGTACAATTTTTTGTACGGTACTTTCTTTAAAAAGTGCTGTATTAAAATTGCAGTATATTGTAATTACTCCGTTAATATCATCGTATGCTAGGTTAAGGTCAAAACGCGATGCCTTATCATGGACTTTTATTTCCGAAGGCACTTCCATTTTGAGTCCGTCAAAATGATCTTCTTTAAGGAAGTCATTTTTATCATTTTGTAAACCAAACATGATTGAAAAGAATCCAGAACGAGACAAATCCCGATTTAATTTTAAATCCTCCAGCAATAAATTACTTGGATATAAATGATTCTCGTAAGCACCAACTGCTGTTTCTTTGGCTTGTCTTATAAAATCAGTAAAGTAAATATTTTTGTTATATTGACTTCGTAGCATGATCGCACTTGCAAAAGAACCAAGAAGTTTATCCAATTTTTCATGGTTACGATTTCTGATTGGCGAACTTAAAACAAAATCATTTTGACCACTTAATATGTGCATTTGCAAACTTAGAACCGCATAAATAAACATAAATTCTGTAATGTTATTTTTTTCACAGAATCTATGGATTTCATCCCTTAGTTCGCTATGAATGACCTCGAAAATTGTTGCCCCTTCAAATGTTTGAATTTCTGGGCGCACATAATCAGTAGGTAATTGTAATGGTTCTGGAACCGTTTTGAATTTTTCCAACCAATAGTCTCTTTGTCTGTGAAATAATCCTTTTTCAAGCGAAGAATTCACCCATTCTACATAATCGATGTAGTCGATTTCAGAAGACTGGGAAATGACTTGATTATTGATATCCTGATTAAAGGAATTGTACAGTCTGGATAATTCACTGATGAGATTAATTGAAGATACTTCATCCCATAAAATATGATGGGTAGCAAATAAGAACAAGTGATGATCACGATCTATTTGGACTAGCTGAACACTAAACATAGGTCCATTCGTAAAATCAAAAACTTGATGTGCATGAGATAAAGCTAGTTCTTCCGCTTTTTTCAATGCCTCATATTTAGGTAGATCTGAATAATCAAAATAGACTTCACTTAGTTCAAACTTGATCTCCTCATGTATGATTTGAATTGGTTCTCCGTTCGTTATATCGAAAGTAGTTCTAAACACACTATTTTTCTCAATCAAACTGTTCCAAGCCTTCTCAAATGCCTTCAAGTTTAAATTACCTCTAAACATTAACTCAATAGGAATGTTGTAATTCGTGCTTTCGGAATCCAGTTGATGCAAATACCATTCAGGCAGCTGAACAGGGGCGAGTTTGTAACTATCTTTTTTGCCCGCTTTATTTATTTCGATCCATGCGTTGTCTTCGTTATACGATTTATTTGGTAGTTGCTCAATATACGATGCCAACTGTCTTATCGTTGGTTTATCAAAAATGATATTTAAAGGTACACCAACCATCAAAACTTCTCTGATCTTATTAGATATCTTAATAGCTACAATGGAATGTCCCCCGATTTTGAACAAATCATCATCTATGCCGATAAGGGGATTACTTAATATTTCGGACCAAATCGTTTGCAGCTCTTTTTCAATCTTATTTGTCGGTTCGACATAAGCATGCTGCTGTAAAGCATGACCTTCTGGCTTTGGCAATCTTCTCTGATCCACTTTACCGTTGATGGTGAGCGGAAGTTTCTCTAAAGATATGAAATGCGCTGGAACCGAATATTCAGGAAGCTTTGAATATAGATATTCCTTAAGCGTATCCTCTACTAGCTCATGGTTTGCGACAATATAGGCACACAACTCTTTTGAACCATCTGGTTTATCAAGTGCCAATACAACAGACTGTTTTACTTGCGGATACGTCAGGATTGTATTTTCAATTTCCTGCAGTTCTATCCTAAATCCGCGAACTTTAACCTGCTTATCTTTTCTACCTAAAAATTCTATCGTTCCATCAGGCAACCATCTTCCCAGATCACCAGTTAAATACATTCTCTCATGCTTGCTGTCTACAAAAGGATTTCTCATAAATACTTTATCTGTTTTTTGTTTATCGTTTACATAGCCTTTACCTACACATATTCCGGCAACACAAATTTCTCCCCATACTCCGACTGGGCATAGATTCATGTACTTATCCACTATATATATGTTTGTGTTTATAATCGGTCTACCTATAGGTACCGTACTTTTATCAAGTGGCTCATTGATAATATAGTGAGTAATATCATCCGATGCCTCAGTTGGTCCATAAGCATTGACAATTATTATATCTTCTAGAATTTCAAAAGCTCTGTTTACTAACTCTGCTTTTACTTCTTCTCCCGTAACTAGCAGATATTCGAGTGATCCAGCACGATTAACTAAACGCATCTGCTTTATGCCATCTAACAATACAGACAGATAAGAAGGTACAACCTCAAGCACATTGATCTCATCTTTAAATATATGAGTTAGAAACAAATCTGGATCCTTTACACAATCATCACTATAAATAACCGTTGTTCCCCCAACCGCCAAAGAAGTGAATAATTGCCATATCGATATATCAAAACCTTGTGACGCATTTTGCGCGATTACCGCAGTAGAATCCACTTTCAAATCTTTTATTTTTGCATGTATATGGTTTACCATTCCAGCATGTTCAACGATTGCACCTTTCGGTTTGCCGGTAGAACCAGACGTATAAATAATATAAGCCTCTTGATCAAATTTCGAGAGGTTTATGGACTGCTTCTCAGATTTATAGTTACTGAGGTCATTCCGATCAAATTGATATTTCGTCTTATCGTAAATCGTGTTTTCCTTTGCACAGGTTTTTTTGACTTTGATTGTCGTATCAAAACGATATTTCGTGAGTTCATTTTCAATCGTAAATATTTTATCCGAATGAGTAACCGATTCAATTTCAGTTATGTCGTAAACAAACTCATTTAAGAAATTTTTAGAAATGAATAAATGTTCCGACCAGTCCTTCCATGTCTTATAACCCATACCTCGGTTTTGACTTTCAAATTCAACCAATGAGCTGATAAATTCCTCTTTCTTATCAATATCCATAAGGTCACCTAAAAAGATAAGTGCTTCGGATTTTGATTTATTAATTATATTGTTAATTACTTTTCGCAAGTAATTAAGCCCGTTAAAATTTTGAATGACACTGTTCAAAATAATGACGTCAAAGTCTTCATCCTCTAGTTCATCTATTTCATGTGCATATTTACAATGCAATTCAATATTAGAAATACCCTCATTCTCCACAATCTTCTTATTTCGCTCGATAATTTCTTTCGACAAATCTATCCCAACATACTTTTTCACATATGGAGCAATAGAGAACATTGTAATTCCTGAAGAACATCCTATTTCCAAAACCTTCGCTTGTTTATGAAGGTATGGAAGCAGCTTGTTTTTTGCATTTTCAGCGTATTCATCCATTTCCAACCGACTGAATGGTTTACCTGTATAACTATTAAACCAAGCACCCTCTTCAATTTGGTCGCTTGCTCTCTGGACAACCTGATTCCAGAGATCGGAATTCATCGAGTGTCGTTTTTCTTCTTCTTCTTTGGCGATATTGTCACTATCAATACAAAGGATATATGTTAAACTAGGACATTCCCACTGTAATTGACTCGCAATTTTTAAATATTTTTTACTAAATATGAGATATGGAATCTGTGCATCATCAATAATATTTTTGATCCGTTCATAGGGGTTTTTCGGTTCCACAGGAATATAAATCCCACCAGATTTCCATATTGCCAAAATACTCTCCACGATTTCGGGTGAACGATCCATTAGAACAGCAGTTTTCGAACCTTGCGATGTATTCATTAAAAAGTGAGCGATTTCATTTGAGCGTTGTTGTAATTCTCCATACCGCACAACTTCGTCGCCAAATTGTATCACTGCCTTGGTTGGATTGTGAACTGCTTCTCTTTCTATAATCGTTACTAAAGTATCTTCAGGTATCGGATAAGAAGTTAGGTTAAATTGTTCTAACAGTTTCAGTTCTGAGTCAGGGACCATATTATAATTTTGGATTAAACTCGTCGGATCATCTGTGATACGATCAACCAATTGATTTAAATGCATCCAAATATGCTCAATTTGCTGTTCCTCATAAATATCCGTATTATATCTGATTTCTAGTTGGATCGTTTCGTTTATTTCGCCAAACATAAGATTTAAGTCATATACGCTTGTTTCATTCTCCCACTCATACTTTTGTAACTGTATATCTCCTTCAAGGCTTATCCCCTCATTTTGAAGAGTCTCGAAGTTTAACACTTCAACCAAAATATCAAATAACGGCATATGACCCAGTTCTGTTTTAATATCCAAATCTCTCACAATTTTATCAAATGGATAGTCGCGATACTTAATCATGCTCTGCAAGTCCGTTTTGACATGATCAATAAGTTGTAGAAAGCTATCGTTTTCTTCGATAATCGTTCTGATCGGTAACGTATTAACATAGAAACCGATCTGCTTTTCCAACCCTATGTGGGATCTATCCGCCATAGTTGTGCCCAGTATGATATCATTCAAGCCCGTATACTTATGAAACATAACACTAAGTATTCCCACTACGGCAGTAAAGAGATTGGTACTATTTTTTTTGACCAGACTGCCTATTTTACGAGCTCTATCATGATTAAAAGTATATTTAACGGTTTTACCGGTGAAAGAATACGCTTTAGGACGGTTTTTATATCTCGGTAACTCTAATCGATTTAATTCCCCGCCAAAACGCTCTTGCCAGTAATGTTTATGCTCGTCAAATTTATTTGACTGCAACATATTATTTTGCCATTCTGAATAATCCTTATATTGCAAAGATAGTGGTATAAGAGGATTATGGCTACCAGTTGCGTATGCGTTATACAACGTAATTAAATCATTAAAAAGGACAGCGTCAGACCAACCGTCTGAAATAAGATGGTGCCTATTTATGATTAAAACATACTGCTGTTTCTCTGATTTACATAAAAGCCTAGCACGAAGCAATGGTCCGTTTGGAAGATCGAATACAAACATTTTTTCTTCATTAATAATTTCCTCAACATCACCACTACTATTTACATTTATTTTTTCTAGTGCAAAGCCGTATTCATCTGAACTATGAATCTTTTGTCTTGGCTCTTTATCCACGGTTACAAAGGTCGTTCGTAAACTTTCATGTCGTTCAATCAAACTTTGGAATGCTCGGTTCAAGGCATCTATATTTAATTGACCCTCTACCGTATGTACAGAAATCTCATTATAGGAAGTTGAACCTTCCTTAAGGTTGCTTATTTCCCATATCTGTTTTTGTACAAGAGAAAGCTCATAATACTCTTTATTTGGGGCTTTCTCAATCCCTTCATTTACGACAGGACAATCCTGGATTAAGCCTGCAATTTCTCGTACAGTTGGATGGTTGTATACATCATAAAGTTCAAGCTGAATACTAAACTCAGCATTTATCGACGCAATAAGTCGCAGTGACTGCAAACTATTTAAACCTTGCTCGAATAAATTTATATCAGCTGCGATATGATTGGAGCCTTGTATTTCCTTTATAATTTGAATAATCTTTTCTTCGTTCTGATTCTCACTGTTTTTTGCCGCAAGCGTAACCTCTGCTGTTTCTAGAGTTTTGATATCAATCTCTTCAGATAGAACAGCTGAACTATTTTGTATGATGTAAATTTTTGCTCTATGCGCACTTCTAGGTATTATCATCTGGATTTGTTTATGGATGGTCTCAAAAATATGCTGTTCTTGCTCCCTTACGGATACATATACTTTTATTTGTCCATCCACTTCGTCGTACTCGGTTTTAACAAATAAAATATCATCATTAAGCTGGAGCAAATCTTGAATCAAATCACCATTTATTTTTACACCATCAACTTCGACTATATTATCTGTATAATCATTCAGCATTATATTTTGATTTGGCATTAACGTAGCGCTCAAACCGGCTCTATACAGACTCATGTTATAATTATTATTTAATTGTTCACCTGACTTTACTTGAAAGAACAATTCCCCTCTGACGCCAACAGGGGACTTTCTGCGTCTCTTGTCTAGTACATATCCGCTGTCTGGTAGTATTAACTTTCCGATTGGCATTAGATCCATATCAGAATTCAACGTTATTTCTTGATTTGCGATATGCAAATAGGTCATAATTTGCGATAAATGTTTTGAGATATAACCAAAGGTAATCTTCTTGCTTCCCACCTGCTCCAACCATGTAACGATCTGTTTACACAGCATTGGCTTTTCATCTAACACAATGTAAGAAAGATGATCGTTCTGCTCTTTTTGGGATAACGTACTCCATTCATTTTTATGGATAAATAAAGCCGTTTCATTATCTCCGCTATAGTCGAGACTGTCTGTGATATCGATATATTCTATACGAGTCGAACGTAATCCCATAAACACAAGAACCAAAACAATAAGCGGACTTAAGGAGTGAGTATGAATGATTACTCTGGAATGCTTCGCACCAATAAAATGTTCTTCAATCTGCAAAACATATTTTAAGAAATCGGTGTGTGAATAGATTGCAGCTTCCTGCCCAGATACAGGTACTCGCAGGGCAATTGACTCCATATTCTGAATATTGCAGATATCTCCAGTAGGTTGTTTGCTGATCTCTTCATCAAGAAGATCCAGAGCTATGGTTGTATGCGACGAATAATTTCGAGCGCTCATTTCGTCAGAAGTTGTAATCAATAGATGTAACGGAATTGCATCTGCCTTCTTATTATCAAGTACTGCTAACTGTGCCCCTGACTTTAAAGCTCCAATAGCAAATGCTATTAAGTTTGCTGTATCTGATAAATGGAGGCCGATAACCGTCTCCGAATTCACGCCTAAGCTGCATAAATAATGCGCTATCTGGTTCGATTTCCTGTTAAGTTGGTCATATGAAGTTTCCTGATTAAAGATTGTTAAGGATAACGAACACTCTTGGTCGCTATCTCTATTCAGAAGATACATACTTTCTCACCTCAGTAAGATTTTTCTCAATGCATTAAGAAAAAGTGCGACAGTTGGCCAACTGTCGCACTTCAGGATACGTTAGATAGGCAAATAGCCTAAATTTACATTTCCAATTCATATAGTTTCATAGTTTCGTTTTGAACCATCTGAACCAGCAAATTTTTATAGTACATAGCCCAGACTTTACATACTTCCTCGGAGATGATGCCTTTGTCGAATTCAAATTTCACATTGAGTTCGCCGTTACTATCTTCAACAATATCGAGAAATAAATTATATTTGCTTTCCATGGCAAGCTGCTCATCTAACTCAACATTATTCGTTATGGATAAGCCCGGCATAGTTATAGAACCTGGCAGCTTTTTATCCATGTTAAATACCGTTTTAATCTCAGGAAGAGATAACGCAATATTTCGGCTCTGAGCAAGCTTCATCAGCTCTTCATAAGAAAAATGCTGATATTGCGTAGCCGTTTGCACTTCATTTTTTACTTCTTTTACAAATGTACCTACTTCTTTTTCATCATCTAAGTCTACATAAAGGGGCAGCATCTTCACACAATGCCCTACTAGATGATTAGCTTCCATTAACAGTTGTCCGGATACAGGAGTTCCAATGACAATCTCTTCGTTATCCGACAATCTATATAGTAATATCCGATATGCGCTCAATAAGCTCATATATAGTGTAATTGCATGTTTTTTACTGAATTTTTTCAGTTCATTAACTAATTCTACATCAAGTACAAAGGACTCTACGCCCTTAGACCCTAATAGGGAGGAATCATTTGTCATCTCAAACATGTTTGGTTTGCATGTTCTGGAGAGTCTCTCTATCCAAAAAGATTCCAATTCCTCTCGCTGTTCTGCTCCACGGGATTCAACCCATTCTAAATAAGAACTATAAGAAACCGGTTCAGGTAACAAGTTAGAATGCATAGAATCGTTGCTATACAATGTAATTAACTCATCCCTTATGATTCCTAGTGACCAGCCGTCAGCAGCTAAATGATGCACGACAAATACAAAAATATAGCGCTTGTCAGCTATCTTAAACAGCGTACAACGCATCAATGAGTCTGGACCTTCAGTCAAATCAAATGGACGATCAATTTCGTTCTTAATATGGCCCAACATAATCTCATCATTTAAATTAGATGTCACTGATAGATCGACATGGTTTAACTTAAAGTCAACATGAGAGGAAATATATTGATACCCATCTTTGAACTTCGTTATTCGCAACGCTTCATGTCGATCAACAATCATCTGGGCTGCTTTCTCCAACTGAATCGGATCTAGCTCTCCTTCCAATGAAGTGATCCAATATTCATGAAATGCGTTTGTGTTTCGCTGTGAGAATAAAAACAAATACATTTGTTCATCAGTCATTTTGACCTTTTTCTCGGACGGAGCCATCACTATCTGTTGTGAAGGAAGTTCACTTTTTTTTTTACCGAGAAGCAGTCCGCTTCAATGAGTTCCATACAGCACATCTTCACTTTTTGTATAAATGTGAGAATATTTTCATCAGAGTGTGCTTCTGAAACGAAACATGTAGCACCCTCCCATAAATAAATGCCGTTCATAGCGAGCTTATAAAATAGAACGCGCAAGAACAAAACATCACTTTTAGGCTTAAAGGAAAACATAGAAGTACAAGATACAATTTCTAACGGGATTTCATAGCTACTAAAGAAATCGTTCAGTTCTTTTTGAATGATATTGGTCCGACTATTTAACCGATCATAAAGATCAGGATGGTCTATAATATACTGCAATACTCCCTTAGCTGCCGCCATTGTAAGAGGATGGCAGTTAAACGTGCCGCCGGTATGCATTAAGGTCATATTTGGATAGCTTTCATCCCCATAGTTCCAATTACCTCCATCCACGCGGTCAATGAACTTCGCTTTCCCGCCTACGACACCAAGAGGCATACCTCCTCCAGCAATTTTCCCATATGCAATAATGTCTGCCTCGACTTCGAAGTAACCTTGTGCTCCCTGTGGATGAAGTCTGAATCCCGTAATGACTTCGTCAAATATCAGGGCGAAATTATGTTGATCTGCAATTTTGCGTAATTCATGTAGAAATTGTTTCGGCTGCAGCTGTGGACGTCTACTTTGAACCGGCTCCACTAGTATACCGGCTAGTTCGTGGGCATGCTCTTGTATAACTTTGAGTGCGTTCGGATCACCATATTCTAAAATGACTATATCCTCCGCCATTTTTGGAGGGGTTCCGAGACTCATAGGCTTACTTTTGTGTCCTGACGCTGAAACATCCCTTTGAGCATATACACCGTCAAATGTTCCGTGGAACGAACCATTAAAAATAACAATTTTATTTTTATTTGTTGTTGCACGTGCCATTCTAACCGAATTCATTACAGCCTCAGTTCCAGAGTTATAGAATGCAACTCTTTCTACACCTGTTATATTCGTAATGAGTTTTGCCACCTCACCAGCGAGTGAAGTAACAGGACCAATAATAATTTTATCCATTAAACAAGTTGATATCGATTCACGGATGGCTGGATGATTGTACCCCAGCAACATTACCCCAAATCCCATAGCAAAGTCCAAATATTCATTTCCATCAAGATCCCATATTTTAGATCCTTCAGCTCGTTCAGCAATAACTGGATAGATGATCTCTTTCCAAACTTGGCTGTAACCTTGTACCAATCGTTCATTAGCCCAGTATGGTCTAAATTGTTCTGCGTATGCCTTGGATTTACGAGTGTACGCATTATATTCAGGAATCATCTTTTCTAAATAGCTCAGCTGCTTATCATCAAGCTTTGTATCCTCCTTAACAATAAATCTTCTGAAAAATTTATTCTGTTGTTCACCCGAAGAAGGAGCTGTAGCCGGCTGCGTAGGCACACTCTTCGACAACTCGTACGTTTGTGTCGGTGCAACCTCCAAGCCTGATTGCTCTTTTACGAGATAAGAGAGTAAATCAATTTGATTTTTCAGAACCTGCTGTAATAAATCATTTCTGCTCCCGTTGTTCAGAACTGAAATAGGCTTCACCATCTGTTCAGGCGAAGCTTCAGTAGGTATAGCTTCGCTTTGAGCAGGTAGTAATTCATCTAAATGAACGGACAATTTCTGGATACTAGACATCGTTGTATAAAGCTGATTAAACGAAACTTCCACACCGTATCTTTCATGAACTTCCTGTTTCAAAGAAAGGATAGAGATCGAATCTATACCAAGTTCAAAGAAATTAGCTTCATTGTCGATCTCCTCTTCTGGGATTTCATAAGTTTCTGCAATAAATGATCGCAAATTTGTAATTATTTCATCTAGACGGTTGTAACCCATTGAATAATCTCCTTTTTCTCCCTTTTTGTTATAACGAGAATAATCAATCCAACAACGCTCTTCATTTAATGGATAAGAGGGCATCGGGACTTTGACTTGGAACGCTTTTGTATAAAGCGAGTTCCAATCAGCCCCGAAACCTTGAATGTACTGTCTTGCAGCATGACGCAACTGTGATAGCTTGTCTCCGTCAATGTCATTCAGCTCCAGATCCCCGTAACGCTCCTGATTGTTGACAGCTATTTGCAACCCGATATACACATCTGTGCTTTCCTCGAATTGTCCCCCTTGGCGTAATCGACTCTGCGCGAAGTCCAATTTTGCGATCAGATCCTGTACATCCGTCGCTACAATGGCAATCCGATTGTCCAATTGGTCTCGGCCTATGTTGCTCGAATAACATATCGAATTAAAAGAATAGTTGCTCCCCTGTTTCTTCAAATAATCTGCAAAGCCTGAAACTACTTGTTGCAAAGAATCAATATTTTTAGCAGACAATGTAACGAGTCCGGGTTCAGCGCTCTGCACAGGCAAATGATTACTTGGATAGCTTTCCAATACCATATGGCAGTTTGTTCCACTTAATCCAAATGAACTTACTCCACATCGTTTAGGAATTTGTTCTTCCCATTGCGATGGAGCAGTGGCGACATAGAAAGGTGACCCGCTAAAGTCGATATTCGGGTTCGGATTCTTAAAGTTGATCTGATAAGGAATTTGTTCATAATATAAAGACAATACCGCTTTTAACAACCCCAAGAGACCGGCAACGGAATCCAAATGTCCATAGTTCGTTTTAACTGAACTAACTGCGCAAAAATTCCTTTTGTTCGTGAATTTAGTGAAAGCTTTTGACAGCGCTTCAATTTCTATTGGATCACCCATTTTAGTGCCTGTTCCATGTGCTTCAATATATTGAATTGTGCTAGGATCAATGCCCGCTTTATCCCATGCCTGACAAATGACATCACTTTGTGCATTCACATTTGGTGCGGTCAATCCAATAGAACGCCCATCATGATTAATTGCACTTCCCTTAATCACGGCATAGATATGATCACCGTCTGCGCTGGCTTTGTCATAAGATTTCAGAATCATTACAATAGAACCTTCACCAACTCCAGTTCCATCCGAATCTGCATCAAAAGTACTCGTTCTTCCGGTAGATGAAATAATCTCTGGCAATTCTCTCTCTGCCGAGTAATAAGGTTCCAGCAGCAAATTAATCCCGCCTACGATAGCAAGATCTATTTCTCCAATCTCCAATGCATTACAGGCCTGGTGGGCAGCAACTAGTGATGAGGAGCACGTAGTATCAACTAACATATTAGGCCCTTGCAAGTTCAATAAATGTGAGATTCGACTTGCTGCAATCGACATGATATTCCCAGGTGTTGCCATATCAACAAACTCTGGCTCTACGTTTTCAATAATCTCTAAGTATCGATTTTTTGATGGGTAACCTACATAAACGCCAGTTTTGGAACCTGATAATTGTTCAGATGCGCAACCATAATTATCCAAAGCTTTCCATATCGTTTGCAAAAGAATACGTTGGTTGGGATCCATTAAAGCAGCTTCCTTTTGTGTAATCCCAAAAAAACGGTAATCAAATTTATCAATATGATCTAAAAAAGCCGCTTCATAGTATCTGAATGTACTCGGATCCTTTTCATCGTAAGCCACAATCTGTTCTATATCAGGAATTCTACTCGCCGGAAGTCCTGACACACAATCTTTTCCATCCATAATCACATTCCAAAATTGTTCAATCGTATTCGCTTTAGGCAATTGAAGGCCAATACCAACCACGGCTACAGCATTGTTTTTCTTACGATCAGAATGCAGACTATCATTTGAAGCTAACAAAGCGTCCAATCCAAATAAATCTTTAGACATCGTCTTACCTCCTACACTATTAATCCTTTTTAGATAATTGGCTATTTTTAAACAAAATAGCTTGACCTACCCAATCTTCAGTTTCACCGGCTTCAATGTTAAACTGACCGTTCGTATAAGAATCAATTGCTCGATTCCAAAAATGATGGGATGTATGATTCTCTGGATGCTGTAATACTTCCCAATGACCTGGCATAAGATTGAACACCATATGAGCTGCTTTAATGCCAACACCTTGCTTGCGGTATTTCCGCATAATAAAAAACTCACTGATTGAACGTGAGTTTTCTTCCTTCAAGCAATAGCAAAAACTATTCACAAGTATAAATCCAGCCAAATTACCATTAACTAATATAAAAAAAGGAACCCGTCCGGGCTCCAACCAATAATGATCAAAATAACTGTATCCATAATATCCATACTGATTCACATCGTTATTGTTAAACTCACTAAAGTCATATTCGTACAATTCAATTAATTGCCTAAGAACAGACTTTTGCTCTTCCAGCACTTCACATAACTGCACTTCGTTAATCATATTAATCCCCCCACAGGAAAGATGTTAAATTCACGATGGGATTTTGGAAGACTTATCTACCATAGCTTCCAAAAGCATCATAAATTGCGTTTTCGTTGTACCATCAATTAACTGCGTGTCAAAGTAAACCGTGATCTCAGCACGATCTTCCCCATTATCAACATATTCAAATAACAATTTGTATACTTTAATCAACGTTTGCAAATCCATATGGCCTGCATTCGATGAAAAAAGTAGAGGTAAAATCTTATCTCTGTTCGTAACACTTTGTACAGCCTTATAATCATATGACTCTTTGTTACTTGTTCTTCCCTCTGCAAATAACTTGAACAGATCTACAGGTCGCTCAACATTATCCATAGGCGGTTGTAATACACTTATTTGTCCGTTGCTTGGATTATACGTTTGTATGCAAACTGACCTACTGCGAACCACATACTTTGTAAGGAAGAAACAGATAGCCTGTACAATGGAGTCAATCGAACCACCTATGCTGTCACTTAATTTCTTTAGCTGTTTATACTGATCTCCCTCGATAATAATTCGATTGTTTTCAAACACGCTATGACCAGAATTGGATGGTTCCTTTTTAATTGGCTTATATTCCATACCATACCGATTTAATATACGCTGAAGCGAGCTGTTGCCACTGGTTAAGGTGGCGAGGTGACCTGCAAGCTCATTCACATTCGGGAACGTAAATAGGTCAGTAACTTTCAAACCTTCATATTCCGAGCTCAAACTCTCGAAGACTTTCATTAGCTTGAAAGAATTTCCTCCCTGATCAAAAAAATTACTCTCGATAGAAATCTCTTGCTTGTCTAAAACTGCTTCCCAAGCTTTAAGGATACTTGCTTGAAACTTATTTAACGAACGTGTTTCCATCTCATGTGTCAACGATTTATACTCTGGTGAGACGTCTTTCAACGCTTCAAGCGCTTTTCTGTCAATTTTCCCATTAGGCGTTCTCGGGAACTGTTCCATAACGTTAACAACCTCAGGAATCATATAATAAGGAAGCTTATCTCTTAAATAAAGTTTCAAACTTTCAGACAGTTTGCTTGCATTTCTGGATGGCAAAGGAAGTTGTTTGCGATCTATTTTCCCATTTTGATTTAATGGGAACTCTTCCATACGTTCGAAATGCTCTGGAATCATAAAAGCAGGAAGTCGTTTATTTAACTGATTCGCGATGATTACTTCCATTTGTTCATCATCATTTTCAATCGTGGTGTAATACGCACACAAGTAGCCATCTTCTTCTGCTACTTCTTGAACATGTACAACTACAGCTTCTTTGATTTCAACGATTTGCATCATGGCCGTTTCAACTTCACCTAATTCAATACGATGTCCCCGCAGCTTAATTTGTTGATCTTTCCTTCCAATAAATCGCAAGGTCATATCAGGCATCAGAACTCCGATGTCTCCTGTCCGATATAACTTTCTGCCATTACCTTTCGTAAACGGATCTTCCATAAAAACTTCATTTGTTTTATCAATGTTATTCAAGTAACCTCTTCCTACGCCGATACCAGCAACACAAATTTCTCCTTTTTCCTCTAGTGGAACGATTCGCATCTCCTCGTCCACAACATAAATTGTTGTATTAGGCAATGGACTTCCCACAGGAATGACCCCCTCACTTGGCGGCTGCTTGATCCAATGATGTGTAATATCATCCGATGCTTCGGTAGGGCCATAGGCATTTACCATTGGTACATTAGTAAAACGCTCAAACCACTTCTGTACAAGCGGCAAATGAAGCTGCTCGCCTGTCACCATTAAACAGTCCAAATCTAGATGCAAACTCTCGTCAGCATAATCAAGTAATAGTGACAGATAAGATGGTACAACTTCAAGTACGTTTACTTTATCTTGAGATATTCTGCTAATGAATTTACGCGGATCAA
Organism: Paenibacillus uliginis N3/975; assembly: GCF_900177425.1. Taxonomy (NCBI): domain Bacteria; kingdom Bacillati; phylum Bacillota; class Bacilli; order Caryophanales; family Paenibacillaceae; genus Paenibacillus; species Paenibacillus uliginis. The sequence goes on along the minus strand of NZ_LT840184.1, from coordinate 1,445,153 downwards.
GGACTTGTTCATTCGAGTAAATAATTGTTTTTCCACCGACTAATGCTGACGTGAACAACTGCCAGATGGAAATGTCAAAGGATTGCTTTGCATTCTGTGCAATGACACAATCAGAACTTAATGATAAATCGGTTATTTTCCCATACATATGATTTATCATACCTATATGTTCAATCATGGCGCCTTTAGGCGTACCAGTTGAGCCTGATGTAAAGAAAATGTAAGCTAGCTGGTATGGATCAGATGGAAGATTGAGATTATGTTTACTTTCCTGAACAATTGCATCATATTCGCGATCGATCTGAACAACTTTATGCGCTTTACTTATATGATGAAGTGCTGAATCTGATAATACTTCTGATTCAACTAGAACTAAAGCGGGATTAATTTGTTCAATCATCGCAAAAATACGCTTATCAGGGTTGTTCGGATCTATTGGAACATAAGCTGCAGCACATTTCCATGTTGCCAGTACAGCCGTCACAAAATGTATGGAACGATTCATTAATATAACTACAGGTTTTTCTCTTTCAATGTTTGCTTTCTTCCTCATATAACGAGCAAGTGAGTTTGACATTTCATTGACTTCGTTATAAGTAAATGATTTTCCGTTAGATACAAAGGAAACTTTATCAGGGTTACTCATGGCTTGATCTTCATAGATCGTATGGTAACACTTACTAAACTGATATATTTTCGCTTCATTTCCTTCAGGAATACGTGATACGACTGATAACGCTTGATTATCAGTACTTCTTTCAGGTACTACATCATTTCCATTTTCCATCAATGAATGGCGTTTTAATGTAACATATGCTGCAAGATAGGCGTGCTCTCCATTCGCTTTCTTTAATACAGTCGCGGCCTGTATCTTATCGTGTTGATTGATGACGGTTTCTATTTCTTCTAGTTCAATACGATAACCATTTATTTTGATTTGATTATCCTTTCTTCCTATAAATTGAATATTTCCGTCTTCCATCCTCTTTCCAAGATCACCTGTCCGGTAGAGTATGAGGTTATGATCTTCTGCAAAAGGATTCCTTACAAAACGTTGGTCTGTAATTTCTGGTTTGTTCCAGTATCCTAGTGCAATTCCGTCACCTGAAATGCAGATTTCACCAGCAACTCCATTCGGAACTGGAGTAAGATATTCATCTAAAAGATAGATTTGAGTATTGAGAATTGGTCGTCCGATCGGAATTAGATTACTCTCATTGTGAATGTGATAGCAGCTGCTGTAAATCGTATCTTCCGTTGGTCCATATAAATTTCTCACTTCAATCTTCTTATAATTTAAACCTTCCTTAACGGAAAGCGGAATTGGTTCGCCCGCCATATTCAAAACGGTGATTGAATCCAAATTAACGTCATTTTTCAATAGTCCTTCTACGACAGACGGCACCGTATTTAGTAAAACACCCCGATCTTCATTCAGATACTTAGCGATATCTACTGAAGATTGGAGTATACGGACTTTCTTTCCGCTGCATAAAGGCAGCAGCACTTCGTATAAGGATAAGTCGAAACAGTATGATGTTACAGAATACCCTACTTCGTAAGGGGAATGCGAAAATTCATTGAGCGCCCAATGTATGAATGCTGCTAAATTTTTATGACTAAGCATAACTCCTTTAGGTAGCCCGGTTGAACCAGATGTATACAGCACAACTGCTCGATCTGAAGAATGAGTCTCCAATCCCGCTCTCTCTTTCTCATATCCGTCTAGGAATGAGTCCGAGATACGAATAACCTTAATGGAATCAGGAATGCCATTCAAATCTGTCTCATCGTCTGTGATTAAAAGTTGGATCTTAGAATCCTCGATCATATAATGAATACGTTCCTGAGGATAACTAGGGTCTAGTGGCACATAACACGCACCTGACTTAAGTACGCCGATCATGGCAATGGGTGACAAATAGCTGCGCCGCATGAATACGCCTATATGATCGCCCACGTTCATGTTTCTTTCAGTATTCAAATAATTAGCTAAGGCATTCGTTTTTTCAACAACATTTTTGTAAGTTAACGTATTATCTTCACATACCACGCATGTATGTTCCGGATATTTGACGGCATAATTATCAATGTAATGAAACACTGGAACATTGCTATCATAGCTTGACGCCGTATTATTGTATTCATGAACAAGCGTATATTCTTCTTGTTGACTCAGCATTTTAAGATCTGAGACCTTATTAACACCATTCGCGGCAGAATCAGCAATGAGCGTAATAAAGTGTTCTAACGTTCGTTGCATGCGAGATGGGAGATACAACGATGTGTCGTATTCCAACTCGATTCTTATCTGATCACTTTGCGGTTTTATATAAAACACAAGATCGTAACTGGCAAGTCCCTGCTCTTGGTTCCTTTCCCCCAAAGACAAATCATCGGTTAACCTAATGCTCTCCGTCTTCAACTCATCGTCATGCAAAACAATCATAACCGTAAATAGAGGCGTTTTCCGAGCTAATGTATCAACATTCAGGTCTTCTACCATCCTATTAAACGGATAATGCTTATGAGCAAGTGCTTCGATAAAGTTGGATTTCACAAGTTCTAAGGTGTCATTAAACGATAAATCATCCTTGATTTCGGTTATTAACGGAATTGTATTTTGGAACAATCCAACCGAATCACCCCACAAACCACTATCCCGCTCCGAAATAGGCGTTCCAATAATGACATCTTTTTCAGCGGTATTTTTATAAAGTAATACTTTCAATGCTGCAGCCATATAAACGAATAAAGATACCCCGTTTGCTGCGCAGGCTCTTTCTATCTTATCCAAAAGCTCTTTCTCAATGTATGCATTGATTTTTCTGCTAACTGAGATATCTGCGCCGCTTGTTGTGAAATCAGCTGGGAATCGCGTTAGTGGAATGTTCTGTTGAAATTGCTTTCCCCAATACTCTCGTCCCAGCTTATCTTCGCTGCTTTGCTTCTGCTGCCAGTATGCAAAATCTTTGGCATGGTACGTTACTTCAGGTAATATAATGGACTCTCCAATAATTGAGCCCTTATATAAAGTAGCAAAATCATGCATAATAATGCCGACCGATTGCTCATCGCAAATAATGTGATGGAACGTTACTGATAGAATATTTTCTTGCTCGGTGCGCTCCAATACGGTAAATCTAAACAATACCTCTTGCTCCAGGTTGAACGGTCTCGATTGAATAAATTGAAGCCTCTCATTAATCAGTTGGACATCCCATTGAATCGGGATTTCGATTCGCTCAGCTTCAAAATACCGCTGCCCTGCAGGATGTATACGCTGGCATAAGCGATCATCAACGATTTCAAAAGTCGTTCTAAGACTTTCATATCTGTCAATAATTTGATTCATCGCCTTATTTAATAGCGAATAATCAATTTCGCCTTTTATTTCAAAAGAAGCTGAAATGTGATAAGTTCCCGGACTTATCTTATCCAAGACCCACATTCGCTGTTGACCATCTGAGGCAGTAAAAAGATTCGTATACTGTTCTAGCGACTGTGTGGTTAACTTATCATCAGTTTTCGATTTTAAACGGTCGATTGTATCTGCCATTGAACTCAAAAACGGTGAAGCGAAGATTGTGTGTAAGTTAAGTTGGACATCCAGATGCTTTTGAATAGCCCCTACTAATTTAATCGCTTTTAAAGAGTGTCCGCCTAATTGGAAGAAATTCGAATCCAATCCTATTTCTGAAGTTTCTAAATCCAGAATCTCGCTCCATAATTGAGATAAAGTATGTTCCGTTTGCGAGTTTAAGGAGACTTGAGAGTCTGAGTTTATACGCTTCTCCTCATTCATAATTCTCTGCAACTCTTTTTTGTCCACTTTACCAGAGCTCGTTAGCGGCAATCGGTCAATTTGGAATAAAAAGTTAGGAACCATGTAAAAAGGTAGTTGTGAAGCAATATGCTTTTTAATCTTCTCTGTGTCTTCTAGCTGTCTCGACGTAAAAAAGCCGCACAAAGAATCTACCCCATTAGAATCCTTAGTGATCATAACCGAAGCCTCTTTAACTCCAGGGTAGTTCAAAATCGTATTTTCTATTTCCTCATTTTCTATTCGATATCCACGTAATTTATTTTGCCCATCAATTCGACCAAGGTAATCGATTTGCCCATCCGGCAACCATCTTCCATAATCGCCCGATAAATACAGCCTTCCTTCTCCAAACGGATTAGGGATAAACTTAGAATTGGTCAGCTCCGAATTTCCAAAATACCCTTTTGCAGTACCAGTACCAGCAATCGCGATTTGTCCATGCACACCAACAGGGCATAATCTAAGTTCGTTATCTACAATGTAGATTTGAGCATTAGGCAAAGGACGACCAATTGTAACCTTTCCAGCGAACCCCTTTTCCATTGTTAAGTGCGTACAATAAACCGTAGACTCGGTTGGACCATATAAATTGTGCAAGGTAACACTAGTTCCAAGTGCATGGAATTTATCTACTGTACTTTCAAGCAGCCGCTCGCCAGCCAAATAAATATGCTTAACACTGTTTAGTTTCGCAATCGTGGCTGGAGACAAATACTCCATAAATACATTAAACATTGCTGGAGTGAAATTGATCTGGGATACTTTGTACGTTTTTATAATGTCTAACAGAAAGACCGGATCCTTGCTTGCGTTCTTCTGTGGAATAACAAGACTAGCGTCCGCTAGTAACCATCCGAATAACTCAGGTATCGAAACGTCAAAAGTAAAAGATGTTCTTACTAAGAAAACATCTTTATTATCCCATTTGTATTGATTTTCTAGACAGCTTAAGAGCTGGAACACGGAAACACGCTCGATCATTACACCCTTCGGCTTACCTGTTGACCCCGAAGTATATAAAATATAGGCCAAATCGTCAGGAGAAGTGACGACTTGATTTAGTATAGAATGATCCAATTCTCCTTGACCCCCAAACTGGTCAACATAAATCACATTAGCGGTAATATCCTGTGGTACTTCGATACCAGAGCATGTCAATACATATTGACACTGACAATCTTCCAGTATAGCTTTCATACGATTAGTAGGATACTCCGGATCCAATGCAACATATACTCCCCCTGCCATTAGAACACCTAATAAGGTATAAACCATTTTACTAGAGTTATCCATCAACACCGCAACACGCTCTTGATGACGCAAGCCTTTAGTTAACAAGTGTGCTGCTACGTCCTTGGACTTCTTATACATTTCGGCAAGGGTAACGCTTTGCGTGTGATTTTCCCCATGTTCATAAACACAGTTGCGGTTCGGTTTAATAGCTACAATCTTCTCTAACAACTGTCGGAAGGATAAAACATCATGATTTTCAATCTTTTCACCGCTAAACTGGCCTACAATTAATTGTTTCTCTTTATTCGATAGTAACTCGATCTCAGAGACAAGCAGATTTGATTCTGAAATCAACTGCTCAATGATATAAAGATAGTGACGCGCCATTTGAGATACAAATTCTTTATTATAAACAGACGAATTATATATCAAGTCAAGCTCTGGCTTACCAAGCAGCGAAAGTCGGACTGTCATATCATAATTAGTTCGTTCAAAAGCAGAATGCAATGATAACAATAACCCTGCAGCCTCACTCTTTATCTCCAGACTGCTGCTGTAATTTTCAATTGCCAAGATCGAGTTAAACCCAATACTCTCTTCACTACCACTATATGCTTTAATATCTAGAAGCGCTGTATTTTGGAAGAGCTCTTTATGATAAAAATAGTCGGCTACCGATCTTAAGAGATCACATACCTTGTCATCCTTAGCTGTATTAATCCGAATAGGGAGAGTATTAATATAAAGACCAACCATTCTATCGATCCCATCAATCTGATTGGAACGGACAGACATCGGAACACCAAATATGATGTCATCAGTATTATGATACCGCTGTAGCAAAATACCCCAAGCAGCATAGTAAATAATCGCGGGAGTAACCTCATGCGCTATAGCAAACGATTTAATCGACTCGTGCAGGTTCTCGTCTATTAATGTATGCAAGCTATCCGTTGCAGGCAAACTATTAACTACTGCATCACTCGGAGAGAACGACTCGTACGATTCATAGTTCTGAAAATAGTTTTTCCAGAATGACTCTTTCTCTGAACCAAGTCCATCTTCGTGAATATGCCGGACAAAATCTTTAAACTTGGGCTTTCTTGCAAATTGGATTTTTTTCCCTTTTATTAAAAACTCATAATTACGAACAAATTCCTCTAACAATACTACATTGCTAAATCCGTCATATAGAATATGATGGTTGCTGATAATCAGCTCGTAACGACTGTTTCCAAGCGCAACAAGCATGATTCGAAACGGGATGTTGTGTAAGTCGAATGCTTGTTGACGATCGAGAACATCAAGCTGATTAAGCTTTTCATTTTGCTCTTGCCAGCTATCATTCGACAAATCATAAAATGTGTAGTTCAACTCAATTTGTTTTAATACAATTTGAACTGATTTTGAAATATTCTCCCATCTAAATACCGTTCGAAGAATTTCGTTTTGAAAAGCAACTTGTTGCCAAGCTTCGATGAACAAATCTTGCTCAATTTCGCCTTGTATGGTTATTCTAATTTGCTCATGATATTGATTTCTGTCTGGATTCTTTAAATAATGAAATAATATACCTGACTGCAGAGGAGTTAATTCATACATATCCTCTACATTCGCACGATCAAGTTTGTGCAGCATGTAATCTTCCCTTCATGATATTAATAATTTAGCTCCAACCTATAAAGCGTGCTTCACTCAAGTAGAAGACCAATGTTTTCTTTACTTGCGAGCCTAAAATAATACTCCCCAATAGACATATCAAACGCAGACATCCCCATTGGATTTATCATTATCGATTGATCATTGTTTATTTTCTCTAGCATAGAATCAGAAACAATATCTTTGAAAGTTAGTACATCTGATTCCATTAATCCGTTTTGCAAATGGAATAATTCAACATCTGTATTTTCCCGACACACTTCTTTCCAACTATCTACTACAATTCCGTTTTTCACATATTCATAAACACCCGATTTATAATCTCTTAGTGATACATTTAATAATAAAGAACCCTGCTTTGGCTCAGAGTCAATATATCGCTCACTAGATACCGTACATGTAATGAACACATCTGCCTGACTGTACACGTCTCTCCAGTTTCCACACACTCTAACTTTAGAGTCGTTCATAACATCCTCTGGAAACTTTGTGTTATTAATATCATATAAATAGATACTCTCTATTTGATCCTCAAATAAATGACGACACATTTGATAATGATGTTGCCCAATCGGCCCCCAACCAAGGATGCCCAAAGAGAAGCGCTTTAAAGACTTTGCTTCTAAATATAATTTTACAAACAGACCACTAACAGAAACTGTTCGAATAACACTAAGCAAAGAACCATTTACAATAGCTTTAACTTGTCCCGTATCAGCATTGTTAAGAATAACCACACTATTCGCTCTAGAAATTCCTTTATTTATATTATCCGGGAAACTAGCAATCCACTTAATTCCTGCTACATCATAGCCTTCCCCTACATAGGCAGGCATAGCAATGATTCTATTTTTTTGATCTTTAAATCTGAGATATGGCTTTATTGGTTGAACAATATTGTCTGTGTCTAATAACTGAATAGTATTACGAATCACTTCGATCGTTTCTTCCCACTTTATACCTACTTTTTGTAAATCATGTTCATTTAGATATAGCATATGAATTCTCCTTTATCTTTTGATAATAGACTTGAATACCAATCCGGATTATATATCGTACCTGCATATCTCTCTCCTCTATCAGGAAATACAGTGACTACATTTTTCATACTATTAACCGGATTAATAGTGAAATATTTCACTATTCCAGCCATAACAGAACCTGATGAACCACCAGCTAGTATATACATATTTTCGAATAAATAATGGCACATCTTTACTGTTTCTGACTCACTCACGATTATATGTCCGTCTATTTGGGCCTTTTCCAGTATTTTAGGATATTTACTAGATCCAATACCAGGTATTCTGCGTCTCCCCGATTTATCACAAAATATGACCGAACCTTCAATGTCTACAGCAATAACTTTTGCATCAGGAAACTTTTCTTTAACCTTATTAGATACCCCTGTTATTGTCCCTCCTGAGCTTACTCCCATAAACAGAAAGTCAATATGTTCCACGGAATTCACAATTTCAGTTCCTAATGTTTGATAATAAGATTCTGCATTTATTGGGTTTTCATATTGATTTATCCAGTAAGAATTAGCGATCTCATTTTTTAAACTATGTACTTTTTTTATTCTATTTAATAAGTAACCGCCATATGCATCTGCTTCTTCTACTTTAAATACTTTCTCACTTAGTACCTCTATTAATCGTTCATTGTCTGGCATAATATTCTTGTCGATAACACAATAAAACTTTAATCCGTAGTAGCGGCAGGCCGCCGCAAGTGCAAGACCAAAATTCCCGGAAGAAGATTCTATAATAATCGTGTCCTTATTAATCGTCCCATCTTCAAGCAATTTTTTAAGTGTATACATCGCTGCTCTATCTTTCACACTTCCGGTAGGATTAAACATTTCCATCTTCGAAAAAATCTTTATGTTTTCTAATTCATTCATGGTAACGTTAACTAACGGGGTACTTCCTGCATTCTCTAGAATATTATTAAACATTATTTAACCTCCTTATTTTGATTTGTCGTTTCAATTAGTGCTTTATTAATAATATAAGTTACTTCTTTTTCGAATTTTTCAATAAAAAAATGCCCTCCATCGAAAAATTCGATATTAGGCTTTGAGTAAAAATATTCATTCCACATTAAGACATCATCTATAATACAGTCTTCCTTCGTACCATGCATAATTGTAGTTGGAGTAGTTATTTTCTTTTTTTCAAAAGAATGAGCATATAGATTTTTTAAGTCTCCACGAATAATTGGAAAAAATGTTTGTACAAAGTCTTTATTTCGTAAAAATTCAATAGGTGTCCCACCTAGTTGCACTAACGTTCGTATCATTTCTTCATCAGTTTCAAATTTTCTTTCTTCTCTTTTTAAGTGTGGTGCTCTACATCCTGAAATAAAAAGATGTTTAACGTTAAACACCTCTAATCTCTCAGCTATTTCATATACAATGCTTCCTCCCATACTATGTCCAAACACAGCAAATGGACTTCCGTCTTTAATGTGCGGTAACATCAGACTGTATACGTCATCTACCATTTCATGAAATGACTTGTACATATCCTCGCTAATTCGCCTACCTTTTCCAGCCAACTCCAGAGGAATTAACTCTATATCTTCATTTAATGTCTTTTTCCAAAAAAAATAAAACGAAGACGATCCTCCTGCATAAGGGATACAAAATAATTTCAAAATATTACATCCTCTCAATCCGTGGTCTATCATCTATTTATTACGGATATTTCACATTCTTCTTAATAAAGATCACCGCTGCTCTATACGAGTAACATCTTAGAATTTTCAGACAATACCGTTTTTCCCCTTTCAAGCTTGATTAATGTATCAGCCAGGTGGAAATATCGATCATCATGCGTAATCGCAATAATGCATTTTCCACGAGCCTTCAATTCAGGCAAAATTTCATGATAGAAATGCCTGCGGTATTCCGGATCTTGATCAGCCGCCCATTCATCAAACAAGCAAATTGGCCGATCCTCCAAATAGGTAAGCAACAATGCCAACCGTTTTTTCTGACCGGTAGATAACAACGTTGTCGAGAACTTCCCGTCTTGTATCGAGACTTTGTCAGACAATTGGAGTCGTTGCAATAACAAAGCAATTTGCTCCTCCTTACCAGAACAATTAATCCCATATAAGCGCTCGAATAAATGGTAATCACTAAATATTGCCGAAAACATGCTGCCTAATTCTTCTGATGATGTGGCTTTTCCATTAACAGAAATTTCCCCGGCCGTTGGTTTATACAAACCCGTAATTAATTTCGCAAGTGTTGTTTTACCACTGCCATTTCCACCCGTTATGAACGTAATCGTTCCAGTACCGAATGACAGGTCGAAAGGGCCTACGGAAAAATGAGAATCTTCCTCTCCACCATATCCGTAGCATACATCGCGAACTGAAAGCTCTAAACTATCGTTCGAAGTGTGTCCCTTTTCAACATAGTTCTCACTATCCTGAAGCTGCTCTATTTCAGAAGATAGATCCTTAATTCGTTTCCATGAAATACGACACCGTAATAAAGTTGGATATGCATTCAAAATACCATTCACTGGACCGGTCATATACAGAAAGACAAACACGTACGTTTGTACCGTCGTTGTAAGCAAATTAGGAAAAATGACGGGAAACAAAAATGCCACTGCTCCAATAACTACCGTAAACAGCAACTCCCCTACTACATTAACATTTGCGAACCTTACGTCGGCCTCTGTTCTTTTAAGTCGATATAAATTCGAGCTGCTTTCCATATGAGCTTCGAAATCTCGATTTTTATTCTGATTTAGCTTAAGCTCCTTGAATCCCTTTAACATATCGCCTATCATACGAAAGAATATCGTTTGGATGTCGCGTGATTCTTCCCATAATTTCTCCGCTTTACTGCCTAGCAAGAAGAATAATCCTGCTACTAACACGATAACTCCGATGGAAAGCAACAATGCATAAGGATTAAGCATTCCCAAATAAATAAAGCAGCATATCAACGTCACAAATGCAATAACACCTGAAATAATTACATTGATAGATCCACTCACTTCTTCTGTGTCGTTATTTAACACAGCATGCAAGCGTCCATCTTCCATTTGCTCCAGTTTCTCGTACGGCGTTTTTAATACTTTACCGATCAGCTCTGTTCGTTTTTCATAAACCAGATTGTTCGTAAGTGTTACTAGCTTCGTGCTTATATAACGTTGACCGCAGACGTACATCAAAATACCCAGCGCAAAATAAAAAAGAAGTCCATTCGTCAAATTATCTTCTTTGCCGAAGGACTGATTAATGACAAATATAATAAATGCATTACCGAATCCACTAACTAAACCAAGCATGAGAAGTGAAGCAAATGGCTTTTCTTTTTTTACCGTAAACAACTGCGTCAAGATATGATAAATCGTGTAAACCACTCCAAAAACAGCTGCAACAATCACCGCAGGAACAAATGAGTACGGCCCCCATACATAAAGCATGCTCCATGGAAGCTTGTCTAGCAGAACGATCGGCATGTAGTACAAACCACTTAGATACAGAACCAAAAAAATGACAGAGCTACTGACTTTTGCGATTTGCCAGCCGCTTAGACTAGTCCAGCGCCGCTTTCCATTGCGAATTTCTACAACACTGCGACCCATCATATATAGAAGACCAAGTACAGCCAAACTAAAGACAGCTAGTACAAAAGTTGCTACTTGATCTAATTTTTTGTATGTTTCAGGCAACGGCTCAACTGGCGCTCTATCACGTAAAATTGACATGACTCCGCGCGCTATCGACTCCGTATGGTCGGAGTTCATATTGGCCATAACCGCGACACCTAGTTCACCATCATTCCGCATCATAATAAATGACGAGAAGTTCGGATTGCTTCCACCATGCGTAATTTCTCCGCCACCTGATTGATAGATTGACCAACCAGCTGCATAAGAAGAACCATCAAAGTATGGAGAAACAGTCGTATCGATTTCATGTGATTTCTCGATAAGCGATGAATCTAACCCACCTGGCTTAACTACACCGAGCTGAATCTGCATCCATTTTGTAATATCCGCTGGAGTAGAGTTCACATAACCCGCAGGTATATTTCCTCGATACCGTGGAGCCTCGTAAGCACGAGGACTCAGAAATCCCAATTTGTACCCTGTTGCAAGTCCATTTTTCACAGCGTCTTCATGTCTGACAAAGGTATTTTCGAGCCCAATTGGCTGGATAATGTTCTGCTGCATATAGTCTTCGTACGACATTCCTGTTACTTCTTGTATAATCAGTCCAAGAATATCGTAGTTAATGGTAGCGTAAGTGTAATACTCTCCAGGCTGCAGCGTTTTATGATGCAATATCTCTTTGCCAACAAGCTTCCGCACTGTCTGTTCCAACGCATCATCTGCATTCGATATAGGTATATCACCAATAGTTTCTGTTGGAATACCTGAAGTATGGTACAGTAACTGGCTAATAGTCATTTCGATTTTCTTCCCATGATTATTCATATAGAACCAGGGCAAATACTTACTTACCGGATCATTCAGTCGGATCAAGCCTTCATTCTCCAAATTTAAAATAGCTAATCCGGTAAAGGCTTTTGAATTAGATCCTATTTCAAATACAGTGTCAGCTGACACACGTTTTTTACCCTCTACATCGCTGTAACCTGAATATTGCTCGTAACTAATCTTTTCTCCCTGTACAACAACGACTGCCAATCCAGGGACTTTAGCAGCTTCCTGACGTTCATGTATATATTTATCAAGCTGCCTATTCAGCTCATCCGATGACAGCGATGCTAGCACCGTAAAAGGAGTGAGCAAACTGCTCCATAAGAGCATGACAACGCTAACCAAAGGGATTTTCTGTTTTAAAGTCAACTTTTTATCACTTCCTTAAGTAAATATGCTGTAAAAATCGTATGAGACAAACTTGTCATTTCAAGACGGGATAGATTCTACATCTTTTCCCAATAACAATGCCGAATGGATGACTTTTCGTGTTCGGTAATGATACGAATAAATCAATTGTCGTTGAATAGTCGTTGCTAGTTCATTTATTTCGGTATAGTCTATTCGTTTTTGGAGACGAGTTAATGAAATTATTGTTTGTGTTTTCCAATGTTAATCTTCCCCCTATACTGAAAAATTCCAAAATCAAAAACCACCCGTCTAAATGAACTGCACCCCAATTGTTAGACACCATCTAACTATTGGAGGTGCAGTTTTTATATGACCAGATTCAGTACAGATGAAAAAATACAAGCAGTTATGCGTTACCAAAAGGGATCCGACAGCTTAAAAGCTATCGCAAAATCCATAGGTATTCACCATACTGTCTTTTTAAACTGGATTAGACAATATGAGCATCATGGTGATGAAGCTTTTAAAAAGGGCTATACATCATATCCTGTACAGTTTAAACTAGACGTACTTAATTATATGAACGAATTTGGGACGTCTGTTAGAGAAACGGCTGCGGTATTTAATATTGCGAGTCATAGTACCATTTTAAGCTGGCAAAGGAGCTTAGAATTACATGGAATGGACGCTCTACAACCAAAGAAAAAGGGGCGTTCACCCATGAAAAAAGAATCTAATAAACAAAAGAATCAAACGTTAGTAGAAGGATCTGTAGAGGCTTTACATGCAGAGGTAGAGCGTTTACGAATGGAGAATGCATATTTAAAAAAGTTGAATGCCTTAGTTCAAAACAAGGAAAAATCACCAAACAAGACAAAGCTCAAGTAGTCTATGAACTAAGGAACGAATTTTCGGTGAAAGCACTTCTACAGCTAGCAGATATCCCTCGTAGCACGTATTATTACGCGGTAAAAACGTTTGGGATGCCAGATAGAGATACGGAGTTAAAAGACATTATCCAAGCCATTTATGAGGAGCATGAGGGGCGCTATGGTTATCGTCGTATTCGTGACGAGTTAGTGAATCGTGGATACCGTGTGAATCATAAAAAGGTACAACGTTTGATGAAAGTATTGGGATTAAAATGCTTGGTACGCATGAAAAAATATCGTTCGTACAAAGGGACGGTTGGCAAGATTGCACCGAACATATTAGAACGTAACTTTTACGCTGAAAAGCCAAATGAGAAGTGGGTTACAGATATTACAGAGTTTAAATTATTTGGAGAAAAGCTGTATTTATCTCCAATGCTAGATCTATACAATGGTGAAATTATTACGTATACGATCGGTTCAAGACCGGTCTACTCGCTTGTTTCAACGATGTTAGATCAAGCATGTAGCCGATTAACAGATGAAGATAAGCCCCTTATTCATTCTGACCAAGGTTGGCACTATCAGATGAAACAGTATCGTCATGCCCTCAAAGAATGCGGTATCAAGCAAAGTATGTCCCGAAAAGGTAACTGCTACGACAACGCTGTCATCGAGAACTTCTTTGGCATCATGAAATCTGAATTTCTGTATTTAAAGGAATTTGAAAGTATCGCACATTTTAAAAAAGAGCTATCAAAATACATCGATTATTACAACAACAAGCGTATTAAGGCAAAACTAAAAGGCATGAGTCCGGTACAGTACCGAATTCATGCCCAACAAGTCGCCTAATGACATAACCTGTCTAACTTTATGGGGTCACTTCAAAACGAGTGGTTTTACCTTCGACTATAAAATACAGGGTCCTATAATGTTGATTGTCACTTGTTAAAAGAAGTATATCTTTGCTCTATCACTCAATGAAAGACTAGTTATACTTCTTTCTCTTAAATGGTGACCCTTATCACTTATGTAAGTTGCCACTTCTAGATCGTTACTAAGACAAAGCTTCGCCCGCTCATGCACAAGAAAATGCACTACAAGACTATAATCTATGAAATTGAACATTTAACGTGCCTAAACATCGATTAAATGCATTCTTATAACTTCGCTTTTTCTTGTTGATATTTCAATTCGAAATCAAATATCTTTGACTTTTTATAGGGAATTTCGACCATATTAGATATCTTCAGTAAGCTCAAGATAAAAATAACACACTATATCACAAAATTCAACCAAGATTTCACAACAAAAAACAACACAAAACGACATGACTTGATCCTAAAAAAAAACTCTATGAGACTAATCGAAGCAACTAATATTATGTGACACTTTAGTTATCCTAATATTGACCCCGTTAGATTCACATCCATTATTTTTCCAGGGGGAGACGCTCTAGGTCGATCTCCGATATATTCTCACTTTGAAACTGCTCACTTGCCGCATGCTCTTTGTACAATTCGATGATTTTCTCTTCTGAACATTCGAGTGACGTACAAAACAAAGCAAGTTCATTCTCAAAAATAAGAAGCACTTGACCATATCCCTCTAGGTGCGTTCCGTCACACGGTTAACCATTCAAACAGATTTAATGTAAAGTTCAGGAGGTGTGGCGATGGCGCCTAAATAGATGTGTTTCCCGGACGTACTTCGATATGTAGGTCATTGTTTTTGGCAAAATTGTGATCAAGCAGACGATTTATATTATCAGATCTTTATAGCCAGCTTCTAAGCGGACGAGAACAGAGACATCTGAGAAACCTTGGCAAAACAGCACCAGGCTACCGGCACCCTCCATCGTTCCATGATTGAAAGCCCTTCCATAAAATCTCGACACTACTTGCTGAAACAACGATTCTATATAATTTTAGTTTTTATTAATCCGATGAATAACCATCATTATTGATTAGTAACAAGAAGAGCCAACTCATCAATTGTTGAAAATTTCTTCATAGTAAGAAATTCATCAGGCACTTCGATCCCAAAATCATTTTCTAAACTAACCATTAAACGAATAAAGCTGATTGAATCCAATCCAATATTAACTAGATCATTATCTAGTGAAATATCATGTGGAAGTTCTAGAATCTCAATTATAATTTTTTTAATTTTAATCTCGATATCCATCATTTTATTTCCCACTATATTATTTATAACATCAGTATCATCAGTTGATATTATAGGTCGAATGATTTCGATACCTATATCGACAATTTTCTCTAATCCTAATATATCCAACTGTATCTTTGCCCGCTTTTTATGCTTGTCAATTTTCTTTATTCTTCCTTCCAACCCTTTACAAGGTCCTGAAATAACTTTAACTTTTTCATTTCTAAATAAAATTTTCAAGTAGTCGATTATGTCATTCTCATTAAGCATTTCTAATATTATACTCATTTGCTCATCAGGTACAGATTTAAAAAACAAATCGTGACTACTTTCTTCACTCGAAATTAACTTATCTTTTTTATTAGAGTAATTTAATATCTTAATAACTCCAGGTATAGAGTTAATTTGGTAATAAGTCCTAAAATCTATTTCCGTACAAAAAAAAACATAACCTGGAAACAAAATTTTTATAGATTCATATACAATACCATTTTTTTTTTCGGGTACTTTCCTTTTTGGCACACAACATTTTTTAATATTGATATCTAAATCACAAAAACGTTTTTTTACAGCTTCTTCTTTTCCTGTTTGGACAAAAGCTACATACCATTTCATATGAATTAACCTCACGAAGTAAATTAGTCACATAGAGTCAAATCTGTAACTCAGTATAGTTCCATTTTTCGAAATAAAAGATAGAATGTTAACTCCATATGCTCTTTAAAGAATATTTCACTAGTCATGACCAACAGCATTCTATCCTACTTTTTCTTTTGATTTGTCAATTTTTGAAATATTTTCATGAAATGTATCACATCACACACAACCTTACCATTATAAACACTTTATTGTAAACTATTAACTTTTCTTTCGCACATTCAATTCCAATCATTACTACGTTTACCGATTATTTAAACGGTTATGGTTTTTTGTTTTATTGGCCTTATACCAAGTTAATAGTTAGATGATCAATTATGCAAAACCTAATCCACTAAAGTACTCAACTGATCAATCTCAGTATAGATATACACCTTTCACAAGACAGAGAACAAATGATTCAAAAGATTCATCTTTTTAAACATACAGGATATTTTTCAGATCCATAAAGTTGATTTAATTACTTATTCGGAATTCCTTTATGAGCTAAGGCATTAGCCTCCTTGGTACTTAGACGAGCATTTTGCATAGTTCATATTTCGAATCAGAGTCAAAGTTAGACTAAAATAAAATCGCAGTTTGAGAGAGCTTAAGGTATAAATGGACAGACGGGCAGAATTTCCAGAAAAATAAAATTTTAAGTAGCGTTTTTGGATTGTTTTCTGAATGTAGCCAACGCCGATGCTAGCAGAACAATCGCATTCAAATATTGGTAAGTCGTAACTTTTTGAATGCCCCAAAAATGTAATTGGTCTGCGCCTAGTAAGCCTTCATTCGGGAGTTACATGTTCTACACTGGTTCGCTTGTTGTACAACTGCTTCCAGTTCTGGCTTTCCCGGTGCGGTAACGCATAACGACGAAGGTCTTGCTGCGTGCTGACCTTGACCACCATTCCGTAATTAGAGGTGGAACAAGCCGTATGCCCAGAGGGCAATCGACTTTACCCGTGGCGTGCTGACAGCGGAATTTTAACCGTTCTTTCTCTTGCCCCCAATACGTCATCGGAAAACCCATGGAACAACAGGGCGTTCCTTTGCTCGTCATACCCGCGTGTGGTTCTTTTTCATTTCTAGGATTGGGTGGAATAATCGCTTGCGCCTTGACGTTCCGGGCAGCTTCGTAGTTTTTCATTTGGTCATAGCCTGCATCCAGCATAAAGAATTGGACCTTGGTTTTGGCTGCTGCAAGCTTCATGAGCATAGGCCCTCATCGCCATCATTCACATGGGCTGGCGTCACTGTGAGCACCATCGAGAGTTCACTCTTCACATCGACAGGCAGATGCAGCTTGTATCCAAACCACTTAACCTTGTTGCCAAACATATCGAGCTTCACTCCCCAGTTGGCATTGCCGTGAGTTCGCTTTTACGCTTCGCTTCGGTTCCTTTTTCTCGTAAGCATGAATAGCGGCGCTGTCGATGGCGACATGAGTGCCGTCGATGAACTCAACTTCCTGGCACTGAGCCACCAGATCCTCAAATAATCGCTGCGCAATCCCTTTCTTAGTTAATTCAGCAAATACCCGGCTCAAAGTAGAAATTGAAGGAGCCGATCGATCCAGTCGAAGTCCACACTGGTAACGGAAACGAAGATCGAACTCGAGCCTGCATTGCAAGCTAGTGAATGTGTCGATATTCTCTAGGGGAGCCCCGCAAGCAAGGCGCGAAGAATGTCTTGGCGGTAGAAAAACGCTAATTATTAAGCAACTCGAAACACGTATTAACGTTGAATCAAAAAAGCTGTGGTCCAACTCGGTATCCTAACGCGCGTCTAAGCCTGGAAACAAATATGGTTAGATCAGCTATAAAATTGCAAGAGAAAGAGCCTAGTTAGTTTAAAACTAGGCATCATTGATTTCGTTTTCGGTTTTTGCAGTTTTTTTATTAAGAACGCCAGTAACAAACGTAATTATTACTTCCACTTATACATAGCTTACAATTATAGACGCGAATGAAATGCCGTACCCGAAACGTAAAAGAAAAGTAGAATTCGTCGGCGCATTGGGGTAATAAGGATTACACGCCATTGGGCAAATTTTTCACGCTAAATGAAGGAACTATAGATCAAATCGGCTAATACTCCTCTTAAGGGATTGAGATTCATGTATACATTAGCTTTGCTCCTTGCGTGTGATCAACTCCAGCTGCAAGTGGCACAATTTCACAGCAAAATCAAATCAGATCTAGATTAAGAGAGCGGTTGCCTGTCGGAAAATTCGCCACCAACGAAATCTCTCGTCCTGCATGCAGGAGTATTTGATTACAATCTGAATCCTTTCCATCTATAAATGACAAACATATTAAAATGCCTATAATATAAAAGAGCAAATTAGAATAGGTGAAAGGTTTATGTTGAGAACCCCCTTTTTTCGATTAGATCCATAAAGTTCTTGGTCAGCATCTACTTTATAATTTGGTTAATCAGTCCTCCAAGTACGACCTTCTCCTTGTCTGAGAGTGTTACAATCGATTGAATGAACCTATTTGAATATTGATCATTTTTTGTTAATTCAATCTTAATTAACATATTCCTAAGACTTTCGGCTTCGTTCATAATCTCCTTGTAGCCGCTAATCCATTTCGGATCAATCTCAATTAACATTTTCTGTGATAAATACTCTAACAGATAGACCATTCTCTTCTTATGCTCAAACAAGTTATGCAGTGGACGTATATCTAAGCGTTTCTTCTCGATTGCTGTTACTTCATACAACTGTTTAAGAACTCTGTATACATCTAGACCGAATGTCTTGGGAACATCCGGATTGAGTGAATATTTCACTTTGAAATGTTGATCGGTAGACAAATAGTAATCTTCCAATGCTCTAAATACTTTCTGGATATCCAACTCATATTTTACATTTTCTTCGTAAATAAAGCTCATCACTTTAGGTTCATTCGTCTCGGCAGTATATCCTTTTACGATTTCTGAAATGGGTACTTTTCTGCAAGAATATATTCCTTTATAAAAGTCCATTGTATAAAAAACTTTTTCTTCTAGATCGTATCCGTAAATGAGAAGCCCATGGGGCTCATGAGAAAGATTGTAATCGTGATGCTCATGGATATAAAATCGGTCTACACAAATACCTACATACTTGTTCCGGTCTATGCAATCGATGATAAAATCGTCAATATGATCCATGATTTCTCCATCAGATATTACCTCAACGTTTACAAAAGGATTATTTTGGTGGTAATCATTTAGAAAAATAAACTCAATCCATGTAAAATTAATTCTGTCGTTAATATTTTTAAAAGAACTGAGTTGAATATAGTTTTCATATATCCAGTTCATGTAATTCTCGTTGACAGGGATTATGGAATGAGGATGTGGGTCGTAGCAAACTACCAGCGGCTTTTCAGTAATATGGAGTATCCTTTTGCGCATGATATTTCCCCCTCTAAGGAATGATTTTATAACAGTGTAGATATTTATACAGACATTACCTATCCAGTATAGCGAGGAAGCATTATATTTTATATTTAGAGTACTTCATCATATCATTTCCATCAAGCTCTCCCTAGCCGATAGGAATTATTTATATTGTAGGATCAAAACCTACTGTTTCATCCAACTGATAGCCCTATCAAAAAGTTCGGTTGGATCTTAACCTCTCCCTCCTCATAATTACAGATTTATACAGTAATTTTAAAAGAGCAGCTATGAAATCTTGATTAAGAGTGATATTTTCATCTCTTATAGCAAAAATAACAACTTTCTCAGCAGAATTATATACTACTCTTTCATATATTCTATCTTCCCCTAGAAATAAAACACTACTATATGTATTACATTAAGTGTACAATCAAATCCCTCCATTATTTCATTCTAGGAAAGTAAATAAAATCAGTTTAGATTAAGATTTGAATAATTTGGAAATGATTAGGGAAATAGTATAATAATAATGCTAAAACACTGCAGTTAAAATGTCTACTGGTTTTTTAAAAGTATCCTAAAATCTAAGCAATCTACTTTTTGCCTACATTCTTAATGATTAACATAATAAAACCTGCTCAATGATCGGGTTTTAAGAATCTATATCTAAATAGTAAGTCCCAAAGTTTCCTTTCAGCTTCATTCTGTATCGACGAGAATATGAAACGTCGGTTATCTTAGAACTTGAGTGACCTAGTCGCTCTTGAACAACTTTTACATCCCCTGCTTAGCAGAAGGGAAGCATGGATGTAACGAAGATCGTGAAATGTAACCGCTGTACTCCGCTCCTTCTTTATAAGGTAATGATCTCAGTTTTATTTTTTCTATAACTGGTGTCCCTTAGTTGTACAGACAACCAGATCGTTGACCTAGTAATTTGCTCTGAAGAAGGTTTATTTCTTTTTGACGAGACCCTTATGTTTGACAGTTTCACCATGTAGATCGATCGAACGTCTACTCGATCTAGTCTTTGTTTGCAAGAAAGTTTTGCACTGGGGACTTCTAAACAGTTTAAGAATGCATTTGCAGAGTTGGATAGAAAGCTTCGGTTCGAAAGCCAGGAACCATAGATGGAGTTTGGGGTTGGTTGTGATGTGTATAGAACCTATACGTAAACAACTATTTGATTATTGAAGCTAAAAATGAAGTGGAGATTTCAAGAACTGAAGTTTACAAGCAGAATCAGAACAGATCAGTAATAGTATGAACTGGTTTGAAGACACGTATGTTGGGATGAATGGAACCGCAGTTGTGGTTCATTCAGGTAAAATATCGCATAGAGAAGCATTTGCACCAAAAGGAACTGTTGTCCTTTAGAATAAGGATTCTGTTTCAATGACATGCTATCGATTCATGGATTCGGGGCAAAAGAGAGTCATGAACAAAAATATAACAGGACAGCACACGCTGACCTTTTCGTTGCATAAAAGTCATTCGTTTGAACAAGTGCATTTGTGAGAGAAATTATTATTGAAAGATAAAAGGATCACACTTGCAGCGGAAGATGAGCTTTAACCATCCAGTGTGTCAGCGAATACATGCAAGGAGCCTGTATATCGAGAAATTGCTCATCTATGCTATTGGACTCGACGCGTCGTTCTGGATAGCCTACAACCACAAGAGGACGATCTTATATTTCTGCTTTTTCAATTGAAGCAAAAAGGATTGACAATTCATTAGCATGACTACTCGGTTGGATGGCTCCAAAGTTTATTCTTCCTTATCTCAAGTTTTTATCATATGCGATCAATTGTTTTTTTATCAATTTAAAGAGGCTCAATCTAAAAATTAGTGTTGAACTTTTTGGCTCTTCGCTCTATTGGATGGAGAATGCCAAAACATAGTTTAATAACTTTTATCCCGTATGTAGATTCTCATAGGTTGAAGAAGCCCTCAAGAAGATCGCTTGACCGCTTCTTCAACCTATGAGGCGGGGTCACAAGGGATAAAAGGTTATTGTGCTCGACGTGCCGCGAGCCCTAAACGACCTTTGTTCGCAGTCATGTACACCATGGCGATCAAGTTTTCAACGTTTCGGTATCCTCTGGCTTTTCGTTTTGCTGCTTGAACCAGTCCATTCAGTCCTTCGAGAAAGCCATTTGTCATTTTACTGTGGAACCAATGTAGAATACCTTCTTCATGTTGTTTAATTGTTTTAGCGAGCTTCATCATTGGCTCTAACTTGGAGCGTCTCGCCCAGCCCATCCATTCACGTAAATATACATCAGCAAAGATGTGCGGGCTCGTCCAAAATTCTTGTAAACGCTAACTTCAATCGGTAAGCACGACCTGTATTTAAATGTAAGTCTTTAAGACCAATGAGCGCCTCTCGCTGTTCTGCGTTCAAATTGCGTTCATTCTTGAGCCAGAGATACTTTGTACGCTTTAGTTCCGGCTGTTTTTCTTGCTCTTTTTTACGTACTTCGTCAACAGCTTCATTGACCAACTTCATGACCTAGAACTTATCAAACGTAATTTCAGATTTGGTGAACCACGTTTCAATTCCACGGATAAATGCCGGAGACATATCGCAACACACTTCTTCAATCTGCTCTGCTATAAAGCTTTTTCTTCTTAAATGAGCTTTAAATTGTTCTAGTGTTGTCATGCTTTTGCCTTCAGTTGCAAATAGCACGATCTTTGTATCCGCGTCAACAAACAGCGTAATGTAACGATGCCCTCGGCGAGATGAGGTTTCATCAATAGCAATTCGTTTCAACTCACTAAGTTCAATTTGCTCCATCGCTTCATCTACATAGTGGGGTAAGATCCTCCATAATCTTGTGTCACGCTCTCTAAGTTCACGCGCAGCAGCATTAACAGGCATTTCAGCCATAAGCCTCATAGCCCACGATTCAAAATGAAAGGTGAAGTGAGATTTCAGACGTGACCATTTCAATGGTACCTGTGTAATCTTGTTATGTCAGATAAGGATTATGGGGATTGATAATCCCCCCTTTACGCCCATTGACATACACAGGACAGAACGTTGAACAACCATCGGGATTCTCCGATAACGTGATTGTCTTTCGTTACCGCCCGCGGCTTTTTATGCGTATCTGTTTTTACCATCTGTATGTGCCACGGATTATTCCATATCCTCAATATTGGTTCTTTGTATTTTCTCCATTTTGAATTTTCGTCCCCAATTCGTCCCCAGAACCATTTAACGACAGCATTTTAAGCTCTTTAAAAAAAATAAAAAAAACCCTGATCATCAAGGGTTTTCTTTGTATGGAGCCTAGGGGGATCGAACCCCTGACCTCCTGCGTGCAAGGCAGGCGCTCTCCCAGCTGAGCTAAGGCCCCTTATTAAGCAACTTATTTTCAAAATAGTACCTTAATAATATATCACAGCATTGTACTACTTGCAACAACAAATTTTATTCAATAGATCACGATTATACACCATTCAAAGCCCTATCTTACTACACATGTTACGCTATTTCCTCACCCTCCTGGATGAGAAAAAGTCCTCATATCCTTGAGGACTTCCTCTACCCTGCTATACACATGCCGATCAAATGTTTGAGTCCGGCAGTGAATCTTTGGATAGCAGACTTTTCAATTCTTTCATAAACATGTTGATGTCTTTAAAGTGCCGGTACACCGAAGCGAAGCGAACATAGGCTACCTCATCCACGGGATACAACTGTTCCATTAGAAGCTCGCCAATCTGACGACTCTCTACCTCAGCAGCGGCTGTTTTACGGAGTGCACTCTCCACCTCAGAGACGATCATATCCAGCTGGTCTGCAGATACAGGGCGTTTCTCACAAGCCCGAATTAAGCCGCGAAGTACTTTCTCTCGACTGAATTCCTCCCGGCTGCCGTCCTTCTTAATGACCATGAGCGGGGTCTCCTCAATCATTTCAAACGTAGTGAAACGGCGGCTGCACTGCTCGCATTCTCTGCGGCGGCGGATAGATTTATTCTCATTAGCTGGACGGGAATCAAGCACCTTCGTTCCGGCGTAACTACAGTATGGGCATTTCATAAAGCTAAATCACTTCCTTTGTATGAACTAATCACATGGCTTCCAATCTAATTTCCATAAACTGGACTGCAATTGATTGTTATGAAGATTGCAGTTCCGAGACATAATACTTTTACCAACTCAAGGAGGTGAACAGATATGGGACAAGGCGGTAACAGCAGAAGCAGCAACAACCTGGTAGTACCTCGTGCAACTGGTGCCCTGGAGCAAATGAAATATGAGGTTGCTCAAGAGCTTGGCATCAGCATTCCACAAGACGGTTACCAAGGTAACATGACTTCCTACGAGAACGGTTCGATCGGGGGATACATTACCAAACGTCTGGTAACCCTGGCCGAGCAACAATTGGCTGGTCAATATTCCGGTCAATAATTAATTCTTCATTCAAAGAGTGTTAGACAGGCTTGGTTCTCAAGCCTGTCCAATGCTCTTTTTATTGTTCTTCCCGTTTTAGAACGTATCATACACATCGGTATATTGATTATAATAATAAATGACCCTTTGTACATAGTGACGGGTTTCCCCTATCGGAATGTTCTTGACGTCTTCATATGTCCCGTCCCACATCCCCTTCTTTATCCAGTTGCGGACATTTCCCGGCCCTGCGTTATACGCAGCAATAACAGCAATCGGATTACCGTCCATTTCATCGTGGAGCTTCTTAATGTACCAGGTGCCGAGTTGGATATTGGCATCCGCTTCATGCTTGACACTATCCAGTGTCACAGTCGGTAGCTTGGCCATTTCCATCGCCCAATTGGCCGTATCTGGCATGAGCTGCATGATCCCGAGAGCCCCTCTTTTAGACTCCTTACCCGGTTTATAGTTGGTTTCTACTCGAATAATGGATGCGACCAGAAACGGATCGACTTCATAGTGAACAGCATGCTCGCGAATTTGATCTTTATAATAAATCGGATATAACCATGTCATCCAGATGTTATTCATGAAGAGTACCGCCACAAAAGAGATCAGCAGAACCAACAGCACACGTTTTTTACGAAACCAGCTCATAATCCGTATAACCTGTTCCACAGCTCGTCCACTTGCTGGCTCGTCTCTGCAAGGGTTCCGCTGTTATCGATTACGTAATCCGCCATGTTCTTCTTCTGTTCAATATCCATCTGGCTATTCAGCCTGGCCTCTGCCCGCTCTTCTGTAATCTCATCACGATCTATTAGACGACAGAGCTGTTTCTCTCTCGGTACATATACAACCATGACCTTCTCAAAAAGTGACTGCAGTTCTGATTCGTACAACAGCGGAATATCCACCACGACCAGTCGATCAGGATAGGCAGCTTCATAATCAGCCATCTGCTTCCGTATCTCATGGCGTATCGCAGGATGAGTAATTCCGTTCAGCGCCAGCCGTTTTTTATCATCATTAAAAATGATTTCACCCAGCTTCTTCCGATCCAGCTGCCCGTCCGCTTGTATCACATCTTGTCCAAAGTACGCGGCCACCTCTGCCAAAACCGGATGGCCCGGGAGCATTACCTCCCGAGCGATTACATCTGCATCCACGAGAAGTGCCCCCTTCCGGATCAGCATGGAGGACACGGTGCTTTTACCTGTTGCAATTCCCCCGGTTAAACCGATATTCATGATTTCACCTCATAACAACTTCATTATACCCATGAAGATTAATAAAAACGCCGGCGCGTATGAGATAAATCTCATACCGCCTTTGGAAGCAACCCGAAACCCGGTTTTCATACCGAGCACGAGAAACAGTCCACTAAACAGTGCAACCACCCCTGATGTCAATAAGGGTGAAAATCCGAGCATAGCTGCGCCAAGTCCGGCACCAAAAGCGTCCAGGGATAGTGCAATCCCAAGCCACATGGCCTCCCATGATGAAATGCTGCCGGAGTCGTCCATATCCGCCCGTGTAGGACTTCGCAAAATCTGAATAACAAGTCCCAGCTTGCGGATCTCCAGAGAGAACACAGCCGTTTGGGGCTGTGAACCAGCACCATCAGCAAGAACCGTAAGACCTGCTGTGTTTGCTTTTGGCGATATCGGTTCTGCGTCACCCGCACGATCTGATCTGGACCTGATCTGTTGAATAAAGGACCAACATCCGAGCGCAATAAGAATGACCGCTCCGATAATCGAAGCAAATGCAGGGGAGAAAACCCGCTGCAACAATACCCCAGCCTGCATTGAGATACAGAGCACGAGACCCGAGCACAGCGAAATAATGAGCACCGACAACAGCGGAATTTTCGTTCTACGCAGCCCGTATGTAATGCCGGCTCCAAAGCCGTCAAGGCTTAGCGCCATAGCCAGCAGTACAGGTGAAAAAATAAGACTGAGCACCCATTTCCCTCCTCCGGCCGTTAACGAGCTTTATCACACGTCTTTCGGCTATTCTCCAATAGTATATGGATTCAGGAAGGGATGGGTGCACGCCTATGACTTAACGTTTAACGGGCTGACAGCGTGGACAGTAATGGGTACCGCGGCCGCCAACCACCGTCTTCATGACTGGACCGCCGCAGTTGTCGCATGGCTCGTCCTTTCGTCCGTAGATACGGAGGCTGTGCTGGAACATACCCATTTCGCCTTGTCCGTTCACATAGGATTTAATCGAAGAGCCGCCTGCTTTTACGGATTCCGACAGGGTGTCGATAATAGCCTCATACAAAGATTCCAACTCGGCATCGCTTAATGTATAGGCGTTTCGTTCGGGATGAATGCCCGACCGAAAGAGTGCTTCATCTACATAAATATTACCGATCCCAACGATATATGCCTGGTTTAACAGGACAGCCTTAATTTTGGTCTTTTTCACACCAATAATTTCTTTAAATTTATTCAGCGTAAATGTATCGTCCAGCGGTTCGATGCCCAGCTTCGAAAGCGGAGGATTGTTGAATTCCTCCCCTGAAGCGAACAGATGCATCGTTCCAAACTGACGAACATCCTTATAGCGCAGCTCAGTCCCATCATCAAAATGAAAAATGACATGCGTATGCTTCTCCACCGGATCTCCGGAAGAATAAAGTCCGTATCGTCCCTCCATCCGAAGATGGGAGACGATCACCAGACCGTCCAGTTTGATTCTCAGAAACTTCCCGCGTCGTTCTACACCTTCAATGGTGTGTCCCTGCAGAAGAAAAGCGAATGCCTCACTATCATCTGGGCGCTGAATGATCCGCGGAAGATTTACAGTGACATGATCTATATGTTTACCCCGAATGAGCTGATTAAGTGTTCTTTTTATCGTTTCTACTTCCGGTAATTCCGGCATGATGTCTTCACCTCTTCCCCATTATAACGGATGTGAAGCGTCTGCGGGACCACGGTTTTTGGAAAAAAGGCTGCTCTACCGCTTACTTCGCTTCGTACCAGTTCTTACCGTAACTTACTTCAGACTTCAGAGGAACTACCAATTCCAGCGCCTTGCTCATCACTTCAGGTACAAGTGTCTTCATCGTTTCCATCTCATCTTCAGGCACTTCAAACACCAATTCATCGTGAACTTGAAGCAGCATACGGCTCTTCAATTGACGTTCATGCAGCGCCGCATCCATATGAACCATGGCGAGCTTGATTACATCAGCTGCCGTTCCTTGAATCGGCGTATTCATAGCGGTCCGTTCGGCAAATGATCTAAGGTTAAAGTTACTGGCAT
The DNA here is from genome assembly GCF_900177425.1 of Paenibacillus uliginis N3/975. NCBI lineage: Bacteria > Bacillati > Bacillota > Bacilli > Caryophanales > Paenibacillaceae > Paenibacillus > Paenibacillus uliginis. The sequence goes on along the minus strand of NZ_LT840184.1, from coordinate 1,417,830 downwards.
TGATCTCAGGCAAATAACGTCTTCGTTCCAATAGTGTTTTGACATATCCGTACTGCTTCGCCTGCTTCACAATCTCATCCATATAACGGCGAACACCTTGGAATACCTCGAAGTATTGATCGATAAATTTGGCTGCTTCTTTCCGTGTAATATTCAAGTTCTGAGACAGACCATAGTCACTGATTCCGTACACAATACCGAAGTTAACAGCCTTGGCCGATCGGCGCATGTTCGAATCCACATCTTCTTCGCTTACACCGAATACATCCATAGCGGTCTTCGTATGAATGTCCATGTCATGCAAAAACGCTTCTTTCAGACGATCGTCGTCAGAGATATGCGCAAGAACCCGCAACTCGATTTGAGAATAGTCAGCCGCGAGAATAGACCAGCCAGGCTCGGACGGAACGAACACTTTGCGGAGCTTGCGTCCTTCTTCCAGCCGGATTGGAATATTTTGCAGGTTTGGATATTGGCTGCTAAGCCGTCCGGTCGCAGCAATGGTCTGGCGGTAGTACGTATGCACCTTGCCGGTTTGCGGCGATATCTCCTTAAGCAATCCCTCGACATAGGTTGATTGGAGCTTCGCAATCGTGCGGTACTGGAGAATATAACGGACGATTTCATGATATGGCGCCAGCTTCTCGAGCACTTCCGCATCTGTGGAATAACCGGTTTTTGTCTTTTTGACGACCGGTAGCTCCAGCTTCACGAACAAAATCTCGCCAAGCTGCTTCGGAGAATTCAAGTTGAACTCCGTGCCGGCAATCTCGTATATTTTCTCAACCAAAGACTTGATCTGCTCTTCGAATTCACGTCCGAGTTGTTTCAGATCTTCCACGTTAACCGATATTCCCTGCTTCTCCATGTCGGCCAAAATGCGGGACAGCGGCATTTCAAGTTCGTGGAATAGCGGCAGCATTTCGTTATCGCTCAGCTCCTGCTCCTGCAGTGGTATAACCTGAGCAACAGCTGCACATTTCCGCGCGAGATGTTTGCTGAGGATTTCCACATCCGGTATTTTGTATTTCGCGCCTTTTCCAAACACATCCTCATCCGAGGTAAGAAAAGATACACCGTACTTGGCCGCTAAACCACTGAGCGTTTGGTTCGATTCCGTAGGATCAAGCAAATATGCAGCCAAATGAACATCAAAGGATGCACCGGCAAAAGCGATACCGTGCCAATGAAGTGCCAGATCGATACGGTGCAGGTCGTAACCCCGTTTAGGAATACTGCTGTCAGCCAACCAGTTTCGAATAGGTTCAGCCGTATCTTCTTTCAACAGTTCGAACGGAACATAATATTGAAGGTTCTCCGTAGCCAGTACGATACCGATCACACTCGCATGATGCGGATTATCTCCATACGTTTCCACATGCATAACCCTGATTTGATCAAGTAGATTTACGACCTCCGGAAGAAGGTCCACATCTACAGTCACTACTTCAACCTCGGCTTCAGGCTGCTCTGCTTCTGCGTTACCTGCCCCGCCTGCATCCAGATTCAATCGCTCTAGCAGCGATTTGAACTCCAACTTCGCCAGTGCCGGTCCGGCGGTTTCCTGGTTTAGTCCATCAAACTTCATATCATCCCAAGACTGTTCCAGCGGAACCTCGCGGAATATTGTCGCCAGTTTTTTGCTCAATATGGCAGACTCGACATTGTCCTCAATCTTTTCCTTCATTTTGCCCTTGAGCTCGTTCGTTCGGGCTAATACCTGCTCAACGGAACCGAACTCATGAAGCAGTTTAAGTGCCGTCTTCTCGCCGACACCCGGCACACCGGGAATGTTATCCGACGCATCCCCCATCAAACCTTTTAGATCAATAATCTGTTCGGGTGTCAGGTCATATCGCTCTTTAATCTGAGCTAGGCCATACTGTTCAATTTCGGTCACGCCTTTGCGGACCATGCCAATCGTGATGTGGTCAGAGGCCAGCTGCAGCATATCCTTGTCCCCTGAAATGACCATAACTTGACGGCCCTGCTCATCAGCCTGCCGGGTAATCGTACCGATGATGTCGTCGGCTTCATAGCCTTTAATCTCGAATTGGGCTACTCCAAGTCCCTGCAAAAGCTCCTTAAGCAGTGGGAACTGTCCAGACAATTCCGGCGGCGTCTTCTCGCGCTTGCCTTTATAATCCTGAAAATCCGCATGACGGAACGTTTCTTTCCCCGCATCAAATGCAACCATCATATGTGTAGGCTTATGCTCGTCGATCAGACGAAGCAGCATCGTAGTAAATCCATAGACGGCGTTTGTCTGCTGCCCGCTGGCATTCGTAAGCGGAGGCATCGCAAAAAACGCACGGTAAATAATGTTGTTTCCATCAATTACAATCAACTTGTCCATTCAGGCACCTACCCCTTTATAACTTCCTTCACACATGATAACATAGGTTCCCCATAAAACCGAAGGCCAAGCCTAAGTCTCCTGTATATTCATAGAAAATAGTTAAAATAAAAAAACGTCGGCTTTCGCCGACGCTTTATTTATTGGTTGAGATCTGGTCGATGCCCTGTCACCAGATAAACAGTGCTTTCTCCGATATTCGTTGCATGATCGGCAATCCGTTCAATGTAGCGACCGACCATGACGAGCAGCATCGCCTGATTCGCTGACTCCGGGTCACCAGTCAGATGCGAGAACAGATCATGAAAGATCACACTATAAAGATGATCAACCTGATCATCAACCTGTGCCATCTTATAGGCCATATCCGTATTCTCTGTCAAATAGGACTCGATAGATTCCGTTACCATGGACCTTACGATATCTGCCATGCGAGGGATGTCCACAAGCGGCTTGATCAGCTGTTGGCCTTGCAATCGAATGGTTACCTTCGCAACGTCACGTGCCAGATCACCCATCCGTTCCAGATCACTCGCAATCCGAAAAGCAACCAAGATTCGGCGCAAATCCTTCGCTACAGGCTGCTGAGTTACAATAAGACGGGAACCGATATCCATAATTTGCTCTTCCATCGCATTCAAATCGGTATCCTGCTTAACGACGTTTTGAGCTTTTTCCATATCCAATGTTTGAAGTGATGACACGGCAGCCGCCAGTGCCTCCTCCATATGCGTACTCATATCCCGCAGCAGCGTTCTCAGTTCATCGAGCTGCTGATCAAACTCAATTCTCCGGATCATGTAAGATGCCCCTCCAATTCATTATTTAACAAGCCATCAGCCGAAGCGACCGGAAATATAATCCTCGGTACGAGCGTCAGAAGGTGTGGAGAACAATACATCCGTATCTGCCGACTCAATTACCTCACCGTTTAGGAAAAATACTGTCCGACCTGATATCCGCGCGGCCTGGTGCATGTTGTGAGTAACCATGACAATGGTATATTTGCTCTTCAATTCTTGAACTAATTCCTCAATCTTAAGTGTTGAGATCGGATCTAATGCCGAAGTTGCCTCGTCCATCAACAGAATATCAGGCTGAACTGCCAAGGCGCGGGCAATACATAAACGCTGCTGTTGACCGCCGGACAGACTGAACGCGGAACGTTTCAAATAGTCTTTTACCTCTCCCCACAGCGCAGCCTGTTTAAGACTCTGCTCCACAATACCGTCCAGTTCTGACTTGTTGCGGATGCCATGCAGGCGTGGTCCGTAAGCGATATTGTCATAGATCGATTTAGGAAAAGGGTTTGGCTGCTGAAATACCATGCCGACCTGTTTGCGCAGAGCCTCAACATGGACTTCCTCACTGTAAATTTCTGTACCGCCGATCTTTACGCTGCCCTCAATCCGTGTGCCCGGGATCATGTCGTTCATCCGATTGAGTGTGCGCAGCAATGTCGATTTACCGCAGCCGGAAGGACCGATAAACGCCGTCACCGTTTTTTCAGGTATATCAAGGTCCACACTTTTCAGCGCATGATAAGACTCGTAATAGAGATTCAATTTCTCAATATGAATTATGGCTTCCATAAAATAATCATGTCTCCTTCTTCTGAACATTCACGATATCGATTTGGCAGTTGCATCAAAGTCTTAGGTGTTCTTCTGATATTTGTTCCGCAGCCAGATAGCGAGCAGGTTCATAATGAACAGCATAATCAGCAGCAAAATAATACCTGAGGCAGCTAGTTCATGGAACTCCGCACTCGGTCTCGATATCCAGTTAAAAATTTGAATCGGCATTACCGTGAATGAATCCAGCAGATTTTCTGGCAAAAAGGCTACATAGGTGAGAGCCCCGATCATAATGAGCGGTGCCGTTTCCCCGATTGCGCGGGACAATGCCAATATAACCCCTGTCATAATACCAGGCATGGCGGATGGCAATACCGACTTGGAAACCGTCTGCCACTTCGTCGCTCCAAGAGCATAGGATGCATCACGCCGGTTCTTCGGCACTGCCCGGAGCGCCTCTTGAGAGGAAACAATAATAATCGGCAAGACAAGCAATGTCATGGTCAATACCCCAGACAGCAAGCTTCGTCCAAGACCCATACCGCGGACGAAAATCGCGAGGCCGAGAATACCATATATAATAGAAGGAACGCCTGCAAGCGTACTGATATTTAGCTGAATGAGACGCACCCAGCGGCTTTTCCCGGCGTACTCCTCCAGAAATATCGCAGCCCCAACACCAAGAATAAATGACAGTGGAGCCATGAGCAAGAGCAAGTAAACCGTGCCAACTATAGGCGATTTCATCCCTGCCTTTGCTGCAATACGTGATGGATAATTTGTGAATAGTTCTGGCGAAAGTCTGTGAAGACCGTCCATCAAAATCGTCACGATTAATGCCATCAATGCCACAATTCCGATACTTGTACAGATCAGAAAAACAAGGTGCAGGGTGCGGTCGCCGCGGCGTCTCCGGGTTATGCCTTTGGTTTCGCCCAGATTCATTGATTCCATCTAATATTCCTCCCTGAAGCGGCGAGCAACCCACTGCGCCAAGATGTTAAGCAAAAAGGTAATGACAAACAAAGTCAGACCGACGGCAAAGATCGTTCCATATTCAATCGTTCCGCGCGGAACGTCACCGCTGCTGACCTGAACGATATATGAAGTCATCGTTTGTATGCTTTCCAGCGGATTGGCTGTCAGACGCGGTGTTGCCCCTGCGGCAACTGTAACGATCATGGTCTCACCAATCGCGCGGGAGAATGCCAGCACGAACGAAGAAACAACACCGGACATGGCAGCCGGCAGCACAATCTTCAGCGCCACTTCAAATCGGGTGGCACCAAGTGCATAGGCTCCGTGCCGGAGGCTCTTCGGAACGGCTCGCATTGCATCTTCACTAAGAGATGAAATCATAGGCAGCACCATAATACCTACAACAATACCTGCACTCAGTGCATTGAACAGGCTCATATCCGGAAATATTTTTTGTAATAAAGGTGTTACGGTCTCCAGCGCAAAATAACCGTACACAATCGTCGGCACACCAGCCAGCACTTCCAGTACCGGCTTAACAACTCCCCGAACCCGGGCAGGCGCATATTCATTTAAATAAATAGCGGATGCCAAGCCGATAGGCACTGCGAATATAATCGCAATGCCTGTAATCAGCAATGTGCCGCCCAGCAGGGGCAGCACGCCGAATTCTTTTGGGGAGAGAATAGGGCTCCATACCGTTCCTGTCAAGAAGGACCATACCGGTACCTCTTTGAAGAAAATGATGGATTCCTGTAGAAGTGTGTACACAATACCGATGGTGGTAAATACCGAAAGCGCTGCGCATAATCCTAGAAAAATCGGTATGATTTTGTCGGATAGACGCGTTTTGCTTCTGCGGAACGTCATTTTCCCGGAACTACTCGCCACGGATGATGTTTTATTCATTCTTCTCTTCCCTTTCTATCCATGACTTATTGAGCCAACTTGTCTTTTTCTTGTTGATACTGGTCATCTTGAAGTGGTACGAATCCAACCTCACCAGCCAGTGATCCTGCGTTGCTCAGGTAGAAATCAAGGAAAGCCTTCACTTCTGGACGATCCATTTCCTTCTTGCTTACATAGATGAACAAAGGACGGGACAATGGCGCGTAGCTGTTATCTTTAATTGTATCTGTATTTGGTGAGACGGTAGCTGTTCCGTTATCAATAGGAACCAGTTTCAATTTGTCTTTGTTCTCTTCATAGAAGGAGAAACCGAAGTAACCGATCGATTGTTTATCACCTGCTACACCTTGAACAATCGCATTGGTGTCTGCACTGAATGTAATTTGGCTGTCATTACGGCTAACTTGTGCTTCACCGTTAATAACTTCTGTGAAATAATCAAATGTTCCATGGTCCGTACCAGGAGAGTAGATTTTAATTTCCTCAGCAGGCCAACCTTCACGTACATCCGCCCATGTCTTTACTTTGCTTTCTGGCTCATATATTTTCTTCAGCTCATCAATAGTCAGCTTATCAATAAAATCATTCTCCGGATTTACAACGACAGCCAATCCATCATAGGCTACCATAACTTCGAGATATTCAAATCCTTTTTCCTTAGCTTCGGCAGCTTCCTTATCCTTAATCGGACGGGATGCGTTCGTAATGGCGATTTCGCCATTCAGGAACCGTTTAAAGCCAGCGCCTGTTCCACCTGTTCCAATCGGAATGCGGACATCTTTGTTTACAGCTCCAAACTCTTCAGCGATTGCTTCTGTCAACGGATGAACCGTGCTGGATCCATCAATTTCAATCGTTCCGGTAAGTGAATCACCGGCTCCTGCGTTGTCGACTTCTGTTTTCTTATCTCCGCCTCCGCAAGCTGCGAGCACTGTGCTCAGCATCATGATCAATACGAGAATACCTGCTGTTTTACGACCCCTTTTACTAAACAAACCTATCCACTCCTTCAGATCTGGTCTCTTTACTTACCGCTTTACAATATTGATATTAATCCTGAAATGTAATTTCAGTTATCGAGAATTGTAAACTCTGTGTAAATTTTTTAACCATTTTCAAGATTTTCAGACTCAATTTGCGGATCATAGGAATGACTGACATTCATTTCGTCCATCTCTTTCCTGACCCGCTTGACCCGTTCAGCCGCTTCCTCTGACAAATGATAGACCTGGCTGCCGGCATCCCTTACCTCGTCAACCACCTGCTCCATTTGGATAAATATCCCGCCTCCCTCGGCAACAATACTCTCACAGGAACGGATTTCCTCTAGACTAGCGGCGGTAACTTCAGCTGTTTCTGCAACGAGATGTTGGATTTGGATCAGAAGACTGGATATGTCTTCAGATAAATTCCGTGTCTGCTTGGCTAAAGTTTGAACTTCACCAGCGACAACCTGAAACCCTTTCCCGTGTTCGCCAGCATGTGCCGCTTCAATTGAAGCGTTTATAGCGAGCAGGCTGCTGTGGTTAGCGATCTCGGTAATTTGCTTGGTAATCGAGGAAATACTGTCGGCATTTTGTAAAAGCTGCGAGACAAATCCAGCCCTCTCCTCCATACCATTGACTAGTCCTGTATATGAATTGCTTACCTGTTCCAGCTTCTCTTTTCCGGATTGAGACCATTCCTTCATCACTTGACTTCGGGTCTGCGTTACCTCTGCGGCCTCCGCTACTTGGCTTAAAGACTCTTCAATCTCAATAGTTTGACGATGGTTTTCATTCAAAATAAATTCCCGTTTGTTCTCCGCTTCTTCTTGCAGTACGGTGGACAGATGCAATAAATCCTTCACGGTGAGAGCACCGATAAACTTATCCTGATCTGTAATGAGCACACAATCATAAAACTGAGATTCCGGACGTTGCAATGCTTGATGAAGCAGTTGTGATAGAGGCTGCGAAATATCCACAACCATAGGCTGCATTTCTGCAATACAGATTGCCGGGCGGTGATCATAAATTTCTCTGGAAAATCTGCCTGTCATACGGCGGTACATATCCCCCCGCATAATAAGTCCTTGAGGTTTGCCCGATTCACTGCAATAAACCATGCATGGTATTTCTCGATTAGTCTTGAACTTGTCCATCACTTCGCGGCAGGTCTCATTCATCCCGATGACTGGAACCGGCCTGCATAAGACAAGCGCGGTAGTGTTTTGTGATTGTGTCAGATGATTATGGAGCTCTGGCTTATTATCACTTTCCGTATTCATCGTGCCGTGTGTCTTAAGTTGAAGCAGCGTCATGCAGCCCCACTCCTTTATCTAGTTCTTAAGACGCATCTTATCGAAATAGTATTAACGGAATGTGTTTGGAATATGAAGGGAATGTAAACTCTTAAGTTTTTATGCACCTTTTCGCCTACATATAAAAAAAGCCCTCATCATTTAAGTAATGATGGGAGCTTTTTTAGGGTTTACTACCAGCTTATATCCTACACCCCGAATAGAGTCAATAAATACCGACTCGGGATCCAGTTCCAGCTTCTTGCGAAGAGAGCTGACATGCACGTCAACTGTCCGCTGACCGCCAATGTAGTCGAATCCCCAGACGACATTCATGAGATCGTCCCGGGTTAAGACGACTCCTGGCTTTCTGGCCAGGTATAACAACACTTCAAATTCTTTTGGCCGGAGGTTAATGTTCTGACCGCCCAGCTTCACTTCGTATTTATCCGGAAAAATTTCGAGCTGACCTAGTGTGATTACATTTCGCTGCTCTTCAGTCTCTTTTACTTCTTCAGTGTGTCCGGAAACCCTTCGCATGACGGCCGACACTCTAGCCAACAACTCGGATACACCGAAAGGCTTCGTAATGTAATCGTCGGCCCCCATTTTAAGGCCTTGCACAACCTCTTCCTCGGCATTCTTGGCTGTCAAAATAATAATAGGCGTCGTTATCCCTTGTTGACGAAGCTTCTCCAAAATGAGAAAACCGTTCATGCCCGGAAGCATCACGTCCAGCAATATCAGATCAAAAGATTGCTCACGCGCCCGGTCATACCCTGCCGTTCCGTGTTCCTCCACGGTGACATCAAAGCCTTCCTGCGTCAAATTATACGACAAGAGCCTTGAAAGTGTCGGTTCATCCTCTATAACAAGCAAACGTTGAGCCATGTTAACCCCGCCCTCAGATCCATATATTTTTAATACTTGTCACAGTATATCAACAGAATGTTATCCCAATGTTAAAAAGCAGCCTGACCTCTTAATCATTTTCTTGAAGAAGCGGCATTTCGATTACAAAAGAACTACCAAGGCCAAGCTCACTCTCAACCTTGATGGACCCGTGATGAAGATCAACGAGGTGTTTTACGATTGATAACCCGAGTCCGGTTCCACCTGAGCTCCGGGAACGTGCTTTATCCACCCGATAGAACCGTTCAAAGATGCGAGGCAGATCTTTTTTCGGAATTCCAAGCCCCGAATCTTTGACGATAAACTCAACGGTATCTCCTTGTTCATTCGGATGCATATCCCTTGCCATCAGCTGGACCCTTCCACCTTCCTGCGTGTAGTTGATAGCATTAGACAGAAGATTGGTAAATATTTGTCTAAGCTTATCCTCATCACCTTCCATAAACAACTCTTCCGGAACATGCAGACTCAGGCTGATTTTTTTCTTTTCAGCTTCAGGCCGCATAAATTCGACTAAAGATTCGAAGAACGTAGATAGATGGATCGGTGAAAACTCCATGGCAATCCGCTTGGATTCAATCTTGGACAACTCCAGAATGTCCCGGATCAACCGGTTTAGCCGCTCGGATTCATCATAAATAATCTGCAGGAAAGACCGTGAGGTCTTCTCATCTTTCACTCCCCCGCCAAGCAAAGTCTCGGCAAAACCTTTCACCGCCGCCAGCGGTGTCTTCAGTTCGTGAGAGACATTTGCGACAAACTCGCTGCGCATCCGCTCCAGTCTTCGGATATCAGTCACATCCTGAAGCAGGAACAGCATCCCGCGGTACGATCCGTCGTCCTGAACCATAGATACTCCGTCCAGACGGACTATGGACTCTACCGGAAAATACAAACTGCGTTCTTCACGAAAATTGTTTCTGTGTTCTAGCCCTTCCTCCATAAGCTTGGTAAGTTCATAATGCTGACGCAGCTCCCTGTAAGACTTACCAGTCACATAATCTGCCTTAACACCGAGCATTCCCTCCGCCGCCCGGTTCACCAGCACAATATTTCCGTCATGGCTGAGCATCACAATTCCACCGGTCATATTGTTAAGGACGCTTTGAAGGAGATCCTCGTTGTCCCTTATCGTCTGCAATTGAGTCTGAAGGCTGTCAGCCATTCCGTTGATTGCATGTGCCAGCTGGCCGATCTCATCCTTGCGATGAATTGGGACGCGAGCGTCATAATCCTGCCGGGTGATTTGCCGTGCTACACGCGTGATTTTCTCAAGTGGAGATGTCAAATTAGCCGCTACTTTGTAGCTCACAAGGGCAGCAATGATAAACAGGATGACAAGCCCTCCGCCCATAACAAGCCATCCCTGCCAGACGCCTTGATCTACGGCCTTTAAACTCATGGACAAACGGATATATCCGTCATAATCTCCCTGCTTTACAGGCAGCGCTACATACAGCATATCTTG